>CAZYCD010000239.1:0-7341 GCA_964645345.1 uncultured Micromonosporaceae bacterium
GAGGCAACGGCCTGCAAAGCCGTCTACACGGGTTCAAATCCCGTCTCCACCTCGGCAAGACCTGGGGCGATTAGCTCAGCGGGAGAGCGCTTCCCTGACACGGAAGAGGTCACTGGTTCAATCCCAGTATCGCCCACCAGCAGTTTCCGCAGGTCAGCTAGCCCGTTACCAGATCTCTGGCAACGGGCTGTTGTTGTCT
The DNA here is from genome assembly GCA_964645345.1 of uncultured Micromonosporaceae bacterium. Classification (GTDB taxonomy): domain Bacteria; phylum Actinomycetota; class Actinomycetes; order Mycobacteriales; family Micromonosporaceae; genus Rugosimonospora. The sequence continues at coordinate 200 of CAZYCD010000239.1, forward strand.
TGTTGCTCCGTACATTGGAGCAAAATGGGAGCACAAGATCATCTTTGCTCGTGTCATCGTTCCCGCCTCCGAACGCGGTCCGTGGCAGCGGGCTGTGCCGCCGCCGCCGACCGGGTCGATGGTCCGGGGTTATGCCCCTCGGGGACGGTGGGTCATCGACCGCGTGGAGGTGGCGGGGTCGGTTGGTGGTCCAACGGGCTTGCAGGGCCTGGGACGGACTAGCGATTCCAACGTGGACAATTGCGGCGATAATTCCCAAGCGGGGTCAAGAAAGAGCCCGACCCGAATCTGTCTGACCTAGGCCCGTCGATGTACGACAGCGCTGTCAGGGCCATCGAACCGACACGCCCCTTGGCGATACATCGCTGCTGCAGAGCGGCGTCCGGCCGCCTCCGTTCGAGGTGGCGAATGTCCCAGCGATCACGGAGCGACCAGCCCGGGCCAGCCCGTGCCGGCCCTTGAGCGTGTCGGGCGCAAGAAGGAATCATCGTTGGCGGTGTCGACGACCATCCGTACGTAGAGCGGTTCCGCGGGTGGCGCGTCGTCGGCGACGGGCAGGTCGACGACGAGCAGGTGGAAAGTGCCGGATAGTCCTCCCCGCCGGCGGTCCGTGGACGGATCACCGGCCCGTTGGCGTGCGCCACGCGCATGATGCGCGGGCGACAGTTGCCGCGAGCCGTCGGGTCAACCCGTCGACCCGATGCTGAAAGCAGAGGCAGCCGCCGAGAAAATCTCGGTCCGAACAGCTAGACATTCCCTTCGGCGCTGGGTAGCGTTCCTCTCGTTGACAGTAGAGACTATTGACGACGCAGACGAAGGCGACCGAGCGTTACGCAGGGCCCGGACACATGTCGTGGCTCGCTCGGCGCAGCGGTGGAAGTGCTTATCACCGCACACAGCAAGGCAAGGCATGTGGAAGTGGAAAGGAAGACCCTGACGTAGTTCCAGGTCAGGGCAGGCAGGTGAACCGCTGGTTCAGGGCCTGCTTGGCAGGACGTCCGCCGCACGTGAACGGGGCCATGAAGTCGCGTGGGGCTCCGGCACCGGCGGGCAGCACGACCAGCACCACAGAAACCGGAAGCAGAGGAAAGGGAGGGCCCGAACACCGTTGGATCGCCCGTCTCCAGGACGCAGCTCAACGCGCTGGGGCGGACACCGCAGTTTCCATCGAACGAGAGGTGGTCTCCGGTCACGCTTATGCGATCCTCGCACCTCGGACCGCCGAGGGCGGCAGGTGCGGATACGACAAACCGACAGTCTGTCGGTCGATGGTGTTTTTGACCCGTAACCCCGGGCCCCGGCGCTTCCCGCGCCGGGGCCCTCGTCATGGAGAGGTACGTGTATGGCCCAACCCGACGACATGTTCGGCGACGAGGACTACCCCGCCTACACGATGGGCCGCGCCGCGGAGATCACCGGCGCCTCGCAGGACTTCCTGCGTCGCCTCGACGAGGCGAAGCTGATCAACCCGTTCCGGTCGGCCGGCGGCCACCGCCGCTACTCCCGCTACCAGTTGCGCCTCGCCGCACGGGCCCGGGCGATGGTCGAGCAAGGCACCGCCCTGGAAGCCGCCTGCCGGATCATCATTCTCGAAGACCAACTCGAAGAAGCCCTCCGACACAACCAGAACCAGCCGGGCCAACGGAAAGCGGACCCTGCCTGACCTCACCGCCCGTCCCGTAGTAGTGCTTGACCGGTCGGCGTTGGCAGCGTCGATCTCGCCGCGGATCTCGAGTACCGCCTTGCACGATCCAGCTTTCCCGTCCCAACAGCGGTTATTGAGACCAGTACTGAGGCCACAAGGTACGGCTGCGCCAGGTCCTGGTCGGCGCCGGCCGACAACGACCTGCCGCCATCATCGTCGACCTTCTGTACGCGTCACGTTCATCGATTCCGTCGGCATCGGGGCGTTGGCGGCCGGCTACAACGCCGCCCGCCGGCTCGGCGTGCCCTACCGCGTCCGCCGAGCCAACCCGTTCATCGCGCGGCAGCTACGGCAGACCGGACTGTACGACCTGCTCACCGCCAAGGAGGCGCCCTGAACCCTGATGCCGGTTGTGACCGGCACGGACAGTTCGGGGTCCCTGGTTACAGCCGGACCCGTTGCGGCTCTTGGAGCAGCCAGGGTGTAGATGCCGAGGACAACGAACACGACGGTGAGCAGGCAGAAGCCCATCCAGGACAGGCCGCGACGGCGGGCACGGCAGCCCGAGCCAGACACCGACCGGCGCGCCGACTGCCGTATTCGGCTTGACGCTTCAGGTCCGCTTTAGTTGACACGTCACCCGGGTCCTTCGCCTCGTTGGCGACCATTGAGGCCGGATTCGAGGGTTTGGGACAGGAGGGCCTCGTCGAGGCATGTCCGGCTACTACCGTGCGCCGGCGGTGCTCTCAGCTGGCACGGCGCCTGGGCAGTCGGCCGTACTGGGCGAACACCGACTGCGCGGCCGCGTACGTCCGGCAGTCGAAACCGCCGCAACCGCCACACCGCCCGTCCGGCAGACGCGGATGCGTGTCGAGCGCGAGCTGTGCCGCGTCCAGTTGGTCGAGCGCGTTCTGGGCGAGACCCATGGACAACCTCCGGCGTTCTAGCACTGTCACTGCTTGAGCAGGGCCGCAAAGGCCCGCCCGATTCGCACAGGCGAGCGTGGCGCCCGCGCTGCCGGCGTCATTCCCGGTGCATTTCAGATCGGCGTCGTGCGCTCCGTGGCACGTCCCCAGATCAGCGGCTGCCCTACGTGCCGGACCGGCCACGACGGCGGTCACGCTCACCATTGCCGCCCCTCCCCCATGTGCAGCCGCCCGCTCCGCTTGACCACCGACCTTCCGTCCGGGCAGAAACCGCCCGACTCGCCGAACCAGGTCAGAAGCGGGGACTTGCATTGATATCTTTCATGTTATCGGCGGCCAGTGCAAGTGCCGATGCACGTGCATGCGGGAGGGCGTGGCAGGAGTCTTATCGGTGCGGATCGGCCGGGAAGAGTTCAGCCCCCACGACCGGCCCGGGTGCGGGCCGACGTTGGACCGGTTCACGACGCCTCCAGGGTGGCCACGATGCGGGCAGGCAGCCGTAAAGAAGGCGCCGCCACACACCGCCGCGTTACACCCGCACCGGATCATGGGTTGGCACGCGGTGCCGGCTGTCGACCGGTTCACGGCAAGGGATTGGGCGCGGCAGGACCTGAACCAGACACCTTCAGCGGCACGGCCGCGACCTGCAAACATGCATGCACGCCCTGATGAGTCGGTGCGGCTCAGTCCTGCGCAGTGATGGAGGCGAGGACGGGCTCGGAGTCTCGGAGGTCCCGTCGCGCGTCCGGGTCGTCGCCTAATAGGGCGGGCGCCAGCCGGTGACGGCGCAGACCTCACTCAGGGGATGAATCACACCGTGGCAACCAGGATGGTGTCAGGCTCGGTAACGGCGGCAGGCTCGGCACCGGCGGCAGGGCGGACAGCACAGAGGTGACCGGTTGCGGCAGCCCGTCCAGCCCGGACCGGCCGGGCACCGCAGCGGCGCCCGCGGCGGTGCCGACGGCCGCGACCAGCCCGGCGGTCACGGCCATGCCCAACGCCACATACCTGTGCCAATGTGGACGGCTCATCGCGAACCTCCCGGGAGCACGTTGTTCAACACGGGTCCTGGTTCGTCTATCGGCGCGGGCCTCGCCGGAGTTGCACCTGTCAGCAGTGCGTCATGGTCCACGGCGTCGCCGCCAGAGGATGAGCCCCGATGCGGTCAGCCCGAACACGACCATCGCGGCACCCACCGTCGATAGCGCGCTCGCCTGCTCGCGGCTGGGGTCCCGGGGTGGACGCGACGCATCACCGCCCGGCGTGGCCGGCGATGCCGCGTCGCCCGCTGCCGCCAGGTAGGCGTTGCTCACCACGTCTGTGGCCGGGTCGCCGTCACGGCCCTGCGTACTGACGGCGACGACGTTCTGCACCAGCGTTCCCGCCGCGGTACCGGGACGCACCGTGCCGGAGATCGTCATCGTCGGCGCCGCCGCCCCTGGCTCTAGGTCCACGTCGCCGAACTCACAGACCACCCTGATCGTGGTGACGACCGGGCATCCGCCTTGGCTCGCGGTCGCCGTGACACCGTCCAGGTCCACCGTCGTAGTGAAGGTGACCCGCACCGCGGTGGCCGCACCGGTGCCCGACAGGCTTACCGTGTGGGTGACCGGCTGCCCGGCAGACGCGCCGAACGGCATGGACGTCAACACCGGCGAAATGCCACCGGCCGGCGACGGTGAGCCCGCCACCGCTGGACCGGCCAGCGCCGACACGAGGCTGAGGATCGGCACCACCCGTAGCAGCACCACGCCCGCACCGTACCGAGCCGCCGGCAACTCCACACCCGCCCGCGGATCCGCCCAACGGTGGGCACGTCCTCGCCCCCGCTGCCCGCGCTCCCTTCCCCGACTCCTGCGCCTGGCGCGGTTGCTGGTCGTGCCCGCCCCGCGTGCCGGGTCCACTGTGGACGCTCGGATGTCGCCGCCGCCGCGCCGCTGGGCGTAGCCGCCGCCGATGGACCCGGCCGAGCGCCGGGCATCCTCCCCCGCTGTAGCACGGAACTGCCAGCGCGGCGCCGCCCCACGCGAATGCTTTCCGGCAGGTGCATGCCGGCGGCCGTCTGAAGACGCGCGGGTAACGCCAGGGGCCGGGTCCGCGATAGACACACATGGCACGTCCGCGGGCGTCGACGGGCAGGTGACGAGATGATCACACGTATCCCACGGGACACCACCGGCCGCGTTGGCGTCGTCCTCGCCGCGGTCGCCGTGGCCTGTGCCGCGCTCGTCGCGGCGACCGGCGCACACGCCGCCGCCGACGGTTGCCCACTCGGGCTGACCCGATCCCAGACGGTCACACCCACCGACGGTGCGGCGTACATCGTGTGCTCCGGGCGGCTGCGCAGTTTCGACACCACCCCGCTGGACACCGACGTCTCCATCCCGGTCGGGGTGAACGGGCCGCTGCCGCTGATGGTCATGCTGCACGGCTGGGGCGGCTCGAAGACGGACCTGGAGTCCACCTCGCCGCAGGGCAACGGGACGAACACCTGGGACTGGAACAACGCCTGGTTCGCCAGCCGCGGGTTCGCCGTGCTCAACTACACCGCCCGCGGGTTCGGCCGGTCCTGCGGCCAGGACCCGACGCACGGCTACACCTACGCCACCGACCCCGCCTGCAGCGGCAAGGCCAGCTGGACGCACCTGTCCGACCGACGCTGGGAGATCCGCGACACGCAGTACCTGACCGGGCTGCTCGTCGACGCGCACGTTGCGGTACCGGACCGGGTCGTGGTCACCGGCGACTCCTACGGCGGCGGACAGTCCTGGCTGCTGGCCATGGCCCAGGACCAGGTGCTGCAGCCCGACGGCACCACCCGCCCATGGACCTCACCCCGAGGCGTGCCGATCCGGCTGGCCGCCGCCGTGCCGCACTACCCGTGGACCGACCTCGCCCAGGCCATGGTCGACAACGGCCGCGCCTCGGACGGACTGCCGGACGGCCCGGCAGACGGGCCGCACGAGGACCCTATCGGCGTCGCCAAGCAGTCCTACGTCACCGGCCTGTACACCCTGGGCCAGAGCACCGCCCAGTACGCCGTGAGTGATCCGAGCGCGGACCTGCCCGGCTGGTTCGCCGCATTCAACACCGGCGAACCCTACGAGACCAACCCCATCGTCGGCCAGGCCATCCAGCAGCTGCAGCGGTTCCGCTCGGCCTACTACCTGCCGGTTCCCGCCGCACCCCACCAGATACCTGTCTTCGACATCCAGGGCCTGACCGACCCACTGTTCCCCGGCATGCAGGCCACCCAGATGCTCACCAAACTCCAGGCCGCGCAACCCGCTTACCCCGCCTGGGCCTTCTTCGGCGACCTCGGCCACTCCTACGCCGACAACCCACCCGCCACCTGGCAACTGGCCAACACCGCCGCGAACACCTGGCTGTCCCAGATGCTCGTCGGCACCCAACCCACCACAGCGAGGTTCAGTGTCAGCACCGTGCCGTGCCTGGCCGGCCAGGACACCACCGTCTACCCCGCCAACACCCTCGCCCAACTGGCCACCGGAGCGTGGAGTTTCCACGACGCGGCGAACGCCACCACCGTCAACGCTCCCGTCGCCGGGCCCGAATCAGCGGCGCTCGACCCCATCGCCAACCACGGCTGCCGCACCACCCACGCCGGCAACGACCCCGGCGTGGCAGCGTGGACCTTCCACCCCCCAACCCCCGCCACCCTGCTGGGCGCCCCACACCTGCACGTCACCGCAACACCAACCGGCACCAACGCCGAACTCGCCGCCCGACTGTTCGACCTCGAACCGGCCACCGGCACCCAGACCCTGATCACCAGGGCCGTCTACCGCATCACCGGCACCCCCGCGCAGCAGCAGCAGATCAACGTCGAACTATGGCCGACCGCATGGCAGCTACTGCCCGGCCACCAACTCACCCTCGAACTGACCCAGAACGACACACCGACCTGGCGCGCCGACAACCAACCCGCCGCCCTGACCCTGACCAACCTCGAACTCACCGTACCGACCCGCACCTGACCGAACAGTCGGCCCGTCGCAGTTTGAGCCCACACTGCCGCCACCCGCAGGACCCGACACCGCTGGATGCGCCGCGCCCACCCAGTCAGTCAGGCGGGTCGCCAGCGACGGCAGGACAACTCCGTGGTTCGCGCACGCCCCGGCCACGTCGGTCCAGGCGCTCAGCAGCGGACCGACGAACACCAACGCATCGGGCTGACGCCCTGTGGGCGCTGCGTCTTGACCCGACGGGCCGCCGATTCCTGCCCCGCATCGGCTGGGGAGCCGATCACACGACCGACAAACCAGTACTCAGCGCCGTCGTAGTTGAGAGGGCAATGCCGTTCCATCTCCGTTCAGTGGTGTACTGCTGCAGCGGCCCTAGGTTGAGCGGCTGTTTCGGCGCGCCCCTTCCCGTGACCGGGGTCGATCGCCAACTGGAAAGCCGCCCGCGCCCCCGCCACATCCCCCTGGTTGGCAAGCAGCACCCCCAGGTTGCGGGCCGCCGCCGGCGCCGCCTCGGCGTGGCCGGAGTCGACCGCCAGCTGGAAGGCCGCCCGCGCCCCCGCCACATCCCCCTGCTCGGCAAGCAGC
>CAZYCD010000240.1:0-7324 GCA_964645345.1 uncultured Micromonosporaceae bacterium
TGGAGCAGGTCTGCATCGAGACCGTCGAGGGCGGCCAGATGACCAAGGACCTCGCCCTGCTGATCGCGCCGGACGCGCCGTGGCTGTCGACGGACGAGTTCATGAACGCGTTGGACAGCAACCTCGCGAAGAAGTTGGCTGCCTGACCATCGATGTAACCGAGCCCCGGCCGGAACTCCGGCCGGGGCTCGCTCGTTGGGCAGGATGAACAACCGCGCGGTGCCAGCCGCGAATAGCCTGCCCGTCCCTTCCCTGCGGGGGACCCGGAGCGCCGGGTCCCCCGCACTCCGTGCCCGGAAACACGAGGATGAACACCGGTCGGCCCGCTGGTATGCTTGCCGGTATGACTGCGAAGGTGACTCTGTCCTTCTCGGACGAGACGATCGCGGAGGCCAGGCACTGGGCCCAGCGGGACGGCGTCTCGCTGTCGGCGTGGATCGACCGTGCCGCCCGCGAACGCAGCGACCGGGAGATCTTCACGGCCCACGCCGCCGCCGTCCTCCGGGCGGGCCTGGACGACGAGGCCGCGGCGCTGGCGGACGAGCGCGAGATAGCCATGGTGGACGCGGAGCTCTACCCGGGTGCGGAGCGGCGTGCAACGCGGTGAGATCTGGCTCATCGCCGGTGCCCGGGAGCGGCTCGGCCTGGTGATCAGCTCGGACGTCTACAACGGCACGGACGTCCCCGTGGTGCTGGTCGCCGAGGTGGTGGAGAAGGACCGGCTGCGCGACTCGCCGCTGGCGGTCGAGTGCGGCGACTACGTCATCATGCCCGACCGGCTGTCGTCGCCGATGAAGCGCTGGTTCACCGACCGGGTCGAGGTGGCCGACACGGCGACAATGCGCCAGGTGTCCCGCGCCCTGCGCATCCTCCAGGATCTGTAGGTCAGCTAGCGGGGCGCGCGCCGGGGGTCGATCCAGCCGTCGCGGGCCAGGTGGGCCAGCACGAGGTTGACCGCCGCGTCGACGGTCAACTCCGAGGTGTCCACCGTCAGGTCCGCGTCGGTCGGCACTTCGTACGGGTCGTCGATCCCGGTCATCCCGGTGATCTCACCCGCCCGCGCTCTCGCGTACAAACCCTTGCGGTCGCGCGCCTCGCAGACCGGCAGCGGCGTCGCCACGTGCACCAGCACGAAGCCGGCGCCCGCCTCCCTGGCGAACTGCCGGGCCATGGCCCGGGCCGCGGCGTAGGGCGCGATGGGGCAGCACAGCGCCAGCCCGCCGTGCCGGGCGACCTCGGCGGCGACCCAGCCGATCCGGCGGATGTTCAGATCCCGGTCGACCTTGCTGAAGGTCAGGCCGGCGGACAGCTCGCGGCGTACCACGTCGCCGTCGAGCAGCGTGACGGTGCGCTCGCCGGACTCCAGGAGCGCGTCGGCCACGCCCCGCGCGATGGTCGACTTTCCCGAGCCGGACAGCCCGGTGAGGAGCACGACCAGGCCCCGGGTACGCCGCGGCGGCCGGTCCCGGGCCAGCTGCCTGGCCACGGCCGGCGGCGTATGCCACTCGGGCAGCGGGCTGCCCCGGTCCAGGAGGTCGTCGATCTCCTCGGCCGACAGCGCGAGCCGGCGGAACCGCGGCGGGATGTCGTCGCGGCCGCGCCACTGGCCGTCCCGGCTGTCGTAGGCCAGCTCGCGGGGGATGAGGACGCGCGGGCCGCCGCCGGAGAGCATCGTCTCGCCGGTCGACAGCAGGTGGGTCACGCCGTACGCCGCGGCCACCCGGGCCCGCAGCAGGGCGTCGCGGATCTCGTCGCGGTGGCTGGCCAGCGGTACCGCGACCACGGTCGCCGGTGGCATCCGGTCGCGGGCGGCCAGGACGCTGCGGACCAGGCCCTCGGGCGGTAGGCCGTCCGGTGTCGGCGTGGCCACCGGGATGAGTACCAGCAGGTGCCCGGCGAGGGTACGGCCGGCATGCGCGATCTGGGCCAGTTGCGGCCGGTGCAGCGGCCGGTCCGTGATCACGCCGAGTACCCGGCCCGGCGGCAGCAGCGACCGCACCTCGTCGGGCGTGCGGCGCAGCCGCCGGAACGGCCCGTGCCCGCCGTCACCGATGCGCCGCACCGGCCCGCCGACTCCGGACCAGCCGTCCCGTACCGGCCAGACGTCGACCGCGTCGACCGCCGCCACCGGGGCGCCCTCGGGGTCGGTGAGCACGATAACCCGGCGCAGCGGGTTGGTCGTATCCAGTCCACTCACGACCGTCGTCGGTACCTCGAGGGTGACCGGTACCGGCCAGGGCGTGCCGTCGGGCAGCCGGCCGCGCCGGGACAGGCTGGTCAGTTCGGTACGGACGTGGAAGCCGGTCAGCGGCGTGTAGGCGCCGGACAGCAGCAGCTCCAGGTCGGCCAGCTCGAACGGCCGGGGCGCGTAGACAGGTGCGTCGCGAAGCACCGCGTCGGGCAACACCCAACCGCTCATGCACATCCCCTCACCAGCCGACGAGACAGTCTTGCAAAAGGCTCCGCCCGGGTCGAGCCGGGGTACCGGCGCGCCCAGCTTGGCACGTTCGCGATTGGCGATGAGACGGCCATCACGTGTAAAAACGGATTCAGGGGGTACTAACCGGCTCAGTCTGCAGAAGGGGAGGCTCATGCTGAGGCAGCTGACCAGTCCGATCGAGACAGTCGTCGTGACGCCCGGACCGTCCGAGCCCGTGGACCGCGAGGCGCGCACGTTCGCCGACGTGGAGGGCGGCGAGCCGGACCCGCTGATCGAGGAGATCGCCCTGGACGCGGCGATCCTCTGACGCTCAGCCCGTGTTGCGAAGGCCGGCCGCGATCCCGTTGATGGTGGTCAGCAGGGCGCGCTCCAGCGTCGGGTCGGTCGCCGTCGGGCGCACCGAACCCGGCGACATGCGGCCGGCGCGGTACTGCGCCAGCAGCGCGACCTGCAGGTGGTGCAGCGGTTCGAGGTAGGTGTCGCGGACCGCGAGGGTGCGGCCCAGCACCTCCTGCCGCTGCAGCAGGCCGGCCTCGCCGGTGATCGCCAGTACCTCGGCCACGGTCCGCCGGTACTCCTCCTCGATGATCGAGAAGATGGGGCGCAGGTCCTCGGGTACCAGCGTCTCGACGTACCGCGCCGCGATTGACAGGTCGGTCTTGGTCAGCATCATCTCGACGTTCGACAGGAACGTCTGGAAGAACTGCCAGCGGCCGTACATGTCCGCCAGTACCGGGCCCAGTCCCGCCTCCCGCGCCGCGGCCAGGCCGGTACCCACCCCGAACCAGCCGGGCACGATCTGCCTCGTCTGCGTCCAGCCGAACACCCACGGGATCGCCCGCAGCCCGGACAGCCCAGCCCCCGAGTCGGGCCGCTTCGCCGGCCGCGAGCCGATGTTGAGCGCACCGAGCAGTTCGGTCGGGGTGGCCGCCCAGAAGTAGGCGGGCAGCCGCGGGTCCTCCACCAGCCCCCGGTACGCGGTGAAGGCGGCGCCGGAGACGGTGTCCATGGTCGAGTCCCAGGTCGCCAGGTCCTCGGCCGGCTGGCGCGGGGTGGTGTGCAGCAGGGTGGCCTGCAGGACCGCCGCGACGGTCAGCTCCAGGTTCTCCCGGGCCAGCGCCGGCAGCGTGTACTTGTCGGAGATGACCTCGCCCTGCTCGGTCACCTTGATCGCGCCGTCGAGCGTGCCGAACGGCTGGGCCAGGATCGCCTCGTGGGTTGGGCCGCCGCCCCGGCCGACCGTGCCGCCCCGGCCGTGGAACAGCCGCAGCCGCACGCCGTGCTTGGCGGCCACGTCGCGCAGCGCCCGCTGTGCCCGGTGGATCGACCACTGAGAGGTGGTGATGCCGGCCTCCTTGTTGGAGTCCGAGTACCCGAGCATGACCTCCTGCAGGTCACCCCGGGCGCGCACCAGGGCCCGGTAGGCCGGCAGGGACAGCAGTTCGTCGAGGATGTCGCCGCCCGCGTCCAATTCGGCAGGGGTCTCGAGCAGCGGTACGAAGCCGATCCGCGCGTGTCCACTGTGGACGTCCACGAGGCCCGCCTCGCGAGCCAGCAGCACTGCGGCGAGGACGTCGTCCACGCCGAGGGTCATCGAGATGATGTAGGACTCGATGACCTCCGGGCCGAACCGGTTCTGCGCCTCGCGGATGGTGCGGAACACCTCGAAGGTCTTGCGGGACGAGTCGCTGAGCGCAGTGTCCACACCGGACAATGGGCGCCGGCCGGACAGCTCGGCGGCCAGCAGTTCGGTGCGCTTCGCCCGGTCGAGGGCGCCGTAGTTGGCGACCTCGCCGACCCGGTGGAACAGCTGCGCCAGTACCGCGTGGTGCGCCTCGGCGTGCTCGCGCACGTCAAGGGTGGCCAGGTGCAGCCCGAACGCGGAGATGACGCGGATCGCCTCGGCCAGCCGGCCGGTGGCGGTGAGCTGGCCGGCGTTGCGGGCCAGCGACGCGCGCATCAGCTCCAAGTCGGCGATCAGCTCGGCCGAGCCACGGTAGTCCCGGCCGGGTACGTGCGGGCCCTGTGCGGCCAGCCGCGCGCGGGTGTTCTCCAGCTTCACCCGGATGCACCGCGCCTTGAGCCGGTACGGCTCCTCGGCGTTGACCCGGCGGAACCGGGCGGCCAGCTCGGGCAGGTGCTCTAGGTCGGCGGCGAGGCTTGCGGACAGGTCCAGCGACACCCCGCGCAGCCGGCGGGAGACCGACACGTCGTTGATCAGGTCGTTGATCACCGCCTCGGCGGCCCGGATGCCGTGCTCGTGCTGGATCATCAGCACGTCCCGGGTGACCGCCGGCGTCACGTACGGGTTGCCGTCCCGGTCGCCGCCGATCCACGAGCCGAAGGTCAGCGGGCGGGCGGTCGGCGCGGTCTCCACGCCCAGCTCGCGGAGGGTGTCGGCGAGGTCGGTGAGTACCTGGGGCGCGGCCTCGGCATAGAGGTCGGTCAGGTAGTAGATGGCGTTGCGCGCCTCGTCGGTCGGCTCCGGGCGGTCCAGCCGCAGCTCGTCGGTCTGCCACAGCAGGTCGATCAGCTCGGCCAGCCGGCGATCGGTGGCGACCGAGTTGCGGTCCGGGGCGCCGCGGCCGGCGACGCCTGCTGAGCCGGCCTCAGTCAGCGTTCTACCAGCGTCTTCGGCGCTGCCGAACATGGCCTCCTGCGCCGCCTCGGCCTCCAGCTGGTCGGCCACGCCGCGCAGCTTGGACAGGATCGACCGGCGGGCGGCCTCGGTGGGGTGCGCCGTGAACACTGGGCGGATCGCCAGCCGCCGGGCCGCCGCCGCCACCTCGTCGGCCGGTACCCCGCGCTCGGAGATCAGCCGGGCGGCCTGGTCCAGCCAGCCGCCGGTGCGGGCGCGCTGTCGGCGCAGCTCCCGGGCCCGGTGCACCTGTTCGGTGATGTTGGCCAGGTGGAAGTAGGTGGAGAAGGCTCGGGCCAGCTTGGTGCCGGTACCCACGTCGACCGCGGCCAGCCGGCGAGCGGCCTCGGCGGCGTCCGAGCGGACCAGCGCGCGGACCTCCTCGACGAGGTCGAGCAGCGCCTGGCCCTCCTGGCGGACCAGGGTACGGCCGAGGATCACGCCCAGGCGGCGGATGTCGGCGCGGAGGGCGGCATCTGGATCGGGCTTGACGGGCTGCATTGCGCTCCTTCGGAAACTGACTGCCTCCAGGACCGCGTCGTCCGTATCCGCATGCTATCGGGTCCTTCCGGCGCTAGTCGCCGCGACGCTGGTCACGCCGCCCGGACGAGTAGGCTGGTCGGGTACCCCTCCTCCGCGCCGGGCGAGGGGCCTTGTCGCGTGCCCGTGACTACGGAAAGTGACAGTTGTGAAGCTTCTGGGTCTGCTCGCCTCCGCTCTCGCCGATCCCGCCTTGACCGCCGCCCGCGACCTCGCCCGGGACGGCGGCCCCGGCGCGGAGCAGCTCGACCTGACCGCACCGCCCGCGCTGCGGCCGTTCGTGATCGCCGCACTGGCGCAGGACGGCCCGCTGGGCGCCGGGCGGCCGGTACTGGCCGTCACCGCCACCTCGCGAGAGGCCGACGACCTCGCCGCCGCCCTGGACGGGCTGCTGCCGGCCGACTCGGTCGCCGTGTACCCGGCCTGGGAGACGCTGCCCCACGAGCGCCTGTCGCCGCGCTCGGACACCGTCGGCCGGCGGCTGGCCGTGCTGCGCCGGCTGGCCCACCCGGACGAGCGGGGGCCGGTGCGGGTCGTGGTCGCGCCGGTCCGCTCGGTACTCCAGCCCCAGCTGCGCGGGCTCGGCGATCTCGAACCGGTCGAGCTGCGGGTGGGCGGTACGGCCGACCTGGAGGACGTGGTACGCCGGCTGGCCGACATCGCGTACGCCCGCGTGGACCTGGTGGAGAAGCGCGGTGAGTTCGCGGTACGCGGCGGCATCCTCGACGTCTTCCCGCCGACCGAGGAGCACCCGCTGCGGGTGGAGTTCTGGGGCGACGACATCGAGGAGATCCGCACGTTCGCGGTCGCCGACCAGCGGACCCTCGAGGCGGCCGAGCGGCTCTGGGCGCCACCGTGCCGGGAGCTGCTGCTCACCCCGGCCGTCCGGGCGCGGGCCGCCGAACTGGCGCAGGAGCAGCCCGCGCTGGCCGAGATCCTGGACAAGCTGGCCGAGGGCATCCCGGTGGAGGGCATGGAGTCGCTGGCTCCGGCGCTGGTACCCGGGGAGATGCACCTGCTCCTGCACGAGATGCCGATCGGTACCGTCCTGCTGGTCTGCGACCCGGAGCGCATCCGCGCCCGCGCCCACGACCTGGTCCGCACCAGCGCGGAGTTCCTCGAGGCGAGCTGGGCCGCGGCGGCGGTGGGCGGTCGCGCGCCGATCGACCTGGGCGCGGCGGCGTTCCGCAGCCTCGCCGATGTCCGGGCCGCGGCCGACGCGCTCGGCCAGCTCTGGTGGTCGGTCTCGCCGTTCGGCGTCGCGGAGCCCGCAGGCGCGGTCCCCGAGGTGCAGCCGTGGGACGACCCGCTGCCCGAGGTGACGGTCACCCCCGACCTCGGCCGAACGCTGGCCCTGTCGGCCGCTCCGGTGCCGCTGTACCACGGCGACACCGGGCGGGTACTCGACGACCTGAAGCGCTGGTCCGGCGACGGCTGGCGGGTCGCGCTGGTGTTCCCGGGGCACGGACCGGCGCAGCGCTCCGCCGAGGTACTGCGCGACGCCGGCCTCGGAGTGTCCCTTGTGGACGGTGTGCCCGACGCGCCGCCCGCCGGTACCGTCGTGGTCACCACCGGCCCGCTGGAGGTCGGCTTCGTCGACGAAGCCTCCCAGCTCGCGGTCGTCACCGGTACCGACATCTCCGGCGGCCGTGGAGCGTCCACAAAGGACATGCGGAAGATGCCGAGCCGGCGGCGCAACACGATCG
>CAZYCD010000241.1:0-7193 GCA_964645345.1 uncultured Micromonosporaceae bacterium
CGTCGCCGCAACAGCGCGCGACCAGCGCCTTGACCTCCTGCTCGATGCCGTACTCGCGCAGGCACGGCGAGCACTCGTCCAGGTGCACGCTGATCACCCGGCGCCGCGAGTCGTCGCACTCCAGGTCGAGGTACAGGTAGACCTCCGCGAGCACCTCGCGGCAGTCGGTCTCGTGGTGCTCACCACAGCTCACGGCTCATACCTCCCGACCGACCGGGGCGCTCTCGGGCAGCTCGGCGGCGCCCCGGGTGAACCCACGCTCGGCAGCGTAACCCTCCAGCAGGCGGCGCAGGTTCCGCCGGCCGCGGTGCAGGCGCGACATCACGGTACCGATCGGGGTGTCCATGATGTCGGCGATCTCCTTGTACGAGAAGCCCTCCACGTCGGCCAGGTACACGGCGAGCCGGAAGTCCTCGGGGAGCGCCTGCAGCGCCTCCTTGATGTCCCCGTCCGGCAGCCGGTCCAGCGCCTCCGTCTCGGCCGAGCGCAGACCCGAGGAGGTGTGCGACTCCGCCGCGGCCAGCTGCCAGTCGGTGATCTCGTCGGTCGGCGCCTGTACCGGCTGCCGCTGCCGCTTGCGGTACGAGTTGATGTACGTGTTGGTCAGGATCCGGTACAGCCACGCCTTGAGGTTGGTGCCCTCCTCGAACTGGTGGAAGGCGGCGAAGGCCTTGAGGTAGGTCTCCTGGACCAGGTCCTCCGCGTCGGCCGGGTTGCGGGTCATCCGCAGGGCGGCAGCGTAGAGCTGATCGATGAAGGGCATCGCGTCCCGCTCGAAGCGGAGCCGCCGTTCATCCGTCCGTTCGGCCTGTGCCAACCGCTCCGACCCCCTTGGCTGTCCCGCCGAGGATACGCCGAGCGCCGACCCCGGCGATCCGACCCCGGCGCCGAGGTCCGGGTGGACGGGCCACTCAGGGGCGTACAGCAGGCGGCGCACCAGGCGGGCCTGGTCCGCGTCCAGCAGACGGCTGTTACTGGTCAAGGGAGTCCTTTCCACCGACGCACGAGCCATGCATCATCCGGTGGTTGAACATCCCGACATCGGGGGCGCATTCCCGGTCCCGGGGCGGTCCGGGACCGGGAAGGGCCTGGGAGTTGGCGACGAACCGACACTGGCGTCGCCTAACGGAACAACCTCGTTGTTTTCGGGCTTTCCGTCTGATCCAACGACGATCAGGCCCAGCCGTGACGCCCCAGCCACTCGACCACGGCGGCGCCGGTACCGGACGGGTCGGCCCGCAGATCATGCCGCTGCCCGTGGCGCAGACAAACCTCGATACCAGGTGCCGCGTCCGGTACCCCGAAGGGATCGCGGTCGCCGTTGACCACGAGTGTCGGCAGCCCGGTGAGCAGCTCGTCGGCCCGGGACCGCTCGGGCCGGCCCGGCGGGTGCAGCGGAAAGGCCAGAGCCACGATGCCCTGGGCGCCCGCCGACCCCGCCGTGCGGCAGGCCACCCTGGCCCCGCTGGACCGGCCGCCGACGATCAGCGGCAGGCGGGACAGGGCCGTCGCCCGTACCGGTCGGGTCAGCGTCGCGAGGGCGGCCAGCCACGCCCCGTCGAGCTGGGTCGCCGGGGCCGGGGCACGGCGCCCGGCCACACGGTAGGGCTGCGTGATCCGGGCGACCGCCACCGAGGCGGCGAGCGCAGCATCCCGCACGCCGATCAGGTCGGGTGCGTCGACGTCGCCACCGGCACCATGCCCGAGTACGAGCAGGCTGCGCGGCCGTCGCGGCCGGTCCAGGACGACCCGGGCGGGGCCGTGTGGCGTGGGTACCTCGGTCACCCGCTCAGGATGCCACCCGCTCAACGAGCTCACGGTCGCTGTGTGGGCGCCCCACCGGCGGCTGGGCCAGCGGGCGCGGGGCGCGTTGCTCGGGTACCAGTTCGAGCCGGCGCGCGGCTGGCACCGCCGGCTGGACCATCGCGGTCACCGGCGCCCGGGCCGCGACCGGCAGTGGCGCGGGGATCTCGACGATGCCGTCCGGCCGCTCCTCGCCGTCGGTCCGCCACGCGACCAGCATGGCTCTGCGCTCACGGGGCGTGGTGGCCCCCCACACGCCGTGACAGTCTCCGACGTCCAGGGCCCAGGCCAGGCACGCGCCCTGCACCTCGCAGGTACGGCACAGCGCGAGCGCCGCGTCGGCCGGCTCACTGGGCGCCGGAAAGAACGTCTCTGGATCGACACTCTGGCATACTCCGCGGGTACGCCACGCTCCGTCATCCTGGCGTTCGCCAATCGCCCGAAGAAATCTCGGATCTCGTTTCGCGGCGGCGACCTCTTGCGGGCGCGGCAATCTTGCCCGTGTCATACACCCACCTCCCCCGTGGGTCCGACAGTTCAACGATGTGCGTGGATTCGCATGCATCGCTGCCGGCGCTGGTTTCTATCGCATCATCGCCCCGGGTCACAAGGGTTCCACGACAGGCTGTGGAAAACTGACCGTGCCAATCCGGCTGAATCGCTCAAAAGAGCGTGAGATTTGTCGGCTCTACGTCACGATCATGCAACGGGTCGGCAGAGATCCGATCAACCAGCTGCGGCCCGTCGTTGCGCACATCACCGACCGCCGGACCCACCGGGCGGATCTCCAGACCCGCCAGCAGGCTCTCCGGTGGCGGGACAAGCAACACGTGCGGATCGAGCACCGCGTGGTCGCCCGGCCGGCCGTCGGGACCGGTACCGCCGCCGGGGCCGTAGCCCAGCCAGTCATCCCACCGCTCGCGCGGCAGAATCAGCGGCATTCGGTCGTGCACCAGGGCCAGATCGCCCAGCGCCGGCATGGTCACGACGGAGCAGGTGAGCACGCCCGCCGGCGAGGTGGCGCTCAGACCCGCGAAGGCGAGCACCCCGCCGTCCCGCGGCGTCATGAAGTACGCCTGCTTGCGGCGGCCGTCCGGGGTACGCCGCCACTCGTACCAGCCGTCGGCCGGAACCAGGCAGCGGCGGCGGCGGAACGGCCGGGCGAAGGAGCTGGCCGTGGCCACCGTCTCAGCGCGGGCGTTGATCCTCCGAGCCGCGGAGCGGCTGCCACCCGGCGTCCGTCCGGCCGCGCCGCGGTCGTCGGCCGCCCACGCCGGTACCAGTCCCCACCGCGCGACCGCCAGCCGCGGCTCGGGCCGGCCACGGACGACCGGTACCGGGTCGGTGGGCGCCACGTTGTAGTCCGGTACCAGCACCCCGCCGGTGTCGTCCTCGGCCCCGAACAGCTCGGCCAGGTCGGTCGCGCTGCGGGTGGTCGCGTACCGTCCGCACACGGGACCAACCTATCGACCCGATCCACGACCCGGCTCCCGGGACGGCAGACTGTACCCGTGGCCAACCGTTCCCAGCCCTGGACCGCACCGACGGCGACCTCGCCGGTACGGGCGACGGTCCGCCTGCCCGGGTCCAAGTCGATGACCGCCCGGGCGCTCGTGCTGTCCGCCGTCTCGGCCGGGCCGTCCACCATCCGGTACCCGCTGCGCGCCCGGGACACCGAGCTGATGGCCGCCGGCCTGCGTGCCATGGGCGGCCACGTGTCCACTGCCGACGACGAGCGCTGGGTCGTCCGCCCGCGCCCGCTGGCCGGCCCGGCCACCGTGGACGTCGGGCTCGCCGGTACCGTCATGCGCTTCATGCCCCCGGTCGCCGGGCTCGCCGACGGTCCCGTCTCCTTCGACGGCGACCCGCACGCCCGCAACCGCCCGCTCGGCCCGCTGGTCGAGGCGCTTCGCTCGGTCGGCGTGCGCATCGACTCGGCCGAGACCGGCGGGCTGCCGCTGACCGTGCACGGCACCGGCCGGGTGGCCGGCGGCGAGGTGATCATCGACGCCTCGGCCTCCAGCCAGCTCGTGTCCGGGCTGCTGCTGGCCGCGCCGGCCTTCGAGCAGGGCATCGTGGTGCGGCACGTGGGGCCGCCGGTACCGTCCGCGCCCCACCTGCGGATGACCGTGCAGATGCTGCGGGCGGCCGGTGCCGGGGTGGACGACTCGACCCGGGACCTGTGGGCCGTCGAACCCGGCCGGCTACTCGGCCGCGCCTGGGACATAGAACCCGATCTGTCCGGTGCGGCGCCGTTCCTGGCCGCCGCGCTGGTGACCGGCGGCCAGGTCACCGTGCCCGGGTGGCCGCGCAGCACGACCCAGCCCGGCGACCGGCTCCGTGAGCTGCTGACCACGATGGGCGGCGAGTGCACGCTGGAGGCCACCGGCCTGACCGTGCGGGGCACCGGGGAGGTGCACGGCCTCGACGCGGACCTTTCCGACGTGGGCGAGCTGACCCCGGTGCTGGTCGCGCTCGCCGCGCTCGCCGACTCGCCGTCCAAGCTCAGCGGCATCGGGCACATCCGGGCCCACGAGACAGACCGGATCGCCGCGCTGGCCCGGGAGCTGCGAGCGGTGGGCAGCCAGGTCACCGAGTTCGACGACGGGCTGCAGGTCTGGCCGGCGAAGCTGCACGGCGCGCCGTTCGAGACCTACGCCGACCACCGGATGGCGCACGCCGGGGCGGTGATCGGGCTGGCGGTACCGGACGTGCGGCTCGCGGACGTGGCCTGCACGGCCAAGACGATGCCGGAGTTCCCGCAGTTGTGGGCGGCCATGGTGGAGGGTGCCGACTGACGGGCCGCCGCCGGGAGTACGACGAGGAGGACGTCCGGATCCGTCCCGGCCGTTCGTCGCGCCCGCGCACCCGCATCCGCCCCCGGCACGAGGGCGCGGACGAGGGCTTCGTCGTCGCGGTGGACCGGGGCCGGTACACGGTGGACGTCGCGGGGCGCCCGGTGACCGCGATGCGCGCACGGGAACTTGGCCGTCGGGGCGTGGTGGTCGGCGACCGGGTGGCCATCGTGGGCGACGTGTCCGGGCGGCCGGACACCCTCGCCCGGATCGTGCGCCTGGAGGAACGCGACTCGGTCCTGATGCGTACCGCCGACGACGAGAACACCACCGAACGGGTACTGGTGGCCAACGCCGACCAGTTCGTCATCGTCAGCGCGCTGGCCGACCCGCCGCCGCGCACGGGTTTCATCGACCGTTGTCTGGTCGCGGCCTACGACGCCGAGATCGACCCGTTGCTGTGCCTGACAAAGGCCGATCTGGCCGGGCCGCAGAAGGTCCTCGACTACTACGCCGAGCTCGACCTTCCCTATGTGCTGTGCCGCCCCGACTCGGACCTTCAACCGTTGCGGGACAGGCTCGCCGGCCGCATTTCAGTGATGGTCGGGCACTCGGGCGTCGGAAAGTCCACATTGGTCAACCGGCTGGTGCCCGAGGCGGACCGCCGGGTCGGCATCGTCAGCGCGGTCGGCAAGGGCCGGCACACGTCCACCAGCGTGGTGGCGCTGCCGCTGCAGACGGATCCGGGCGGGCCGGCTACCGGCGGTGGGCCGGGCTGGATCATCGACACCCCGGGCATCCGGTCGTTCGGGTTGGCCCACGTGTCGGCGGAGAGCCTGCTGCACGGCTTCCCGGACCTGGTGCAGGCGTCGGTGAACTGCCCGCCCAACTGCGACCACACCGGTTCGTCGGGTACGTGCGGGCTGGACGCCCTGGTGAGCGCGGGCGGCGCGGACCCGCGGCGGCTGGCGTCGTACCGACGTTTGCTCGCCTCACGCTCGGGCACCCTGGATTCCGGGGAGGAGTCATGACCGAGCTGGAAGCCGCACTCGCGCGGCACGTGGAACTGTTCAACGCCGGAGTACGGGACGGGGACTTCACGTCACTTGTCGATACGTTCGCGCCGACCGCGGTGATGCGCTTCGTCGCGGTACCGGCGGGGCCGTTCGTGGGCCGCGAGGCGATCGCCCGGGCCTACGCCGAGTCACCGCCGGACGACACGATGTCCATTGTGGACTCTCACGAGGCGGGGCCGTGCACGATGCAGGCGTCGTTCGAGTGGAGCCGGGGCGGCGGCGGCTCGATGACGCTCAGTTGGGACGAGGACCGGGTCATCGACCTCACGATCGCGTTCGCCTGAGCGGTTCGCGCTTCCCCTGGGCGGTCAGCTCACGTCGACGTAGCCGCCGGTACGCCAGTAGACGTTGTGCTCGCGGGCCAACAGGTCCTCGTCCACCAGGTACCGGCGGACCGTCACGTAGTCGTCGTACCAGGCGCGCAGGATCGCGTCCACGGCCCGCTCCGGGTACCGGACGCCGGGCTCGAAGTTCGCCGCGATGTGCTCCAGGATCACCCGCCGCTTGCCCCGGGTCGCCGGCATCTGGACCAGGCGCCCCTCGCGCAGGAATGCGCGCAGCACCGCGTCGCGTTCCCGGTCCGGGTCGAGCGGAGCCTCCGGCTCGGCCGCCGGCGTGGCCGCGCGTACCGCGTCCTTGAACGCCTCCGTCCGCGCCGTGTGGCGGCCCTCGGCCAGCACGACGAGGCCGCCGTCCACCAGCCGGTGCAGCGCGCGGACGACGTCGCGACCCGACTGGCCGGTGGCCGCCGCGACCTCGCTCGGGCTGCCGGCACCCAGCAGCACCGCGGCGAAGGCGCGCAGCCTGTCCTCCTCGGCCAGCAGGCCGCACAGCACATCGGGTAGCACGGACAAGACGGTAACCCACGCCCTCGCGCGCCACCCTGCGAGTTTCCTCGCTGATCCGCGCCCCGTCCGCTAGGTTTCGGCTGTGGCCGGTTACGCCGACGATCTCGCCCTAGCCCACCTTCTCGCGGACACCGCGGACGCCATCTCGATGGCCCGGTTCCGCGCGCAGGATCTGCACGTGGAGAGCAAGCCCGACCTCACCCCGGTGTCCGATGCCGACACCGCGGTCGAGAAGGCGCTGCGCGCCACGCTGGCACGCACCCGGCCCCGGGACGGCGTGCTCGGCGAGGAGTTCGGGGCCAGCGAGGCGGCCGCCGGGCCGGGAAGCCGGCAGTGGGTGATCGACCCGATCGACGGCACGAAGAACTTCGTCCGCGGGGTACCGATCTGGGGCACGCTCATCGCCCTGATGGACGGCGACCAGGTGGTCGCCGGGCTGGCGTCCGCGCCGGCCCTCGGGCGCCGCTGGTGGGCGGCGCGCGGACACGGCGCGTACGCGGGCCGGCACACCGCGCAGGCAACGCCGATCCGGGTGTCCGGTGTCTCCCGGGTGGCGGACGCGTCGTTCTGCTACTCGTCCCTGCCGCATTGGGAGGAGACCGGGCGGCTGCCGGGCATGCTGGACATCATGCGCCAGGTGTGGCGCAGCCGGGCGTACGGCGACTTCTACG
>CAZYCD010000242.1:0-7107 GCA_964645345.1 uncultured Micromonosporaceae bacterium
CGGCCATCCGCAGCACGCGGCTGAGCACCGCGTCGCTGTCGCGCAGCAGGTGGGTCGCCATCCGGGCCACGGTACGGGCCAGCTCGCCCTCCTCGAGACCGTCGGTGGCCAGCCGCTCCAGCTCCTCGTCCGTGGTGCGCAGCACCTTGTCGACGTCACCACCGGGCGGCAGGTGGTACTGCAGCAGGAGGGCGGTGGGGTCGCGCGTCTCGAACGGCTCACCCATCATGCCCAGGTACCCGCCGATGCTGGTGGCCGCCCGGTCCCGCTGCACGAGCCGCTGCACCAGCCGGGACGCGTCCCCGTCGGTGAGTACCTCGGCGAGCACCACGTACGGCAGGTAGCCGGCGAAGTCACTGACCGGGTCCGGTACCCGCCAGCCGGACGCCACCGCGGGCAGCGGCGCGAGCCGGTCCACGTAGGACGATCGACGCTCGCTGGTCAGGTCCGGCTCGTCGAAGGCCGGTCGCTGCGGCGCCGGGCGGGCCGGCACGTCACCGAAGTGCGCCTCCACCAGGCGGGTCGCCTCCGCGATGTCGATGTCCCCGCCGATGGTCAGCACCGCGTTGCCGGCCGCGTAGTACCGCTCGAAGAAGCTCTCCGCGTCGGCGACGGTGGCCGACTCCAGGTCGACGAACGACCCGTACCCGTCGTGGGCGTTGGGGAACGTGTCGAACATGACCGGCGGCAGCTTCAGCCAGGGAAAGCCGCCGTACGGCCGGTTGAGCACGTTGACCCTGATCTCCTCCTTGACCACGTCGACCTGGTTGCGCAGGTTCTCCTCGGTCAGCCGGGGACCGCGCATCCGGTCGGCCTCCAGGAACAGCGTGCGCTCCAGGGCGTTGGCCGGCAGGGTCTCGAAGTAGTCCGTGTAGTCCAGGTGGGTGGAGCCGTTGAACGTGCCGCCCGAACCCTGCACGTAGCGGAAGTGGGCCAGCTTCTCCAGGTTGGCCGAGCCCTGGAACATCAGGTGCTCGAACAGGTGCGCGAACCCGGTGCGGCCCTCCGGTTCGGACCGGATGCCGACGTCGTAGACGACGGCGACCCCGATCACCGGAGCCGAGCGGTCCGGGGCGAGCACCACCCGCAGCCCGTTCGGCAGGGTGAACCGCTCCACCGGATAGCTGGTGGCGGGAATGTCGACGGCGACGCTGCGAGGAGACACGCCTGCGACCTTAACGCGTACCGCCGACGCCGACGACGCGTGGACCCTTGCGATAACCCGTCAGGTTGGCCGGACCGAGTCCAGTACCTGGTCGACGACCGGGTCGAACTTGCTCACGGTGTTCGGGATGGAGATGTAGAGCACGGCCGCGTTCGGCCGGCCTACATTGATCAGCGCGAGGCCGACCAGTTCGCTGGTGGCGGTCAGGCCGTCGGCGTGGAAGTGCAGCCGGAACTTGGCCACCCAGGCCGGCCGGCCGCCCAGCACGGTCACCTCGTCGCGCATCGTCTCGATGGTGTTCGGCCTCGGGTAGTACGAGGCGCGCACGTCGGCGAGCACCTGGTGGCCGGTGCATTTCAGGTCCAGCGTCAGGGCGTCGTTCTCGGCCACCGGTACCGCGCCGGACAGGATCGACGCGTGGTACGCGCCGCCCGAGTAGACCTCGGTGACGAAGTGCTGACCCACGGAGTACTGGACGTGCAGGTCACCGGCGCTCCACGACTCGCTCCACGGCTCCCAGGGGCTGCCTTGGGCGGCGTACGAGATGCCGGACCGGGTGTCAACGGTACGCGGGCCGGGCGGCGGGGGCGGCGCGGGCGGCAGGTTCTGCGTGTCGCCGGACGGCGGGGGGCACGCCTTGGCCAGCGGCGGGCGGTAGTCCGAGGGCCCGGACACCCGCTGCAGTGGGCTGTTGCCGGTCATCGTCATGGCCAGCAGGACCACCACGCCGATCACCACGATGAGGCCGGCCACCCCGCCGAACCACAACAGCGTGCGCCGCTGCCGCGAGGCGGGCTCGCGGGACCGGCCGAACTCGATCACGTCGGGCTCGGGGTCCGGGGGCCGGTGCAGCAGCGTCACCGCACCCGAGCGGGACCACGCGGGGCCACTGTCCCGACCGGCACCGGACGGGGACGGCGTGGCCGGTGGCGGCGGGTACAGCACGTCAGCCGGCGGGTCACCACCCTGTTCCGGCCTTGCCCACGGCGACTGCTGCTCGGACATCCCCGCAAGTGTCCCCCATCAGCCGGTGCCGGCGACACCGCCCGGCGCCTCAACGGTCACGACCGGATTCTGGAAGGCGGGCGGGTCGGCGCGCCAAGGCGTCAACGCGGCGGCCGCGGCCAGCAGCAGGCCGGCCAACGCCAAGGCGATGACCACCAGCAGCTCGCGAAGCCCGACGCTGACCGTCACAGTCCCCCTCCCAGTGCATCAGCATGGCCGTACCGGCATCCGCGCAACACCCGCGAGTCGCAATTATGGCTGCCGGTCCGCGCTGGGCAGCCGGCCGAGCAGCTCCGTCAGGCCGGCCAGATCCAGCAGATCGGCCGGACGGACGGTGACCTCTTCGGCCACATAGTGGAATGCGGCCCTGACCTTTTCGACCGGTACCCCGGCCAGCTCGGCCCAGGCGATCCGGTACGCGGCGAGCTGGACGGCGACCGCGTCGGACTCCCGGCCGGCGGCCGGCCGGCGACCGGTCTTCCAGTCCACCACGTCGTACCCGCCGTCCGCGTCCTGGTACACGGCGTCCATCCGGCCCCGGACAACCACTCCGGCGATGGTCGTGGCGAAGGCGACCTCCACCCTGACCGGCTCCCGATCGGCCCAGACGCTTCGCTCGAACCGCTCGCGCAGCCTCGCCAGCGCCTCGTCCGGTGCGGCGTCCTCGTCGGCGGCGCCGGGCAGCTCGTCCATGTCGAGCAGTTCGGCCGCGCCGAACCGGTGCTCCAGCCAGGCGTGGAAGGCGGTGCCCCGGCGGGCGTACGGGTCGGGCCGGCCGGGCAGGGGCCTCCGGATCGAGCGGGCCAAGGCCTGCGGGTCCCGGCGCAGCGCGACCAGTTGGGACACGGACAGGTGACCGGGCAGGGTGACGTCCACCGGCGCGTGCGGGTCGACGGTGAGCCGGGCCCGCTCGGCCAATAGCAGCTCGACCTCGCGCGCCCAGCCGGTGTCCCCTGCCGGGTCGTCCGAAGCCGGTCGGATCGCGGGCGCCTCGTCCAGCGCGGGCCGGTTCGCGGGCGCCGCCGCCCGGGCGGCGCGGACCAACGCGGCGGCGCGCTCCAGCACAGGTCGGCGGGGGCCGAGCGGATCGGCCGGCCAGGACGCGGTGACCGCGGCCGCTCCCGTCGGGTTCACCGCGTCCGGCTCGGGCGGTGGCGTCCAGGCGTCGACGACTCCGGCGCCCGCCTCGCACGCGTCCCGGATCTCGGTGAGGAACGGCGAGGGTCCACGCGGGCGTTTGGTGCCCTCACCCCACCAGTACCCGGAGCACAGCAGCAGCCGCCGGGGACGGGTGACCGAGACGTAGGCCAGCCGCCGCTCCTCCCGCTCGTCGTGCCCCCGCCAGTCGGCGCCGAACTGGGTCAGCGCCCCCGCGATCGCCTTCTGGTCAGCGGCGCCCGCCATCCCGAGCGTCGGCAGGCCCCGGCGGTCCCCGCGCAGCGGGAACGGCAGCACGCCGATGCCGCCCAGGTAGTGGTCGCTGGACTTGACGCCGCCAGGGAACACCCCCGTCGACAGGCCGGCCACCGCCACCACGTCCCACTCCAGGCCCTTGGCGGCGTGGCCGGTGAGCACCTGTACCGCGCCCTCCAGCACCTCCACCTCGCCGGACGGCAGGCCCCGCTCCTCCAGCTCGGCCGCCTCCAGGAAGGCGAGGAAGGCGGTCAGCGTGGCCCCGTCTGCCTCACTGGAGAACCGGGCCGCCACCTCGCCCAGGGCGTCGAGGTGGGCGCGGGCCAGGCCGGCGTCGCCGGGTCGGGTGGCCACCTCGACGTCGAGCCCGGTGGTGTGCTCGATGTCCGCGATGAGGTCGGGCAGCGGCTGGTCCAGCCGGCGGCGCAGGCGGCGCAGCTCGGTACCGAAGGCGACGAACCGGCGGTACCCCTCCGTCGAGTACCGGTCGGCCTCGCCCGGATCGTCCAGCGCCTCGGCCAGGGTCGCCCCGTCGAGCCGGTCCGCGTGCAGCGCGTCGGGGTCGCGGCGGCTGCCCGCGATGGCCCGCGCCCTGGCGTGCAGCGCCACGAGGTCCCGGGCACCGATCCGCCAGCGGGGACCGGTCAGCAGCCGCAGCAGCGCCGCGCCCTCGGCCGGGTCGGCCAGTACCCGCAGGGTGCTCACCACATCGCGGACCTCGGGCGTGTCGAGCAGCCCGCCCAGGCCCACCACGTCGACCGGCAGTCCCCGGGCCCGCAGCGCCGCCTCGATCGCCGGGATCTGCGCCCGTACCCGGATCAGCACCGCACTGGTCGGTCGCAGTTCGACGGGGATCCGCGCCGGCTCGGCGTCCAGGTACCCGCCGGCCGGGTCGGCCAGGTGGGCCGCGTGCCGCCATGACGCGACGATCCGTTCCGCGATCCAGTCCGCCTCATCGGCGTAGGTCGGCAACAGTGCACAGTGGACAGTCGCCGCGCCGGCCCGGGGCGCGACCGTGGGCGCCGCGGCCAGCCGGGTCACCTGGTGGCCGAAGGCCCGCAGCGGCTCGGACAGCGTGTTGGCCACCCGGAGGATCTCCGGACGGTTGCGCCAGCTGGTGGACAGGTCGAGGGTCGCCGCGGGCCCGCCCTGACGGTCCGGGAACTGCTCGCGGAACCGGTCGAGGGTACCGGCGCTCGCCCCGCGCCACCCGTAGATCGCCTGGCACGGGTCGCCGACCGCGGTCACCGGGTGGCCGCCGCCGTACAGCGAGGTGAGCAGGACGGACTGCGCGTGGCTGGTGTCCTGGTACTCGTCGAGCAGCACGACCCGGTACCGGTCGCGCTCCACCGCGCCGACCTCGGGATGGTCGCGGGCCACCAGAGCGGCGCGGGCAAGCTGGTCGCCGAAGTCCATCGCCTCCATGGACTGCTTGCGCTCGGCGTAGTCGCGGACGATCGGCAGCAGTTGGAGCCGGGCGCGCTGCCGCTGCAGCGCGTCGGTCACGTCGCGGTACATCCGGCCCTGCGGTGCGCTGACGGCCGCGTGGAACCGCCCGGTCCAGGCGGCCAGCTGGTCCGGGTCGACCAGGTGCTCGGACAGGTCGCCGGCCAGGTGCAGCACGGCGTCCACAACCGTTGTCGGCGCCGACGAGACCGCGGACATGTCGCCGTCGTACTGGCGCACCGCGGCGTCCGCGAGCTGCCAGCAACTGGCCTCGGTGAGCAGGCGGTTGGTGGGCTCGAAGCCGGCCCGGAGGCCGTGCTCGGCGACGATCCGGGCGGCGTACGAGTGGTAGGTGGCGACGGTCGGCTCACCGGTGATGAGGTCGTCGCGGCCGAGCCTGCGTACGAGCTGGGACAGCCGGGCGCGTACCCGGTGGGCCAGCTCGCCGGCCGCCTTGCGGGTGAAGGTGAGGCCGAGGATCTGCTCCGGCCGGACGTACCCGTTGGCCACCAGCCAGACGACCCGGGCCGCCATGGTCTCGGTCTTGCCGGAGCCGGCCCCGGCGACGACGAGCAGCGGTACCAGCGGCGCCGAGATGATGGCCACCTGCTCGTCGGTGGGCGGATGGCGCAGCCCGAGCAGCCGGGACAGCTCGACCGGCGTGTACCGCGGCCCCGCGGTCGCCTCGACCCTGATCTGCGTCACGGCTGCTCCCCGGTGACCTGGCGGCCCTTGCCGGAGACCGGGCAGGAGGTGTTCACGGGGCAGGTTCGGCACTTGGAGTTGACCACGGCCTGGAAGGTCGACGCGGCCATGGTCGCGGCCGTGCGCCGTACCATCGCCGCCGCCCAGGCCGGGTCCTCCGCCTCGGCGAGGGCCGCCTGGTCCTGCTCCTTGACCCCGGTATGGCTGCCGAGCTGTACCAGCATCGCGCCGCCGGCCTCGTTGCCGAACTCCGGGAAGGCCCCCGCCTCGACGGCCGCCTGGTAGGCGCCCAGCTGCGGCTGCTCCGGCAGGTCCGCCTCGGTGACCGAGGTGCTCTTACCGGTCTTGAGGTCGATGACCACGAGCCGGCCCCGGTCGTCCAGTTCCAGCCGGTCGACCCGGCCCTTGATGCGGGTCACCGCGTCGAGCTGGACCAGGAAATCCTTCTCGATCGCGGCCAGCCGGCGCGGGTTGGCGGCGAGCCAGCCGAGCAACTTGTCGATCATCTGCTCGGCCCGCTGCCGCTCCCGGCCGGCCATCCAGCGGGCGGACAGCTCGATCTCGTCGAACCGCCCGGCGAGGTAGTCGACGAGCGTGGACCGGTCGACGGCCGCGTCGGTAGCCAGCATCGCGGCGGCGTGCACCAGGTTGCCCACCCCCTGCTCCGGGCTGGACCGAGCGGCGCCGCCGTGCCGCTCCAGCAGCCAGCGCAGGCTGCAACGCTGCACACTCTCTACAGTGGACGGTGTGACGGTCACCGGCTGGTCGGGGTCGTGTACGGGCCGCTCGTCGGACAGCGGCGGCAGTCCCCACCAGTCGTCCGGGTCGGCGCCCCGTACCCCGGCCTCAGCCAGCCGGGCCAGGTGCGCCGCCGCCTCGACCCGGCGACTGTCCGGAGTGGACGGATCCACCAGTGCGCCGCGCAGCTCGGCGACGAGGGCCGGGAGGGTCAGCGCCCGGGGCAGCCGGGTCGGTGTGGGTGCGTCGCCCGGCTCGCGCGCAGCGCCATCCTGCGAAACGCCGTCGTGCGACGCGCCATCGTGCGCAGCGCCCTCGTGCGGCCCGCCGTCCGGCGATCCGCCCTGGACGGGAATGTCCGGCAGACCGTCCTGCGGCGCCTTCCCGCCCGGCTCCGGCGGATCCGCGCCCAGCTCGGCGAGGAAGCGGGACGGCTGCTCGTCGCCGTCGCCGGAGGCCACCG
This sequence comes from uncultured Micromonosporaceae bacterium, assembly GCA_964645345.1. Lineage (GTDB taxonomy): Bacteria > Actinomycetota > Actinomycetes > Mycobacteriales > Micromonosporaceae > Rugosimonospora. The sequence goes on from CAZYCD010000242.1 coordinate 6,936, forward strand.
CCGTCACGATGAGCCGGCGCCGGGCGCGCGTCGCGGCCACGTAGAACAGCCGGCGCTCCTCGTCCAGCAACGCGGACGATCGGCCCACCGCGGACAGTTCCCGCCCGGCGACCACGTCGACCAGCTCCTCCGCGCCCAGCACGCTGCCGCGCAGGCGCAGGTCCGGCCAGAC
>CAZYCD010000243.1:0-7057 GCA_964645345.1 uncultured Micromonosporaceae bacterium
AAGGATGGGGGCGGGGTCGGCTGGGCCACCGGTCCTCCAAGCGTTCAAACGACTAGGACCAACCTAGCTTGGCACGTTCCGGTCAGCGCGCGCGGAGGGACCGCTCGGTCGCGGTCCGAAACACCCCCGGCGTGGTATCCGATCCCCGGTCGCGACCTGTCCGCCCTGGTCGAGTGGTATCTGGCGGCCGGCCGCGACGCGCCGCCGGAAAGGGCACGCGGCAGCGCTGGACAGCGGGGGGCGGTACGTGGGTAATATTCATTCCGTCGCCGGGCGGCTTCCCCCGTGGCCGCCCGGCGCTCAATCTTTTCCGGGGTGATTCCCATCCTCCGCTGCTCCGCCCGAGGCTGCGCCGACGCCGCCGCATGGGCCCTGCGCTGGAACAACCCCAAGCTGCACACGCCGGACCGCCGTAAGACCTGGCTGGCCTGCGAGGACCATCGGGAGTCGCTGTCCGCGTTCCTGTCCGCCCGGGGCTTCCTGCGGGAGGTGGTACCCGTTGACGAACAGTGACCGCAGCGCCACCCCACGCCGCCAGGCAGTTCTCCGGGACGCGGCGCTGAGAGGTACCGCCTGGGTCAGCTGATGACGGTGGCCAGTACACGGCCACCCGCACCCGTACGGCACAGGCCCGGCCCGCCAACCCGTAGGCTTTCGACATGGAGCTGCGGCCAGGACTCGCTGCCCGCGTCGAGCTGACGGTCACGGAGGCCGACACCGCCGCGGCGCTCGGCTCCGGCGACGTGCCGGTGCTGGCCACGCCGAGGGTGCTCGCGCTGGCGGAGGCCGCCACCGTCGCGGCCACCGCCGCAGCACTGCCCGCCGGGGCCACCACCGTCGGTACCCGCGTGGAGCTCGCCCACCTGGCGCCCACCGCGGTCGGCCGTACGGTGGTCGCGGAGGCAACACTCTCCGATGTGGACGGTCGGCGGCTGGGCTTCACGGTGTCGGTACGGGATGGGGACGACATGGCGGCGCGCGGCCGGGTCGAGCGGGTCATCGTGGACCGGGAGGCGTTCGTGACGAGGGCATACCAGTGAGCGGCGGTTTCGTGGAGGTCGCCCAGCGCGTGTTCGTGCTGCGGTACCCGGTGCTCGACGTGAACGTGACGCTGGTCGTGGGCGACCACGGCGCCCTGCTGGTCGACACGCTGTCCGGCGCCGGCCAGGCGCGGGAGCTGGCCGAGCAGGTCGCGCGGGTCACTCCGGTTCGGCCGGCGGTGGTCAACACGCACCACCACTTCGACCACTGCTTCGGCAACGCCACGCTCGCGGCCGGCGGGGCCGGGCCGTTCTGGGCGCACCACGAGACGGCGCGGGTCCTGCGGGAGCCCGACGAGAACGCCCGCCGCGAGCTGGCGGCCTACTACCAGGAGAGCCAACCCGAGCTGGCCGCCGAGATCGCGGCGGCTCAGATCATGGCGCCGACCCGGATCGTGCACCTCGCGGCGACCCTGGACGTCGGAGGGCGCCGGGTCGAGCTGCGCCACCTCGGCCGCGGCCACACCGCCGGTGACCTTGTGGTGCTGGTACCGGACGCGGACCTCGTGGTCGCGGGCGACCTGGTCGAGGAGGGCGCGGCGCCGGGCTTCGACGAGGCGTACCCGCTGGAGTGGCCGGACACGGTCTCGGCCCTGATCGGCCTGATGTCCCCGGACACCGTCGTGGTACCCGGGCATGGTGCCGTGGTCGGGCGGGCGTACGTGCAGACCCAGCACGCGCAGCTCAGCCAGCTCGACTGGCTGATCCGCGAGGGGCACGCCGACCACGGCACGCCGGAGGCGCTGGCCGCCCGGGCGCCGTTCGACGCGGAGGTGGCGCTGGTCGCGATCCGCCGCGGCCTGGCCGAGCTGTCCGGCCGCTTCGCCTGAGCGCAGCCGGAGCCGCTCTTTGGCGCAGGCGAGCACACGCCACGCAAAACAGCCTGAGCGCAGCCGGGTCGCCCGGGCCGGGCGGGCTCAAGAGACCATCGAGCCGACCACCGGCTTGGTCAGTAGGGCGGACTGCGCCCGGGTGATGCCGGGGTCCAGCGTGCGCGCCACGAAGATGGCGTGCCATACGCAGAACACGAGGACCGTCCAGACCTTGCGGGAGTAGTCGGCCTCCCCGCGCTTGTGGGCGTCCAGCAGCCGGCGCACGTAGTCCAGGTGGAGCAGGTCGCCCGCGTCCGAACGGTCCAGGATGTCGTGCGCCCAGTCGTACATCTCGCCGCGCAGCCACACCCGGGTCGGCGTGGGGAAGCCGAGCTTCTTGCGGTTGACGATCGCCGGGGGTACCACCTGGCGCAGCGCCTGGCGCAGCGCGTACTTCGTCTCGACGGAGTGCGGCGGCAGCTTCAACTCCACCGGTATCTTCGCGGCCACCTCGAACACCTCGCGGTCCAGGAACGGTACCCGCAGCTCCAGCGAGTGGGCCATGGACATCCGGTCGGCCTTGACCAGGATGTCCCCGCGCAGCCAGGTGTAGAGGTCGACGTACTGCATCTTGGTCACGTCGTCCAGCCCCATCGCGGCCGCCTCGGCGTAGACCGGCGCGGTGATGTCGGTGTACCGCACCCGGTCGTCGTAGCGGCGCAGCAGCTCCCGCTTCTCCGCCTCGGTGAACATCCGGGCGTTGCCGTAGTACCGCTCCTCGATGGGCGTGGTGCCGCGCTCCAGGAAGCTCTTGCCCTTGACGCCCTGCGGGATCGCCTGGGCTACCTTGCGCAGGCCGCGCTGCACCGGGTCGGGCAGGTTGTTGATCGTCGACAGGGACAGCGGCTCACGGTAGATCGTGTACCCGCCGAAAAACTCGTCCGCGCCCTCGCCGGACAGCACGACCGTGACGTGCTCGGCGGCCTTCTTGGCGACGAAGTAGAGCGGTACCAGGGCCGGGTCGGCGACCGGGTCGTCGAGGTGCCACACGATCTTCGGCAGGGTCTCCATCATGTCCTGCGGCCCGATCTTGGTGGGTATGGTGGTCACCCCCAGGTGCCGCGCGGAGTCCTGCGCCACCTCGATCTCGGAGTACCCCTCCACGTCGTACCCGACGGTGAACGTCAGAATGTTCGGGTTGAACTCCCGGGCCAGCGCGACGACCGCGGTGGAGTCGATGCCGCTGGACAGGAACGCGCCCACCGGTACGTCCGAGCGCATGTGCAGCCGCACGCTCTCCCGCAGCGTCTCGCGGATCTCCCGGTACAGGACCTCCGGGGTACTGGTCGGGGTCGGGCGGAAGCGGGGCTGGTAGTACCGGCGGGTGGCGAAGGTACCGCCGGCCCGGTAGGTGAAGCAGTCGCCCGAGCCGACCCGGCCGATCCCCCGGTGCAGCGTGCCGGGCTCGGGCACGTACTGCAGGGTCAGGTAGTGCGACAGGTTCGTGGTGTCCACCGAACCCAGCCCGTCGGCCGCACCGGTGAACGCCTCGGGGACGAACGGCAGCAGCGCCTTCTTCTCGCTGGCCAGGTACAGCCCGTCCGGGGTGACCAGGTGGAACAACGGCTTGATGCCGTACGGGTCGCGGGCGCCGAAGACCAGCCGCTGCTGGGTGTCCACGATCGCGAAGGCGAACATCCCGCGCAGCCGGTCCAGCACCGACTCGCCCCAGTAGTGGAAGCCGGCGACGATCACCTCACCGTCGCCCTGGGTCTCGAACCGGGCGCCGAACTCGCGGGACAGCTCCTCGCGCAGCTCGAGGTAGTTGTAGATCTCACCGTTGAAGGTCAGCAGGTACCGGCCGCCGAGGTAGGGCAGCGGCTCGTGGCTGCCGGCCACGTCGATGATGGACAGCCGCTTGTGCGCGAAGATCACGTCCGAGCCGACCACCTCCACGCCGGTGTCATCCGGCCCCCGGTGGTGCAGGCTCTCCAGGGCCAGGGCGATCGCGTCGCGCCGGGACGCCGCGTCGCCCCTCGCGCTGATGAAGGTGAGGAGTCCGCACATGGCGGTCATCCTTTCATGGCCGCCAGGTGCGGCCAGCCGGGCCGGCGGGATAGGTTCTCCGGACATGAACGAGCAGCACGACACCGGTACCCAGTCCCACGATCCGGAGTACCCGGACAAGCTCCTGGAATTCATGCGCACCGGCTGGCGGGACACCGCCCTGGACGCCGCGCCGGTACCCGAGGTGGGCCACCTCGCGAAGCGCCGGGCCGCCATTGCCGAGGCATTTCCCGGTGAAACCCTGATCATTCCGACGGGGCGGGAGAAGGTTCGCGCCAACGACACCTTCTACCCCTTCCGCCCGGGCAGCGACTTCGCCTACCTGACCGGCGCGCACGACCCCGACGCGGTGCTCGTGCTGCGCCCCGGCGGGGAGGGCACGCTCTACCTGCGGCCCCGCTCCCCCCGCGACACCGACGAGTTCTTCCGCGACCGCTCCCACGGAGAGCTGTGGATCGGCCGCCGGCACACGCTGGCCGAGAAGGCGGCGGAGGCTGGCATCGAGACCGCTCACCTGGACACGCTGGGCCAGGCGCTGGACGACTGCGCCCCGGGCCGCACCCGGGTGCTGCGGGGCTACGACCCCGAGGTGGACGCGGCGGTACGCGGCAATCCAGAGCGCGACGGCGAGCTGGCCCAGGCCCTGTCCGAGCTGCGGCTGGTGAAGGACGACTGGGAGGTAGCCCAGCTGCGTGACGCTATCGACGCGACGGTACGCGGCTTCGAGGACGTGGCGCGGATCCTGCCCGCCGACCGGCCGGTCGCCGAGCGGCTGCTGGACGGCGTGTTCGGGCTGCGCGCGCGGCACGACGGCAACCAGGTGGGGTACTCCTCGATCGTGGGCGCCGGGCCGCACGCGACGATCCTGCACTGGATCCGCAACGACGGGTACACCCGCCCGGGCGAGCTTCTGCTGATGGACATGGGCGTGGAGAACCGGGCGCTGTACACCGCGGACGTGACCCGGACGGTACCGGTCTCCGGCACGTTCAGCCCGCTGCAGCGGCAGGTCTACGACATCGTGTACGCCTCGCAGCAGGCGGGCATCGCCGCCATCCGGCCGGGCGTGGCCTTCGACGACGTCCACCAGGCGTGCATGCGGGTACTGGCGCAGGGCCTGGCCGACCTCGGGCTGCTGCCGGTCGGCGTGGACGAGGCGATGGACAAGGAGTCCACCCTGTACCGGCGTTGGTCCCTGCACGGCTTCGGGCACATGCTTGGCATCGATGTGCATGACTGCGCTCAGGCCCGCGCGGAGCGGTACCGCAAGGGCAACCTGGCCGAGGGGCAGGTACTGACGGTCGAGCCGGGACTCTACTTCCAGCCCGAGGACGAGCTGGTACCGGCGGAGCTGCACGGCATCGGGGTACGCATCGAGGACGACGTGCTGGTGACCGCGGACGGGGTCGAGGTGCTGTCGGCCGGCCTGCCCCGCTCCGCGACCGACGTCGAGTCGTGGCTCGCCGACCAGCGCGCAGCCGGGCCCCGGCTGCCGGGCTGAGCCGCATGGCACACGTAGCGCGCGATAGCGCCCGCTATCGCGCGCTATCGTTTGCCGCATGACCACCGAGCCCGGGCCGGCCGAGAAGCTGGCGGCCCTGCTGGAGACCGTCGAACCGGCCGAGCGCCAGGAGATCACCGCCTGGCTGCTCGGCCGGGGCATCCGGGGCTGGCCGCTGGCCGCCACCCGGCACCATGAACTGCTGGGCGCCCCGGATCTGCTCGCCTCGCGCGACCTCGCTACCGGACTGGTGTCCGGGGAGACCAGCCAACTGGTGACGGTACGGCTGCCGGCCGCGCAGCATGAGCGGCTGCGTGAGTGGTGTACCGAGCACAACTTCACGATGGCCGCCGTCGTGCGGGGGCTGGTCGAACGGTTCCTCGACGGCCAGCACCGCCACGCCGCCGGGTAGGCACGCCGCGGCCGGCCCGTCAATCGCGACGGGCCGGTCCGCAGTCGTTGTCTCAGGTCAGTTCGAGCAGCGGGAAGGCGCGGTGCCGGCGCGGCGGGATGAGGAAGTTCTGCCGCCGGGTGGCCGTGATGTGGCGCTCCAGGCCGTTGTCGCTCTCCGGCACGTTGAACTGCTGCGCCAGGTCGAGCGACGCCTGGTTGCGCCGCATCGTGGCGAAGAAGTCCGCCGTGGGCACGAAGATCGAGAACTGCAGCTTCGGCTGCATCGAACCGTCGGGCACGTCCAGGTTGTCCAGGCCCGGGCCGTCGATGCGCTGGTGGATCGGGCGGCCGTCGGCGGTACGGGACGAGCGTTGCAGGGTCGCGATGTGACCCAGCCGGTGCTCCCCGCCGGGGGTACCGATGCCCTGCGCGCCCCGGGCCGCGTCGCCTGTACCGTTGAACGGCACCGGCAGGAACGCCGGCCCGCCGCCATTGGTGAACTGGTCCGTGTTGCCCTGGGACGGGATCGGGGTGGACCGGAACATGTACTGCACCCGCTCGGTGAACTGGGCGTCATTCTGCGGTACCCCGGCGTCGTCCACGTCGTAGAACTGCTGCAGGTCCAGGATGGTGTGCGCGAGGTGCTGGATCGAGCCGTTGTCGAAGTAGTCGCCGGCAACGGCGGTGGTCAGCCGTACCCCGTTGGCGCCCTTGAACGTGACGGTCGGCGCCGCAGCGCTCGCGTCGGCCTGCTGATCGACGAAGCCCATCCACATGGGCGAGCGCGGGTTGACCATGAAGGCGTACGGGAAGCCCTGGTTGGCGGCGAGGTACCGGGGCAGCCCCATCTGGACGAACATGGCCCGGCTGGAGGTGAAGGTCAGGCAGGCGTCCAGGCGCGGTGACGGGATCGAACGGCCGACCAGCCGGTTGCTGCCACCCAGCCAGGCCACCACGTCCGCCACGTAGGACGAGTCGTCGCCCCGGATGGTGAACAGCATGTCGTTGCGCTCGATGCGCACCGGCACGTTGAACCGCTGCTTAGTGATGCCGGGGTTGGCCGAGCTCACGTCGGTCGGGGACGGTACCGCCTCCTCCAGCGCGAACCGGTTGGTGTTGGCAAGCAGTCTGGGCATGTTCAGGCGGCGCAGCCCCGAGGGCAGCCGGTTGAAGTAGGGCAACCCGTAGGCGACGTGGGTCATCACGCCGCCGGCCGCGTACGGGTAGTTGGCCTCGATGGTGTT
>CAZYCD010000244.1:0-7016 GCA_964645345.1 uncultured Micromonosporaceae bacterium
TGGCCCGATCCTGTCCGCGTCGAGCTACTTCATGAAGTCGCCGCCGGTGCAGTACGCCGACCCGGACGCGCGGGACGCGGTGGAGAAGTTCATCCGCGGCGAACTGCCCCGGTAATCGCCGCGGGGAACTGCCAGCGGGCCCGGATTCGAATCCGGGCCCGCTGCCGTTTCCAGGGCGTTAACATCGTTGGCGATCGCTGCCATAGATGTACGCTTTGGTGACGGTACGGGAAGATGTTCATGTCGGCTTTGTCGTTTAGGCCCTCTGGACCGGAGGTGCCCGGCTGGCGATAGTGAGGTCATGGCCAAGGCAGACGTGCTGGACCGGGTGGCGGCGGACCTTTCCCGCGGTCACACCCAGCCGGCCATCCAGCGGCTGGGCAGCCTCGTCGCGGCCCACCCGACAGACCTCGACCTGCGCCGGCGGCTGGCCGCCGTGCACCGCATGGTCGGCAACCAGGTCGAGGCCGGGCGCTGGAGCTACCTCAACGCCGACGCCGACCCCGCCGAGATCCTCGCGTTCGAGCGGGCCTACCCGTCGACGGCCGCCCGGCTGCGCCAGTTGCGCTGGCCGGCGCACGAGGGGCACGCCGCCACCGAGTTCGCCCGGGACCGGCTCGCCGCGCTCGGCGACACCACCGTCGTGGCGACGCCCAGATCGGTACCGCTGAATGAGCGGCGCCGCCCGGCCGGCCGCCGGTACCGGTGGATCGCGTTGATCGTCGCGTTGCCGTTCGCGGTCCTGGGCGCGGTCACGGTCGCCCAGTGGATCGTGGGCTGATCGTTATTTCCGGCACTGGCGCCCCCGAAGCCAGACATCCGAACATCAACTGGTGGCAAAGCCGGATGTGCTCGCGCGCGTCAAGAACGACCTCACCCACGGGCGGACGCACATCGCGATCCAGCGCCTGCGCACCCAGGTCGCCATCGACCCCGATGACATGGACGTTCGCGAGGCGCTGGCCTCCGTCTACCGGTTGACCGGCAACCTCACCGAGGCCGGGCGCTGGTCGTTCCTTGCCGGGGAGGTGATCGCGGAGGAGATCGCGGCGTTCGAGCGGGCCAACCCTGTGCCCTGGCTGCGGCTGCGGCTGCTGCGGTACACCGCGGATCCGGACGCCCTCCCGGCGCCGGCCCGGGAACGGCTGCTGGCACTCGCCGAGCAGGCGCGGCGCACCGGTCCGCCGGCCATCTGGACCGCACCGTCCACTGTGGAGTTCGAACGCCGGCGGGGAATCACGCTGCCGTGCCTGTTCGTGACGGTCGCGCTCGCGGCGTTCGCCGCGCTGACCGCGGTCGGGGTCTACCGCGCCGTGGTCTGGATCATCCGGTACTGAAGTCGCGCTCGATCCGAACCCGGGCCTCCAGGGCCAGCAGGAACCGCTTGCGGGGCAGGCCGCCACCGAAGCCGATCAGCTTGCCGCCCGCGCCGACCACCCGGTGGCACGGCACCACCACGGGCAGCGGGTTGCGGTTGCAGGCCACGCCGACCGCCCGGGCCCCGTCCGGCGCGCCGACGTCGGCCGCGATCTCGCCGTAGGTGCGCATCCCGGCGTACGGGATGGCGGCGATCGCCTCCCAGACGGCCCGCTCGAACGGCGTGCCCTCGGGCACCGACAGCGGCAGGTCGAACGACGTCAGCTGGCCGGCGAAGTACCGCCGCAGCTGCTCGGCCGCCTCGTCCAACCGCGGATCCGGGCTCGGCGCGGCCGGTGAGCCGCGAAAGTCGACGCGGCACAGGCCACCCTCGTCCACCGCGATCCCGAGGCCGCCCATCGGCGTCGCAACCTCCTGCCACCACATACCTCGATTGTCGCGCGTACCACCGACAGGTACCGGAGCCTCCCTACTGGTGTGGGCACCCGTACGACGGCGCCGTCTGCCGCATAGGCTCGATTTGTGCCCCCTGCCCACGCTCGCGGAAATCTCCGCGTCCTGTGGCACCGGCGCGGGTACCGGCGGCTGGTTGCGGTACGCCTGGTCAGCCAGCTCGGCGACGGCATGTTCCAGGCCGCGCTCGCCGGCAGCCTCCTGTTCAACCCCCAGCAGGCCACCGACGCGCTTGCCGTGGCAATCGGGTTCGCCATCCTGCTGCTGCCGTACTCGGTGGTCGGCCCGTACGTCGGGGTGTTCCTCGACCGCTGGAGCCGGCGCAGTGTGATCGTCGCGGCCGACCTCATCCGGGCCGCCCTGGTCGTGCCGACCGCGCTGCTCATCTGGTACGGGCGGGAGGCCGTGCCATACGCGCTGTGCGCCCTGCTGATCATCGGGATCAACCGGTTCCTGCTGGCCGGGTTGTCCGCCTCGCAGCCGCACGTGGTGGAGGAGGAGCGGCTGGTCACCGCGAACGCGGTGTCCACGACCCTCGGCACGCTGGTCTACTCCCTCGGCCTGGGCATCGCCGCGGTCGTGCTCAACTCCATGCTGCACAAGAACTTTCACGGGTACGGGCTGCTCGCCCTGTCCGGCGCGCTCGGGTACACGGCGGCCGCGCTGCTGGCCCGCTTCTCGTTCCAGCCGGACGAGCTGGGGCCGGACGACGGGCAGCGGGAGGCGAGCGAGGTCGGCCGGGGCATCGTGGACGTCGCGAGGGGCATGGTCGCCGGGGTACGGCACCTCGCCGCCCGGCCGAAGGCCGCCTACGCGATGCTGGCTCAGTCGGCCTTCCGGGCCCTGTACGGCGTGCTGACCCTGGCCACCCTGCTGCTGTACCGGCGCTACTTCTTCGGTACCGACTCCGACCGTGCCCTGGCCGGCCTCGCCCAGGTGATCATCGCGGGCGGGCTGGGCTCGATGCTGGCCGCCTTTCTCACCCCGCCCGCGACCAGGCTGCTCGGCGGCTGGCGCTGGATCACCGGCCTGTTCGCCGCCTCCGGCCTGCTCGTGCTGCTCGGCCTGCCGTTCCAGCCGATGCTGCTGGTGTTCGCGACGTTCGGAGTGAACATCGCGTCCCAGGGCACCAAGATCGTCGTGGACACCACGCTGCAGCGCGAGTGCCACGACGACTACCGGGGCCGGGTGTTCAGCGTCAACGACACCACGTTCAACCTGTTCTTCGTGGTGGGGCTGTTCGTCGCCGCGCTCACGCTGCCCGAGAACGGCCACTCGGTACCGGCGATCCTGCTGGTCTCCGCCGGGTACCTGGCGCTGGCCTGCTGGTACGCGGTGGCCGCGTACACCGCCAACCGGCAGCCGGCCGTGAGCACCTCACGCTAACCGGATCACGGTGACGCGCGCCGCTTGAAGGCCACCTCGAACTGCTGCGGACCCTGCTCCCTGAGGCTGTCGCCGGAGCACGTGTAGGCCACCGGGTCGGTACCCGGGGACAGTGGGACGCTCGTCACGACCTTCGCGTCGACGGTGGCCGTCAACGTACCGCTGGCGGACATGTCCTGGAAGCTCATGGTGTTGCCAGCGGTACGGATGGTGCCCCGGACGGTACCGGTGACGGCGATCTCCAGCCGGTGCCCGTTCGGGTTCGCGGTGTACGGCGTGGACGACCCGTAGTCCTGGACGTCCGAACCGTCGGGAAAGATGCGCACCACCGCGCCCTGCCCGGTGACGGTCACCGGCCCGTACCCGGTCACCTGGATGGTCTGCCTGTCCGATGTGGACTCCCAGGTACCGACGAGGCAGGGGTCGATGGCGGCGGTGGCCGACGGCCCGGCGGTACCCGGGATCCGGCGCCGCCCGGCCTTGTCCGCGGCCACCACGACGATCGCCAGGACCAGCAGCACGAGCAGGCAACTCGACGCGGCCAGCGGCAGCCACCAGCGGCTCCGCTGGGGTACCGGCGGCGCGGGTACGGGCGGCGGCGCGGTCATCAGGCGGGCTCGATGCCCTGCGCCCGTGCCCAGGCGTGCAGCTCGGCGACGGCCTCGTCGTGCTCCAGCGGGCCGCGCTCCAGCCGCAGCTCCTTGAGGTGGCGCCACGCCTGTCCGACCAGCGGGCCGGGCGGCAGGCCGAGCAGCTCCATGATCGCGTTACCGTCCAGGTCGGGCCGTACCCGGGCCAGGTCCTCCTCCTCCCGGATGCGCGCGATGCGCTCCTCCAGCGCGTCGTAGTCGGCCGCGAGTTGGGCGGCCTTGCGCCGGTTGCGGGTCGTGACGTCCGAGCGGGTCAGCAGGTGCAGCCGGCCGAGCAGCTGGCCGGCGTCCGTCACGTACCGGCGCACCGCCGAGTCGGTCCACTCGCCCCGCCCGTACCCGTAGAACCTCAGGTGCAGCGCGACCAACTCGGCCACGTCGGCGGTGACGTCCTTGGGGTACTTGAGCTCCTTCATCCGCAGCTTCGTCAGGCGGGCGCCGACCACCTCGTGGTGGTGGAAGCTGACCCGACCGTCCGGCCCGATCGCCTTGGTCGCCGGCTTGCCCACGTCGTGCATGATCGCGGCCATCCGCAGGACGAAGTCCGGCCCGCCGGCGCACCAGCCGTCGAGGGTCGGCAGCGGCTCCAGCCGCATCACGTTGCGCAGCACCGTCAGCGTGTGCTCGTAGACGTCCTTGTGCTGCGCGTGCTCGTCGATCTCCAGCTTCAGCCCGGACAACTCCGGCAGGAACCGGTCGGACAGGCCGGTCTCGACCAGCAACCGGAGGCCGGTCACCGGGTCGGCGCCGGTCAGCAGCTTGGTGAACTCGTCGCGGATCCGTTCCGCCGTGATCCGGGCCAGGTCGGCCGCCATGGCCGTCATCGCGACAACCACCCGGGGGCGTACCGCGAAGCTCAGCTGGGCCGCGAACCGGGCCGCCCGTAGCATCCGCAACGGATCGTCGCCGAAGCTGCTCTCCGGGGTACCGGGCGTGTCCAGCACCTTGGCGGCGAGGTCGGCCAGGCCGCCGTACGGGTCGGTGAACGCGTGGCCGGGTACCGACACGGCCATGGCGTTGACCGTGAAGTCCCGACGCTGCAGGTCGTCGAGCAGGCTGCTGCCGTACCGCACGGTCGGGTTGCGCGTGATCCCGTCATAGGACTCCGCCCGGTATGTGGTGATCTCCAGCCGCAGTCCGCGGCGGGCCGCACCGATCGTGCCGAACTCGCGCCCGGTCTCCCAGGTGGTCTCCGCCCAGCCCTTCACCACCGCGAGCGTCTCGTCGGGCGTGGCGCTGGTGGTGAAGTCGAGGTCGTCACCCAGCCGGCCGAGCAGCGCGTCGCGGACCGAGCCGCCGACGAGGTGCAGTTCGTGGCCGGCGCGGTCGAACCGGGCACCGAGCTCGTCGATAACCGGGAACACGCGCAGCAGCTCGACGATGGCCTGGCGCTGGACCTCGGACAGGTCGCGGGGCGTTGATGATTCGGACATGGCGCGGGTCAGCCTATCCGGCGCCCGCTCACCGTGGCCCGCCAGTCGCCGAACGCCGACCGGCGGCGCTGCGATCCGCCACGCGGCGGCCCTCAGCCCTTGTTGGCGCCGAGGGTCAACCCGGAGACGAACTGCTTCTGCAGCGCGAAGAACACGATGAGGGTCGGCAGCGCGACCATGACCGAGCCCGCCGCGAGCAGGTTGTAGTCGGTGAAGAACTGGCCCCTCAGGTTGTTCAGCGCGCTGGTGATCGGCAGCTTGTCTCCGCTGGTCATCAGCACGAGCGCCCAGAGGAAGTCGTTGTAGATCCAGGTGAATTCCAGGGTGGCCAGCGCGCCGAGGGCCGGCCGGGTCAGCGGAAGGATCACCTGCCAGTACTGGCGCCACACGCCCGCTCCGTCGACCACCGCCGCCTCGGTCAGCTCGGTGGGGATGGTCTGCATGTAGTTGTAGAGCACGAACACGCAGAAGCCGGTCTGGAACGCGACGTGGATCGCGATGACGCCCAGGTACGAGTCGTACAGGGTCTCCGAGCTGGACAGCCACGTCGGCAGCGGGATCTTGGTGTAGGCCGTGTAGAGCGGTGTGACCATGACCTGCGGAGGCAGCAGGTTGCCGGCGGTGAACATGATCAGCAGGGTCTTCCGACCCGGGATCTTGAACCGGGACAGCGCGAACGCCACGAACGAGGCGAAGAACAGCACCAGGAACACCGACGGGAGCGCGATGATCAAGGTGTTCCGGAAGTACTTCACCATGTCCGCACTGGACCAGGCCAGGCTGTAGTAGTGGAAGGACAGGTGGTGCGGCAGCGAGAAGTACCCGTACTTGGCGGTCTCCGAGTACGGACGCAGCGAGGCGTACACCGCCAGCAGCAGCGGAGCCAGCCAGCCCAGGGCTAGCACGGTGAGGAAGACGTAGAGCACGACCCGGGCCGGGCGCAGCGGCTTGCGGTTGCGCCTGGGCGCCGGCCGGTCGGTGGTCGCGACGCCGGCCGGCGCCGCCGTGGTGACGGTCATCGCCGCTCCTCCCTGATGATCTGCGTGAGGTAGGCGACCACGAAGCCGATGGAGGTGGTAAGCAGGATCACCGCGATGGCCGAGCCGTAGCCGATGCGGCTCGCCTCGCCGACGATGTTCGCGGTCACCAGCACCGACAGCAGTTCCAGGCCGTTGCGACCCGAGTTGATCGCGTAGACGATGTCGAACGCGCGCAGCGCCTCGATCACCGTGATCACCAGGACGATGATGTTGATCGGCCGCAGCGTCGGGAACACCACCCGGAAGAAGGTCTGCCGCTCGTTGGCGCCGTCGATGACGGCGGCCTCCTTGAGCGCGGGATCGACCGCCTTCAACCCGGCCAGGTACAGAACCATCACGTACCCGGCGTGCCGCCACACAACCGCCGCCATTACCGCCCAGATGTTGATGTGTGGGTCGCCGAGCCAGTCTGTCGGGTGGCTCGTGCGACCGAGTAGGGAGTTGAGCACGCCGTAGTCCCGCGAGTAGACAAGTTGGGCGATGAAACCCACCACGGCCAGCGACAGGACCACGGGCATGTAGAGGATGCTCTGGTAGACCCGGCTGAACCGGATCTGCTTGTCCAGCAGCACGGCGAGGAACAGCCCGAGCGGGGTGCCGATCAGCCCCAGTACCCCGAGCCAGAGCAGGTTGTTGCGGACCGCGCGCCAGAACGGCTCGTAGATCGTGAAGATCTG
>CAZYCD010000245.1:0-7003 GCA_964645345.1 uncultured Micromonosporaceae bacterium
TGCCTTCCTGGATGAGGTCGAGGAAGGCCATGCCCCGCCCGGTGTACCGCTTGGCCAGCGAGACGACCAGCCGCAGGTTCGCCTCCAGCAGGTGGTTCTTGGCCCGCTCGCCGTCCCGGCCGATCCAGCTCAGGTCGCGGTGCATGGTGACGGCGAGCTTCTCCTCGCCCTCCTCGGCCGCGCGCAGCCGCTCGCCGGCGTAGAGCCCGGCCTCGATGCGCTTGGCCAGCTCGACCTCCTGCTCGGCGTTGAGCAGCGGTACCTTGCCGATCTGCTTGAGGTACGCGCGGACCGAGTCGGCGGAGGCGGTCAACTCGGCGTCCCGCCGGGCCTGCTTGAGCGCCTCGGACTCCTCGTCGTCCCACTCGAAGTCGTCGTCGGCCTGCGCGTCGGCCTCGGCCTCCGCAACGATCTCGGCCGGCTCGTCAACGACCACGTCCTCGAGCTCCGCCGCCAGCGCCTCCGGATCCAGGTCGCCGTCGACCGGGCCGTCCTCGCCGGCTACGGGCTCGCCGGCTACGGGCTCGCCGTCAGCCGAGGGAGCGGCCGCCTTGCCGGCGGTCCTGCCGGCCGCCTTCGCCGCCTTGGCCGGCTTGCGACCGGGCGTCGCGGCGGCGGCGTCCAGCACGGCCGCGTCGATCACCGCGGCCGCGTCGGCGGCGGCATCGGCGACCGCGACCGCGTCGGCGTCGACCTCGGCACTGGCCGGCCTGGTGGACTTCGCGGCACGGGTACCGGCGGACTTGGCGGCGGCGTGCTTGGCGACGGCGGCGACCGGCTCGGCCGTCTCGGGGCTGGCCGCCTGCTTCGGGGCCGCGTGCCTGGCCGGGGCCTCGGTTGCCTTCTTCGCCGGTGCCGGCTCCGCGACGGGCTCCGCCGTACGGGCGGCTGCCTTGGCCGGGGCCGACTTGGCGGGGGAGGTCGCCTTCGCGGCGTGCGCGGCGGTCTTCGCGCCCTTGGCCGGGGCCGCCTTCGCGGCCGCCGCGGGTGCGGGCGCTGGCGCGGCCTTCGCCGCCGGGCGTGGGGTGGCCTTCGCGGTGGTCACCTTCGACGCGGGCGTCGCGGACCTGGCGGCGGCGACCTTGCGCCGGCCGTCGACGGAACCGTCGACCACCACCGTCACTCCCGCCTCGGCGAGCGTGCGCAGCAGCTTCTTGGCCTGGCTCGGGGTGACCTCGGCCTCCTCGACTGCCTGGGCGACCGCGGCGGAGGTCAGCTGGCCTCCCGAGCCGGCCGCGTGGGCGATGAGCGCGTCGGTCAGGGTGCGCACGTCGGTGCCGGTTTGGCGGGCTTCAGTCACGAACGACCTTCCGGAGGCGAAGAAAGCGAGCACGGCCGGTCCGGCCAACGTAGCGCGAATTTCGTGCCGACGCCGACCGGCGAGGAGACATTGCCCCGCTGGTGGCGGCGCAAAAATCCTCGGTTGAAGTGTGGGAACCCGCACATCCTGGACCGTGAACCCGGTCGTGGTAAGCGTTCCAGGGCGAGCAGGCAGCGTGAATTGTAGCGCCGTCTCGCGCGATCATCGCATGCCGCGCGCGCGAGCACCGCGGCTGAGCTTTGAGAGGATCCTCGGCGTGACTAACGAGCCGAGCGTGCTGCTGGAGATCGCGTTGTCGGTGACCCGGGGGGCGGCCGAGCTGGCCCGGCAGATGCGCGCGGAGGGGGTCACCGGCGTCAGCACCAAGAGCACCGCCACGGACGTGGTTACCGCGGCCGACCAGGCTACCGAGCGGTACGTGCGCGAGACGCTGGCGCGCCTGAGGCCGGGCGACGCGGTACTCGGGGAGGAGGCCGGAGAGTCGACCGGCGGCGGCGCGGTGCGGTGGATCGTCGACCCGATCGACGGGACGGTCAACTACCTGTACGGCATCCCGCACTACGCGGTCTCGCTCGGCGCCGAGGTGGACGGGGTGGTGGTGGCCGGCGTGGTACGCAACGCCGCCACCGGTGAGGAGTGGACCGCGACCCTGGGCGGCGGGGCGTGGCGCAGCGGCGTCCGGCTGACCGGATCGGGGGTGACCCTACTCGGCCAGTCGCTGGTCGCCACCGGGTTCGGCTATGCCGCCGACCGTCGGGTACACCAGGCCCGGGTGGTCGCCGAACTGCTGCCGAAGGTGCGGGACATCCGCCGGTTCGGCGTGGCCTCACTGGACCTCTGCTACGCCGCGGAGGGCCGGGTCGACGGGTACTTCGAGAAGGGCCTCAACCTGTGGGACCACGCGGCAGGCGGTCTGGTCGCCACCGAGGCGGGGCTGCGGGTCACCGGCCTGTCCGGTGCGGCGCCAGGCCCTGACCTGCTGCTCGCCGCGCCGCCGGGGATCTGGTCGGACCTGCACGACACGCTGGTCGCCCTGGACGCCGCCGGCGGGCCGTAGCGCCAGGGTCAGCTGATGTCGCAGGTACCGGCGGGCGGCGACGGGTTGCCGATCTGCGCCTGGGCCTGGTTGACCTCGGTCTTCGTGCCGAGCTTCGTGTACGCCGCGCCGATGGTCACGTCGACGACGTCGTCGGTGCGCTTGAGGTCGAACGCGTACTCGGCCTTCACCAGGAAATAGGAGTTGATCACCGCGGCGGCCGCGATCTCGTTGCGCCCGTACGACAGCCTCGCGGTACCCGCGTACTTATCCGGCGCGTCCTTCACCGCGACGACGGTGAAGCCCCGGTTGCGGAACTCGTCGGCCACCGTGGTGGCCAGCCCGACCGTGGCGGTGCCGTTGAAGACGTTCACCTTGATGTGGCTGGGGTCGGGCAGCGGCCGGGTGCGGACCTTGACCGCGCCGGGCTGGCAGGTCGCGCCGTAGCTGCTGCCGCCCTGATGGTCCTTGATCACCGCGATCAGGACGAGGATCAGCGCGGCGAGGACGAGTAGGGACACCAGTACCAGTGCCCGCGCCCGGGAAAGGCTCATCTCTTGGACTCCCCGTATCCCTTCCTGCAACTCGTCCGGGCCCGGTCGGCCCCGGCGGATCACTGTGACGCGATGCGGCACAGGTATCCCGAGACTAGCGGTATGGTCGCCGAGGTTAACGCCTCAAGCTCAGCACCCCACCGGATCCCATCCCGGCCGTCGGCGCGCCGACCGTGATCCACGGGTGACACCACCTACCTTGGTGTCTCCTGGGTCACATTGGGAACAAGTTCGAGGCCGGGGGCGTACAACTCTCGCACAGGGGCGGTAAGGTACCGCGCCCGACGGAGTTTCGACGGCACGAGGGCTCAGGGGAGGGCCGCCGGCCTACCGGGCAACCGGTACCGCCGGCGGGCAGGGAACACCACGTCTGGCGTTACACCGGGCGCGACAGGAAACAGGAGTGTGACACCGATGGCCACCGACTACGACGCACCGCGTCGCGACGAGGTCGACCTCGGCGAGGACAGCTTGGAAGAGCTCAAGGCACGTCGCGTCGATGCGCAGTCCGCTGTGGTCGACGTCGACGAGGCGGAGGTCGCGGAGAACTTCGAGCTGCCCGGCGCCGACCTCGCCGACGAGGAGCTGACCGTCAAGGTCCTGCCGATGCAGGCGGACGAGTTCCGCTGCTCGCGGTGCTTCCTCGTCCACCACCGCAGTCAGTTGGCGGTGGAGCGGGGCGGCGAGCTGATCTGTCGGGAATGCGCCTGACAGATGTCCGACAGCGGGCGGGGCAGGGTTGGTCCGAGCGCTGACGGGGAAACCGGTGGGGGATGACCCGTAGCGGTACCGTCCGTCCGGATGCCGGCAACGCCGCCGGACCGGAGGACGGCGGACGCCCTGGCGCGACCGCGGGAAGGGAGCGGCAGCGATGACCAGTCCCGACCGGACGGTACCGGACGAGGGGGCGGCGCCCGCGGCAGCCGTGCCCGGGCCCGCGGCCTCCGGCGCGGCGGCGCCCGACGCGACCGCGGCGGCGGAACCCGAGCCGGTGACCGACGTCCCAGGGGGTCCGGTCGCGGCCGCCTCACCGCTGCCGCTGGCCGGTGAGCTGGTACCGCCCGGGGAGCCGGCCGGCACCAACGACGAACTGTCCGGAACCATCGCCGCGCTCACCGCGGACGACCTCGACCAGTCTGAACGCCGCAAGCTGCTCGGCCGCCTGGCCGGGCAGATCCGCCTCCGCGCGATCGGCGACCTGTTCCGCCCCAAGGCGGCCATCCGTTGGGTGGCGGACACGGTCAGCGACGTCGCGCCCAGGCTTCCGATCCGCGACCGGGAGACGCTGCGCAGGCACTTCCCCGGCCAGTCCGACGAGGCGATCGCCGAGCGGCTGATCCGCAACGCCGCGCTGACCACCGCCGCGGTCGGCGCCACCAGCGGCGGCGTGGCCGCGATCGAGTGGGTTGCCACGCCGACCCTGCTGAGCGCGCCGGTACTGCTGGCCGCCGAGACCGTGGTCGTGGTCGCCGTCGAAATCAAGCTCATCGGCGAATTGCACGAGGTGTACGGCGCGCCGGTCTCCGGTACCGGATCGCAGCGGGCCGTGGCGCTCGTCCAGTCGTGGGCGCACCGGCGCGGGATCGACCCGGTGGTACCGGGCGGTATCGGCCTGGCGGCCGTCCTGGGTACCGCCGCCCGCAAGGAGTTGCGCGACCGCCTGCTGCGCCGGTTCGGCCGCAACCTGACCACGTACGGGCCCATGCTGACCGGCGCCGCGGTGGCCAGCTACCTCAACCGCCGCGCCACGATCGCCCTGGGCCAGCAGATCCGCAAGGACCTGGAGAGGGGTCGCGGGCGCGCGGCGATCACCCAGACGCCGACGCAGCCGCCGTCCCGCGACTGACCCTCCGGCCACGGCCGCCCCCGGGGCAGACCCCGCCGGCCGGCACGGCAAGATTGACGGCGTGACCGAGCCCATCGAGGGGGTACCGGTGGCGGTGCGGGTGCTGGACCCCGACCTGCCGGTGCCGGCCTACGCCCATCCCGGAGACGCCGGTGCCGACCTGGTCGCCGCGGAGGACGCCACCCTGGCTCCGGGCGAGCGCAGGTTGGTCCGCACCGGCCTGGCTATCGCGCTGCCGGACGGGTACGTGGGACTGGTGCATCCCCGTTCGGGTCTGGCCAGCCGCCTCGGCGTGACGGTGCTCAACGCACCCGGCACCGTGGACGCCGGGTACCGCGGCGAGATCCTGGTGAACCTCGTCAACCACGACCCGGGTACCACCGCGAGGATCGCGCGCGGTGACCGGATCGCGCAGCTTGTCGTTCAACGCGTCGAGCGTGCAAACTTCCACCGCGTTGACGAACTCCCCACCTCGGTCCGGGGCGCGGGCGGACACGGATCGACCGGCGGCCACGCCGGTCTGCGGTGACGGGACGGTGGAGCGGTGATCTTCTCGCGGGGTCGGGGGACCGGGCGGCACCAGAAGCCAGCCGGTACGACGCGTCCGCGGCACAGCCGCCCGGGCGGCCCGTCGGGACCGGACGAGCTGGACGCCCCGGCTCCGGCTGAGAACACGAGCCCGTCGCGCGGCGGCGGCACCGGCCCGTACGACGTCTCCGACGCGCCGGAGGGCAACCGGCTCGACCTGGGCAGCCTGCAGATCCCGGTGGTCGACGGGGTGGACATCCGGGTCCAGGCCAGCGCGGAGGGCGTGGTGCAGCAGGTGGTGCTGGTGCACCGCGACAGCCTGCTGCAGCTCAGCGTGCTGGCCGCCCCGCGTTCGGCCGGCATCTGGGACGAGGTGCGCGAGGAGATCCTGTCCTCGATGCGGTCGGATGGCGCGCGGGTCGAGGAGACTTCCGGGGACTACGGCCGGGAGCTGCGGGCGCGGGTACGCATCCCGAACGGGCAGGCCGACCTGCGGTTCATCGGGGTGGACGGGCCGCGCTGGATGGTCCAGGCGATGTACCAGGGCCGGGCCGCGGTGGACCCGTCCGCCGCCGGGCCGCTCGAGGACTGCCTGCTGGGCCTGGTGGTGGATCGCGGCTGGGAGGCGAAACCGGTGCGCGAGCCGCTGCCGCTGCGGCTGCCGCGGGAGATGGCCGAGCAGGCGAGGGCCCAGGCGGAGGCTCAGGCGCAGGCCCAGGCCGACAGTGGCCCGCAGGGCCGCCCGCAGGAGCCGGGAGTGAACGGCGGGCCGGTCGGTCCCGTCGGGCCGCCGCCGGCGAACCCGCCGCGCCGCACGCGCTGACCTGATGGGTACCCGGCGGTTGTGGCATATCTCGGCGCTCGACGGTTGACCGATCGAACGAGCGTGGACGTACGCTTACCGGGTGACCGGCCGACTGCCGGCGCCCCGCCGAGGAGAGTGACACCCAGGTCATGGCGACCGTCGAGCGACCTTCGCCGTTTCAACGCTTCTTCCGCCGCCTGGTCGCGACCGAGGCCGAGCTGGACGCCGAGGAGCTCCAGCGCAGTGCCACGGCCTCCGGCTGCACGCCCGCCTGCGACGTCAAACGCGGGCAACTGGTCAGCGTCAGCGGCCGCCTGCGCACCGTGGTCTACACACCGCGGACGAACCTGCCCACCCTCGAGGCGGACCTCTACGACGGCAGTGACGTGGTGACCCTGGTGTGGCTGGGGCGGCGGCACATCGCCGGGATCGAACCCGGGCGCGCACTGTCGGTACGCGGCCGGCTCGCGGTCCGTGACGGGCGCAAGGTCATCTACAACCCCTACTACGAGCTCGACGTGCCCAGGTGAGGACGTGACGACCCAGATGCCGAGGGACACCGGGCCGGAGCTCACCGGCGACCGTATCGAGGAGCTGGTCGACGTCGACGCGCTCGACGTGGAGGCGCACAGCGACGCGCCCGACGAGGACGAGCAGCCGCTGCCGAGCTTCACCGAGCAGCTCGCCGACCAGCTCGGCGGGGTACGCGGGCTGATCGAGTCGGGCGTACCGGTCGTCGTGTTCGTACTGGCCAACATCATCTGGGCGCTGCGGCCGGCGCTGATCATCGCGGTCGCCTCGGCGGTCGCCATCGGCGCCTGGCGGTTGGCCCGCAAGCAGCCGGTCCGGCACGCCGTGAACGGCATCTTCGGCATCGCGATCGGCGCGATCATCGCGTGGAAGACCGGCAGCG
>CAZYCD010000246.1:0-6993 GCA_964645345.1 uncultured Micromonosporaceae bacterium
ACGTCGACGTACTCGCGGCCGGACAGCTCCATCAGCTCGTACATGATCTCGTCGGTGACCGCGCGCTCGATGAACCGGTCCCCGGCCATCCCCGCGTACCGCGAGAAGTCGATCGGCTTGCCGAACCTGATCCGTACCCGCTTGATCTTCGGCAGCTTGGAGCCCAGCGGCTGGATCTCGTCCGAGTTGAGCATCACCACCGGGATCACCGGCGCCCCCGAGTCCAGGGCCAGCCGGGCCACGCCGGTCTTGCCGCGGTACAGCCGGCCGTCCGGGGACCGGGTGCCCTCCGGGTAGATCCCGAACAGCTTCCCCTCGCGCAGGACCCGCAGCCCGGTGTCGATGGCGGCCTGCGCGGCGCGGCCACCCGAGCGGTCGACCGGGATGGTCCCGGTACCCACGAAGAACATCTTGGTCAGAAAGCCCTTGATGCCCTTGCCCGTGAAGTATTCGGCCTTGGCGACGAAGGTCACCTTCCGCCGCACCATCAGCGGCATGAAGATCGAGTCCGAGAAGGAAAGGTGGTTGCTCGCGATGATCGCCGGTCCCTCGGCCGGCACGTTGTCGCGACCCTCGACCTGCGGCCGGAAGATCAACCTCAGCCAGGGGCCCAGGATGACGTACTTGAGCACGTGGTACAGCACTTCCGTCCTTCCCGGTGCCCGTCCCAAGTGGGAGGAGTCGGCACTGAGCCTACGAAGACCGCACGGCACACCACAACGCACTCCCCGAAGTACCCGTCGCCGTGTCACGATTCAATCCGGGGTCAGCACCCGTAGATCGGTGGGAGGTGCTACGGGATGAGCACGGGCGGGGCACGGCGGGGGCGGCGGGACAACGGTCTGGTCGCGGCGGCCTACGCGGTCGCGGGTGACGTCGACCCTCGGGTCGGCGAGCACCTGCTTGACGTGCTGGCCCTGCGGGGCATCGCGGCCTACCTGCAGCCGGCCGCCGACCTGCACCCGGTGACCAGGACCACCACCCTGCCCAGCCGGCCCACCGACCGGCTCTACGTCGACCGGGCGCACCTGGAGACGGCCCGCTCGTTCGTGGCCCAGCTCACCCCCGAGGCGGTACCGGCAGCGGCGACCGAGCCCGACGTCGACGACGTGTTCGCCGGGATCGTGGCCGGCTTCGACGCCGAGGTGACCGAGGCGAGCTGGCCGGCGGCCGAGGACCTGTCCGACGCCGGTACCGACACCGGCACCGGGGCCGCCACCGGCCGCCCGGCGGCACCGGCCCCCAGTACCCTGCCCCGCTGGCAGCGCAGCACGGTCAGCCCGCGGGATGACCAGCCGTCCCTGCTCGACGGGCTGGACGCCTTCGGTGCCGACCTCGACGGCGGGGAGGACGATGAGGGCTACGTACCGCCGCCTCCCCCGCCGCTGCCCCGGCTCGCGCCGGCCACCATCGCCGCGGTGGCCAGCATCCTGGTCGGGGTACTTTTGCTGTTCGACCCCGGGCTGTTGCCGATCGACAACACGGCGGCCATGGCGCTTGGCCTCGGCGGCATCCTCGTCGGGTTCATCACGCTGATCTGGCGGCTGCGCTCCGGCGACGAGGACGACTGGGACCCGGACGACGGCGCGGTCGTCTGACCCTGCTACCCCTTGTCGAGCCAGTCCAGGATCGCGTCCAGCGGCTCGGCCCAGCGGGCGTCCAGCATCAGGTCGTGACCCATCCCCGGAAACAGCAGCGGGGCACCGCCGAAGCGGGCCGCCGCCCTGGCCAGCGCCGCCCGTGGTACCAGCCGGTCGTCCGGGCTGCCCACGACCAGTACCGGCGGGTTGCCGACCGGCGGCTCCTGCCGGCCGGTACCGAGCAGCTGCCACTGCGCCAGCCGCGCCGCCCGGCCCAGCCGCGCCGCGTACGCCCGGGCCTGGCTGGCCGGCAGCCCCCGGCTGAACAGCGCGCCTCGACCCGGCCGCAGCCGGCCACCGAACAGCGCCGGGACGGTCGCGCCCGGGTTGCGGACGGTGACCGCGGCGGCCGTGCGCAGCCCGCCCAGCACCGGCGCGACGAGCACTCCGGCCCGGGCCGGGTACCTGGCCAGCGCGTCGGCCACCACCCTGGCGCCCGCGCCGTGGCCGACCAGTACCGCCTGGCGGGGCAGGCCGGCCGCGACCTGGACGACGTCGTGCACGTACGCGCGCAGCGTGGTGCGCGGGGAGGCGCCACTGGTGCCGTGCCCGCGCAGGCTCATGGCGAAGGCCGGGAAGCCCCGCTCGGCCGTGTGCTCCAGCCAGTGCTCGGCGAAGGCCCAGGCGCCGTGCCCGAAGCCGGGTACGAACAGGACCGGCGGCCGGGCCTCGTCACTGTCCGGCCGCGCCTCGCGCACCTCCCGGGGTACCGGCCGGGGCGGGTACGCCCACTCGATGGACCGGACGATCCGCGTGCTCATGCGCTCGCCCCCATGCCGTCGAGCGTCCGCTGCAGCGCCCGTAGGTACCGGACGTGGTCGATCTCGAACCAGTGGCGGCTGGACTCCTTGACCCTGGCGCCGGTGTACCGCTCGTCGGTGCCGGTCATCGTCTGCCGCCAGAACGCCGAGGCGCGCCCCGGGTCGGACTCGCGCAGGCGCAGCCACCGGGCAACCGCCACCGACTGCCAGTGCACGATGGGCAGGATGCCCGAGTCGGGCTGCACCAGCCCGAGCACGGACAGCGTCGGGTACCGGGGCGGGAAGGCCTGCAGGTGCAGCCGGGGCCGGCCGTCCGCGCCGATGCCCAGGATCTCGGGCGCCAGGAAGTCGAACCTCGGCAGGTAGCCGGTGGCCAGCACGACCAGGTCCGGCTCGATGGTCTGGCCGCCAACCAGGTGCACGCCGTACCGGTCGAAGCGCTCCACGTCCGGTACCGGCGTGATCGAGCCGTGCCCCAGGTAGTAGACGAGCTGGCTGTTGACAATCGGGTGGGTCTCGTAGACGCGGTGGTCGGGCCGGCGCAGCCCGAACCGGGTCAGGTCACCGACCGTGCGCCGCAGTACCCGCTGGAACAGCCACTGCCGCACGCGCAGCGGCAGCCTCAGCGCCAGGACCAGGTCGTTGACCTGGTCGGCCGGGCGACCGGAGATGTACTTCGGGGCGTACCAGTACCCGCGCCGGGTCGAGTGCCAGCAGCGGGCGGCCTGGGCGGCGGCCTCCACCGCGATATCGCAGCCGGTGTTGCCGGCGCCCACGACGAGGACCTTGCGTCCGCGCAGCTGGGCCGCGTCCTTGTAGGCGCTGGCGTGGATCACCTCGCCGCGGTACTCGGACACGCCGTCGTAGGCGGGCAGGTTCGGCGACCAGTGGTGCCCGTTGGCGACCACGACCGCCGCGTACCGGGAGGTCCGTTCGCGCTGACCGACCTCCGTGGTGACGTCCCAGTACCCGCCGTCGGCGGGCTCGACGCGGGTCACCTCGGTGCCGAACCAGATGTGCTCGCGCAGCCCGAAGTGGTCGGCGTAACGCTCCAGGTATCCGTGCACCTGGGCGTGGTGCGGGTAGTCCGGCCAGCTGTCCGGCATCGGGAAGTCGGGGAACTGGCTGGACGGCTTCGAGGAGACCAGGTGAGTACTGGCGTAGACCGGGCTGCGGGCGTGTCGCCAGTTCCACAGGCCGCCGACGCCCGTCTCCCGCTCGAAGCAGTCGACCGCGAAGCCGTGCTCCCGCAGGTTCTTGATCGCGGCCAGCCCGCTGAGCCCGGCGCCGATCACGCAGACGGTCTCGCCGCGGTCGTAGACGGGCCGGTCGCCGCGCCAGATGGTGGCGGTGGCCCCGGTGCTCTCCCACGCGGCGGAGTCGACGCTCACCGGCCCTCCCCAGGTTGGCGTGCCTGTCGGATCGCCGGTCACGTGTGCTGCCGCCCGCGCCCCGGCTGCGCCATCTTGGAGGCTCGGCCGATGGTTTGTCCAGTCCGGCCCGCGCTGCCCGTCCGTACCGGATGTGCCGGATCGGTTGCCCGTCAACCGATGCGGACAGCAACGGACCGCCGGAGTGGCTCCGGCGGTCCGGTGCGGTCAGCCACGCGCTCGGGTCACGACGGGTAGTACACCGGCCGGGGCCGGCTCCGCGAGCGTGGCTGGGTGGTGCCTTATCGGCGGCCGTCGTTCTTCTTGGCCGGTCCGGTCTCGCCCGGGCCGCCGTAGGCGGTCGGTCCGGACGCGTCCGCCCCGCCCATGGCCCCGGCCGATCCGGCCGACGACCCGTTTCCGGCCTGGCCGCCGGGTCTGTGCCGGCCCTTGCTCTTGGCCTTGTGAATGTCGCGTTTGTCGGGCAACCTCTGCTCCCTTCGCGAGGCCCGGGCCGGCGTCGCGGTGCGGAGTTCATGCGACAATCCGGCACAACACCCCAATACCGGGCGTACGCGCTAAAGCTATCAGCGACGATAGGTGGCGGGGCCGCCGAATAGACGAAGTTGATTGCCTTGGCGGGGCTCAGCCGGGCACGACGAGGTCGGCCACGACCGGCAGGTGGTCGCTGGCCGCGGCGGTCGCCGCGGAGGAGACCACGTGGTATCCGGCGACCTCGACGCCCCGGCCGACCAGGATCGCGTCGATCCGGTCCCGGGCTCCGGCCGCCGGGAACGTCGGGGCGTCGTCGCCGCGGGCCGCGTCCCCCAGCCGCCCGGCCAGCAGGGCCCGCGCCGGGCCCCCGGGCGGCTCGTTGAAGTCGCCGGCCAGGACCAGCGGGGCGTCGAGGCCGGCCAGCGCCTCGTCGAGGAGCCGGGCCTGGTCCAGCCGTTCACCGGTGTCCAGCCCCAGATGGGTACCGACGACCACGACCGGTACCCGGCCGATCGCGCACCTCGCGAACGCCGCCCCGCGCATGTGCCGCCCCGGTACCAGCGGGTACCGCAGCGCCCACGCCTCCGGTACCGCCAGCCGCGGGCTCACCAGGATCAGGTTGCCCAGCGCGGTACCACCCCCGGAGGCGTACACCATCCCGAACTGTCGGGCGAGCTCGGCGCACCGGTACCGCCAGCGCAGCCGGCGGGGCGCCTCCTGGACCACGAGGACGTCCGGCTCCAGTTCGCGGACGACGCCGGTCAGCGCATCCCGGTCGTCACGCAGGCCGTGCACGTTGTACGTCGCGACGCGCACCTGCGGCATGGTGTCAGTCCAGACCTCAGGTCACAGGTGGCGGGCCAGGTCGGCCGCGCCCACCACGCCGGCCAGGTTGCCCAGCAGCGCGCCGCGAATCTCGGCGACCGGCAGCCGCCCGCGCTGGGCCAGCGCCTCCTCGTACGCGGCCCGGGTCGGGTGCAGCAGGGCGTCCCCGGCGTCGATCACCCCGCCGCCGATCACCAGGAGCTGCGGGTCGATGATCTGCACCAGGTCGGCCAGGCCGTTGCCCAGCCAGTACCCGACCTGCTGGAACGCCTCCCGGGCCACCGGGTCGCCGACCTTCGCCGCCGAGGTCACCATCGGACCCGTGATCGCCTCGACCGAGCCGCCGGACATCTCCAGCAGCTGGGTCGCGCTCTCGGCGTCCTCCGCGGCCAGGGTATGCGCGAACCGCACCAGCGCGTTGCCGCTGGCGTACTGCTCGATGCAGCCGCGCCGGCCGCAGCCGCAGGGGTGGCCGTCCGGTACCGCCAGGACGTGGCCGAGTTCACCGGCGATCCCGCTGGCGCCCCGCACCAGCTCGCCGTTGAGCACCAGAGCGCCGCCGATGCCGGTACCGATGGTGTACATGACCATCGACTCCTGGGCGTCGGCGCCGGCGCCGAACTGGAACTCGGCCCAGGCGGCCACGTTCGCGTCGTTCTCGACCACGACCGGTACCGGGATGTGCCGGGCGACCTCGTCGCGCAATGGTTCGTTGCGCCAGGCAAGGTTCGGGGCGAACAGCACCGTCGAGCGCTTGGCGTCGATCCAGCCGGCCGCGCCGATGCCCACGGCCTCGACCTCGTGCGCGTCGGCGAGCTCGCGGATGACCTCGACGACCCGCTGGACGATCTTGGGGCCGTCCTCGGCCGGGGTCTCCCGCCGGGCATGGGCCAGCACATTGCCGTTGGGGTCGACCACACCGCCGAGCACCTTCGTCCCGCCGATGTCGATTCCCATGGTCAGCCCCACGGCCGCTTACCCCTTCCGTACCAGCGACTTGTCTCAGTTGCCCGCGGTCGTGGCCGCGTGCCAGGGATCGTCCGGCTCCTCGCCGGTACCCGACGGGGCGGACGGCGCGCCGTCACCCGCGCCCGTGGCGGTGGCCATCCGCCAGGTGACGTCGGGGTCGGCGGGGGTACGCGGCCGGTCGGCCGCCGGCCGCTGACGAGCGCCGCCCGGCGGCGGCTCCCCGGGCGTCGCCGGCCGTTGCACCGGTGCGCGGGCTACCAGGTCGCCGACGGTGCGCAGCACGTCGGTCACGTTCGAGGCGAGGTCGGCGGCGCCGGTGGCCAGCTTGAGCGCGACCTGGGGGCTCGGGTCGCGGACGGCCGCGATCGCGCGGCACAGCGGGCAGACGCAGCACTCCGGCGAGCCCGTCGCCACGTGCCCCGGTCCGCCACCGGCCAGCAGCCGCTCGGCCGCGTCCGCGACGCCGGACAGCGGGTTGGCCGAACGGACCAGCCCCCGCGCGGCCACCGAGGCCGCGGCGAGCGCGGCGGCGACCAGCCGCTCGGCCTCCTCGCGGGCCGACCCGGTCTCTGGCTCACTCATGGGGCGCCTCCTCCGACTCGACGCGGCGCTTGAGGTCGCGCAGCGCGGAGTCCATGATCATCTTTTCGGCCTTGCGGCGGAACATGCCGAGCATCCCGATCGACAGCTCGACCGACAGCGTGTACGTCACGGTCGAGGTGCCGTTGCCATGGTCCTCGATGTCGTAGGAGCCGCGCTGTGCGCGCTGGATCTTCGACGGCGCAACCAGGTGCCACTCAATGTGGGAGACGTCCGCGGCGTACTCGTAGGCCAGTTGGTATTCGTCCTGGATCACGCCCGCGTCCAGCACGAACCGGACCTGGCTGGCGTACCCGTCCTCGTACTCCTCGACCACCTCGACCGACTTCGCCG
>CAZYCD010000247.1:0-6989 GCA_964645345.1 uncultured Micromonosporaceae bacterium
CTTTCACTTCGCACATCCGGAACAGGTCTTGCTGGAGGGGTACCAGCGGTTCGTACCCCACCCGCAGCCGCATGGGTTGCCGCTGGTTGGTCGCCCGCCCCTCCTGCTCGGCGAGCACCGCCACCGGCCACGCACACAGCCCGCCCGCAGGCGCGTCGCCGGCGCCCGGGTCGCTGACCCACGCCGACGCGTCCACCGTGGACAGCCAGGCGGCGAGGTCGGTCATCCACCGGGCGATCGGGCCGGAGCCAGGGTCGGGCATCGGCCCCCCTCACGGTTTCTGCGGTATAGCCGATCCTGCGGTCGGCTCGGGGCGGTGGCGGCGGCTCACCGCTGGCAGCAACGACATCCGGGAGGAAACTCGCGATGATCGGCTGAAGTGAGCGCAAGCGTAGACACGGCAGTGGCGTCCTTCAATCCGCTCGTCGCGTTCCTGAAACCGTCGGTATCCGCCCGGTGGACGGCAGGTACACCTGCCGGGCGATTGTCACCGAGTGCCTGAACCGGAGGCGTCCGCCGGCTGAACGGGACCCGGCGGCGGCCGCACCTGCCCTATGATTTCGCCGGTCCCGTAGTGCGGGCCCCCGGGGGACGAGGCACCGCCCGCGGCCGGTGACCATGACGGAATTGGTGAGCTGATGCGTTCCATCCCGCCGCGGCGCGGCCGGGCGACCGCGCTCAAGCTGCTGTCGACGGTGCTGGGCGGCACGCTCGTCATCGCCGCCGCGTGCAGCAACAACGGCCGCCCGGCGGCCGGCGGCCCGGCGAGCCCGGCGCCCGGCATGGTCAACGCCCGGCCGTCATCCTCCCCGGCCAGCCCCTCGCCCAGCGTCGACCCGAGCCTGCTGCCCGGCATGCCGCCGCCCCTGGATCCGCGCGACCTCTACGCCGCCGACCGTCCCGGCCGGCTGTCCCCGGCGGTACGCGACGACCCGGCCCGCATCTACGTACCCAACAACGGCAGCGACACGGTGTCCGTCATCGATCCGGCCACCCTCCAAGTGATCGAGACGGTACCGGTGCCACACAGCCCCGAGCACGTGGTGCCCTCCTGGGACCTGCGCACCCTGTGGGTCAACAGCGACCAGGGCAACGCGCTGACCCCGATCGACGCGGCCACCGGCAGGTTCGGCACGTCGGTACCGGTCAACGACCCGTACAACCTGTACTTCACCCCGGACGGGAGGTACGCGGTGGTGATGTCCGAGGCGGCGCACCAGATCGTGTTCCGGGACGCGCACACCATGGCCGTCGTCAAGAGCGTGCCGGTCGACTGCGACGGGGTCAACCACGCCGACTTCTCCCCCGACGGCCGCTACTTCATCGCCAGCTGCGAGTTCTCCGGCGACCTGCTCAAGGTGGACACCGTGCGGCAGGAGGTCATCGCGCAGCAGCGACTGCCCATGCACCACGCCATGCCCCAGGACGTGAAGATCTCCCCGGACGGCAGGACGTGGTACATCGCGGACATGCAGAGCTCCGGGGTGTGGATCCTCGACGGGGACGCGTTCACCGCTCCGACGTTCCTGGCCACCGGCGAGGGCGCGCACGGCCTGTACGTCAGCCGGGACTCCACCACGCTCTACATCAGCAACCGGGGCGAGGGTTCGGTGTCGCTGCTCGACTTCGCGACGAAGAAGCTGGTCAACAAGTGGCAGATTCCGGGCGGGGGCAGCCCGGACATGGGTGGCGTGTCGGCCGACGGGAGCGTCCTGTGGCTGTCCGGCCGGTACAACAGCGTGGTCTACGCGATCAGTACCGTCGACGGTCACCTGATCTCCAAGATCCAGACCGGTAGCCAGCCGCACGGGCTGTGCGTCTGGCCGCAGCCCGGCCGGTACTCCCTGGGGCACACCGGCATCCTGCGGTAGCCGGCAGGTGCCGCGAACCGCCCGCCCGGAGTCCGGGCGGGCGGGAGCGCTGGTCGAGGTCAGGAGCGCATGGCCCGCTGGTTGGCCGGCTCCGGCTGCTGCTGGCGCTGGTCGCTGTCGGCCATGCCCGGCTCCGGTCCGGACCGGCCGAACGCCTCCAGCAGCTCCTCCTTGGTCATCGGGTCGGTGTCCTCGAGCGCCGCCATCGCGTTGCGCCGGCCGTTTCTGCCCTGGCCCTTGTTCTTGGCCATTACTGTCCCTCCGTCCCCGCGAGGGGAGTTGTCTGTCCCTCCCGTTCATGGTTCGCCGAGCCGGGGTGAGCGCTCATCGCCTTCCTGAGATGAGGCCGGGTGGTCAACCGATTGAGCGACGCGCCCGGGTGACCCGGTACCCGGCGTAGCCCGCCCGCCCGGCGCGCTGCTGGGCGCAGCGGTCAGGTGTAGCGGAAGGCGGCGCAGGGTACCCCACGGCAGCACGGGCGGATCGACAGGGAGGTATGAAGGTGCGCAACCTACTCACCCGGCGGCCGGGCAGCGAGCAGGTCGCCGACAACGCCGCGGACGAGCGGGTGGTCGACCGCCGCGTCGTCCGGGAGGAGCCGACCACCGGCCGACGGATGCCGGCGTTCCTGAGCCGGCGCGCGGACACCGGTACCACCGGGGTCCGGGGCGGTACGGCCGTCAAGGACCGTACCGTCGACGAGCGGACAACGACCACCGAGCCGGCCGCCGACGACACCGCGACAGTTGTCGAGCGGCCGCGCTGGGCGCATGTCAGCGCGATGGCGACGCTCGGCCTGATCCTGGGCGTGGTGGCGCTGGCCGTCACGCTCACCGGCATCCTCGCCGCCGAGGGCGTCGCGCTCGGCGTGATCGGCGGGGCGGTCGCGGCCGGCGGCCTGGTCGGCGCGAGCCGCCGCGGGGTCACCGGACACAGCCTGGCGCTGCTGGGCCTGGTCGCCAGCCTGGGTGCCATCCTGCTCGGCGTGCTGGCCATCGGCGGCCAGCTGTCCTGGCTGGACACCAAGACCGACGAGGTCGCGCGGGTACACAACTGGCTGCTCGCTCAGCTGCCTTGGCTCAAGCGCTGGTAACGCCGGTCAGGCGGTACGCGAAGGGGTCGGCCCGCGCCGGCCCCTTTCGTTCGGCCCGGTCCCTTGTGGACAGTCCGGGCGGCGACACGGGCCCAGCTGCGGACGCGCCCACCGGACGGATACGGTTGACGACATATATCGCTCGCCGTAGCATAACGACATGGGTGTCCCGCTGCAGGAGCCGACCTTCCTCATCCTGACCGCGCTGGCCAGCGGTCCGCTGCACGGCTACGGGGTGATCCAGGAGGTCACCCGGCTGTCCGACGGTCGTGTCGTGCTGCGCCCGGGCACCCTCTACGGCGCGCTCGACCGGCTCGCCGAGCAGGGTCACGTGGTCGCCGACCGGGAGGAGATCGTCGACGGCCGGCTGCGGCGGTACTACCGGCTGACCGACGAGGGCGCCGCGGTCCTGGAGGCGGAGGCCCAGCGGCTGGCCGACAACGCCGCGGAGGCCCGACGCAGGCTGCGCGACCGCCCTGCCGCACGGCGCGGCACGAAGCTCGCCTTCGGCCGGTAGGCCGCCATGGACGCGCTCGCCCGCCGGTACCGCAGGTTGCTGTTCGCCTACCCCGACAGCTACCGCCGCCAGCGCGGCGAGGAGCTGCTCGGCACGCTGCTGGACACCGCGCGGCCGGGGCAGCGCCGCCCGACCGTCGCGGACGCCGCCGACCTGGTGCTCGGCGGGCTGCGCCAGCGGCTGGGCGCCACCGTCGCCGCCGACCTGCAGGCCGGCATCGGGCTGGCCGCGCCCTTCGCGCTCGCGCTCGCCGCCGGGCTGTGCGGGTTCCTCTGGCTCACCGTCGAGCGGCTGCCCGACGGGTTCAGCACGACCGGCCCGTTCCTGACCGTGGGACCCGCGGCCTACGCGGTGTGGGTGGTCGCGGCCCTGCTGCGGGCCGTGCTGCCTGCCGCCGCCTCACGGGTACCGGTCGCCGCCGCCGTGGCGGTCACCGCGCTGCTGATCCCGGTCGCCGCCCTGACCGGGTACCGGCGCCCACCGCTGTGGGTCATCCTCGCGCTGCTCGGCTTCGGCGCCATCGCGCTGGCCGGCGGGGGTACCGCGCTCGCGGGTGCCGCCCGGCTCGCCGTACCGGTCGGTGCCCTCGTCGCCACCGCCCTGGCCAAGGCGCTGCTGGGCTGGCAGCAGACCCCGGGCAGCTGGTGGGACAACTACTACCAGCCGGCACTGTGGCTGTCCGGCATCGTGGCCGCCCTCGCCGTCATCGGGATCGGCGGCGCGGGCGCGGTGGCCGGGGCGCGCGGCCGGCCGGTCCGCCCGTACCTGTGGGCCGCGCTGCTACTCGCGCTGCCCGGCGGCTGGCTCGGTCCGATGAACACCCAGCGGGCGCTGCAGTTCCAGCCGGGGCTGGCATTCGGCCGGCTCGCCGAGGTGGTCCTGGCGAGCTGCCTCGTGCTCGCCGCGATGACGTGGCTGGCCGCCGTGCGGCAGCGGCTGCGCACCGGGCTGCTGGAGCGCGCCGGTGGCCTGGCAATCGGCTGCGCGGGCGGGGTATCGGTGTTCCTCGGGCTGGCCAGCCGGCTGCTGTTCGTCGACCGTGACTGGCCGCTCGGCGACTGGCCGGTCTACCTCGGATGGGTCGCGGTCGCCGCGGCCTGGCCGTTCCTCGGCGTCGCCGGCCGGCGCATCGTCACCGCCGCCGCGATGCTGCTGATGGTCGCGGTGTGGCTGCTGCCGGACGAGGTGGGCCCGCCGCCGGGGGTATGCAGCGGCCTGGCCGCCCTGGGCGTCGTCGCGCTGATCGCGCCCGGCCGGTACCCGGGCCGGCTCGCGGTACCACTGACCACGCTGGGCATGAGCGGCGTCGCCGGGTTGATCGCCGTGTACGACAACGCCTGGCAGCTCACCGGCTGGGTGGCGTACCAGCAGACCGCCGCGCTCGTGATGACGGTGGTCATCGCGCCGCTCACGGTCGCCGTGGTGGCCGGGGTGCGGGCGGTCGTCGAGGGCCCCCGGACCGTGGCCGGCGGGCTGCTCGTGCTGACCGGCGCGGGCTGGATCGGCCTGCTCGCGCTGCCCAACCTGGAGCGCTGGGGCCCGATCCTGCTGCTGCTTCCGGTCGGTCTGGCCACCGTACTGGTCATGCAGCGGCTGCGGGGTCGAACGCTGGCCGGGCAGCGCTCCGACAGGCTAGGCGGCGGCCGGGCGGCACAAGCCGCGCAACTGCGCGGTTACGCGGCCGCGCACCACCCGGACCTGCTCGCGCTCGCCTACCTGCTGTGCGGGGAACGGGAGGCCGCGGGAGACCTGGTGTGCCGCGCGCTGGCCGCCGCGTACCGGTCGGAAAGGATTGACGACCGCGAGGTGCGCCGGCACCTGGTACGCCTGGCGTCGCGTCGAGCGTCGACCGTACGGTCCACTATGGACGATCCACTGTGGACGGCGGTACTGCGGCTAGCGCCGGCCCGGCGCGTCGCGCTGGTACTGCACCTGCACGCCGGGCTGCCGGTCGAGGAGATCGCCGACCTCATGCGCAGACCCGAGCCGACTGTGCGGCGGCTCATTCCGGAGGCGCTGGCCCACCTGGCGTCGAGGCAGCCGGCCGCCACGCCAGGAAAGTCAGAATGACTTGCATGCCGAAAGCCGCGTCGTAAGCTGCAGGAATGCAGCGTACCGACTTCCATGCGATGCCCTGCTCGATCGCCCGCACGCTGGCCATCATGGGCGAGGCATGGACTCCGCTGATCCTGCGTGACGTCGTCTTCGGGGTGTGCAAGTTCGATGAGATCCAGCGCGATCTCGGAATCGCCACCAATGTCCTCGCCGACCGCCTCGGTACCCTCGTGGAGCACGGGCTGCTGACCCGTGAGCCGTACCAGCAGAAGCCGCTGCGCTTCCGGTACGAGCTGACCCAGAAGGGCGCCGAACTGCTGCCGGTACTGCTGTCGCTGATGCGCTGGGGCGACAAGTGGACCTCGGGCGAGGAAGGGCCGCCGGTGACCATCGTGCACCGCCGGTGCGGACAGGCGACCGAGGCGCTGATGGTGTGCTCGGCCTGCAAGGGTCCGGTACACGCCGGTGAGGTGTCCGCGCGCAGCGGACCGGGAGCCCGCCGCGGCCCCGGCGCCTACCTGTTGTCCGGCTGGTTGACCGCGCCCGGCCGCCCGGCCGTGCGGGAGACGGCGCCGCCGCCCCGGGTGACCTCCGTCGGCCGGTTCCCGAACGGCTAGGGGGCGGCTGGCTGGAGCCGAACGCCGGCTGGTCAGACCCAGGCCGTCGGGTCGGCGGACAGCTCCCGCACCCGGTCCGGCAGGGTACCGCCGGCCACGTCGGCGATCGAGACCAGTTCGAGGATCTCCCGCTCGCTGGCGCGCAGCGCGATCCAGACCTCCTGCAGCGACTGGGCCGCGCCGTGGTACCCGAGCGACTCCGGCCGCTGCCCGCGCACGTTGGCCAGCGGGCCGTCGATGACCCGGATGACGTCCGCGAGCGAGATGTCGGTCGCCTGGCGGGCCAGCCAGTAGCCGCCGTCCGGTCCGCGCTGGGCGTTGACGATGCCGCCCCGGCGCAGCTGGAGCAGGATGCTCTCCAGGAACTTGGGCGGGATGCTCTGCGCATGGGCGAGGTGCTCGGCGGTCACCGGCCGGTCGCCCGGTGAGGCGGCAAGCTCGACAACGGCACGCAACGCATAGTCCACCCGGGCCGACAGACGCACGCCCCTAGTATTGCAGGCCAAGCCATGAGGCCCCGACGCAGCTGTCAGGCGCCAGCTAACCGCCGCTCCGACTGACTACCCGGCTGTCAGGCGCCAGCTAACCGCCGCTCCGACTGACTACCCGGCTGTCAGGCGCCAGCTAACCGCCGCTCCGACTGGCTACGCGGCGGAGCAATCCCTCCTGGGTGGCGCTGGCGATCAGCCGGCCGTCCCGGTCGAACATCTGGCCGCTGGCCAGTCCCCGACCGCCCGATGCGGACGGGCTCCAGCAGTCGTACAGGAACCACTCGTCGGCCCGGAACGGGCGGTGCAGCCACAGCGCGTGGTCCAGGCTCGCGCCCACGAACCCAC
>CAZYCD010000248.1:0-6969 GCA_964645345.1 uncultured Micromonosporaceae bacterium
GGTCTCGGTCTGCCACCAGGTGTCCACCACCGGCGTCTGCCCACGGCCGATCATCTGCCGGTACCAGATCCACGCCTCGGGGTTGATCGGCTCGCCGACGCTGCCCAGCAGCCGCAGGGACGACAGGTCGTACCCGGCCGGGATGTCGTCGCCCCACTTCATCATGGTGCGGATCAGGGTCGGCGCGGTGTACAGGATGGTCACGCCGTACTTCTGCACGATCTCCCAGAACCGGCCCTTGTGCGGGGTGTCCGGAGTGCCCTCGTACATGATCTGCGTGGCGCCGTTGGACAGCGGCCCGTACACGATGTACGAGTGGCCGGTCACCCAGCCGATGTCGGCGGTGCACCAGTAGATGTCGGTGTCCGGCTTGTGGTCGAAGACCGCATGGAACGTGTAGCTGGTCTGGGCCAGGTACCCGCCGGTGGTGTGCAGGATGCCCTTGGGCCGGGCGGTCGTACCGCTGGTGTAGAGGATGAACAGCGGGTGCTCCGCGTCCATCGGCTGCGCCTCGTGGACCGGGTCGGCCGTCTCGACCACCTCGTGCCACCACACGTCGCGCCCGGCCGTCCAGTCGACCGCCTGGCCGGTGCGGCGCACCACCAGCACCCGCTCGACGCTGGGGCACTGGGCCACCGACTCGTCGACGGTCGGCTTCAGCGGCGACGGGTTGCCCCGCCGGTAGCCGCCGTCCGCGGTGATCACCAGCTTGGCGTCGGCGTCCTGGATGCGGCCCTTGAGCGCGTCGACCGAGAACCCGCCGAACACCACGCTGTGCGTCGCGCCGATCCGGGCACAGGCCAGCATGGCCACCGCTGCCTCTGGGATCATCGGCATGTAGATCGCGACCCGGTCGCCCTTACCCACGCCGAGCCCGAGCAGGGCGTTGGCGGCCTGGCAGACCGACCGGTGCAGGTCGTTGTACGTGATGGTGCGGGTGTCGCCGGGCTCACCCTCCCAGTGGATGGCCACCTTGGCGCCCATCCCGGCCTCGATGTGCCGGTCGAGGCAGTTGTAGGCGACGTTGAGTTGCCCGCCGGTGAACCACTTCGCGAACGGCGGGTTCGACCAGTCGAGCACCTCGTCCCACGGCCGCGCCCAGGACAGCCGCCCGGCCTGCGTCGCCCAGAACGCGAGCCGGTCCGCGGCAGCCTGGTCGTAGGCGTCGGCGGTCACGTTCGCATTCGCCGCGAGTTCGCTCGGCGGCGCGAACCGGCGGGTCTCTTGGAGGAGGTTCTCCAGGGTCTCGCTCATGGATGGGGCTCCCTTGTCCATCTGCCGTGCACGCTACCTGTGGCTATCGCCTGCGCGAGCAGGCTCGGGTCGGGCTCCGGACGACAATGGCGGAGCACCGGGTCACATCTTGCCGTTTCGGGCTGGTTACCAACAGGGATCAGGTCCCCCGTAATGGTGAGGAGACTTTGCTGATTCCCGAGCCCCGGCTACGCTGTGTGATCGTGACGGAGTTTGCTGCCGCGTCCGCCGACGTCCTGGCCCCGCTGCTGAAACTCGCCGACGTCGGCCCCGCTCTGGACGCGGCCAGGGACAGTGTGGATGACGCCCTGCGGCACCCTGCGTTACGCCGTACGGGGGGAGCGGTTGCTGCCGAGGTCGGCCTGCGGTCCGCCGTGGCCAGCGCCGCGCTGGAGGGTCACGGGTACCCGCTGGACGAGGTGCGCTCCGGTACCGTCACCGATCCCGTGCTGCAGGGGGCTCTGCGGCTGTCCCGGGAGCTGGACGGGCTGGCCACGCTGTGGCCCAAGGTGCCCCGGCAGGTACTCGCCCGCATGCACGTGCTCGCCGGCCGGGGCGCGGTACCGGACGGGCAGCTGGGCCGGCCCGTCGACGGTACCGACACGGGCCGCCTCGGTACCCTGCTGAACCTCGTCGCGGACGGATCCGGGGTACCCGGGCTGCTGCTGGCCGCGGTCGTCCACGGGGAGTTGCTGGCACTGCGCCCGTTCGCCGGCCCGAACGGCGTCGTGGCCCGGGCAGCGGCCCGGGTGACCCTGGTCGCCGCAGGGCTGGACCCGCGGGGGCTGCTGGCCGTCGACGTGGGGCACCTGGAGCGGCAGCCGGAGTACCAGGGCGCCTCCGGCGCGTTCGCCACCGGTACCCCCGATGGGGTCCGCTCCTGGATGCGGCACTACGCGAGCGCGGTGTCGCTGGCGGCGGACGAGGTGGCGGTGGCCGCGTCCACGGTGGCCGGCGAGCCACCCGCCGCGGGCTGAGCGCGCATGCGGACGGCGCCTCACGCGGAGGCGCCGTCGACAACACGTCCGACCGGGTTACCAGGCGTGCATCGTGTCGTTGTCGGCGGGCCTTCCGGCGGCGCCGCAACGTGCCTCCCGCGGCTGATCGCGCGTGGGTGCCCGGTGGCCGTGCACGGGACGAATCCGGTCCCGCACCCACCGTTCTACGCCGTCCCCGCAGGGCACGCCAGGCCTGCGGGCAAACCTGGCGCGATCGCCGCCGGTTAGGTGACAGCGAGCCGGTTGCGCTTGTACCGCCCGTACCAGGCCAGCCCGACGGCGACGCCCACGCCGGCGCCGAGGACCGCCGCGGCCACCGGCACCGCCGGCCGGTCGCGTAGCCGGCGGCGCAGCGGGATCGGGTGGCGGAACTCGAGCACCGGCCAGCCCCGCTCGGCGGCGACCCGGCGCAACGCCCGGTCCGGATTGACCGCCGTGGGGTGGCCGACCGTCTCCAGCAGGCCGGCGTCGCTGATCGAGTCGGAGTAGGCGTACGAGTCGGTGAGGTCGTACCCGTGCTCGACGGCCAGGTCCTTGATCGCGGTGACCTTGTTGGGTCCGCCGGCGTAGAAGTCGATCTCACCGG
The DNA here is from genome assembly GCA_964645345.1 of uncultured Micromonosporaceae bacterium. Taxonomy (GTDB): domain Bacteria; phylum Actinomycetota; class Actinomycetes; order Mycobacteriales; family Micromonosporaceae; genus Rugosimonospora. The sequence goes on from CAZYCD010000248.1 coordinate 2,839, forward strand.
AGTACCGGCCGTCCACCACGACCATCCGGGTGGCCACGATGTCGGTGATCCCGAGCAGCAGGCCGATCGGCCGGACCATCTCCTCACCGGACGCGGAGACCAGGATGACGTCGCGACCGGCCGCCTGGTGCCGCTCGATCAGTTCGACGGCCTCGGCATATATGTACGGGTCGATTAGTTCGTGCAGCGTCTCATTAACGATTTGCCGGACTTGTTCGACCTTCCACCCCTTGCACAACTCGGCGAGGTAGTCCCTGGTCCGGATCATCTGCTGGTCGTCCGCGCCGCCGATTTTGAACATCAACTGGGCGTACGCCGCCTTCGCGACGTCACGGCGGGTAATCAGGCCGTCACGATAGAACGGCCGACCGAACGCCAGCGCGCTTGACTTGGCGATGACGGTTTTGTCCAGGTCGAAGAAGGCGGCACCATGGCCCACGGCGGGCAAGTCTAGCCGGACCCGAGCGTGCCATGGGGAGCCGACGCGCGCGACGCGGTTGCGGACGGTGAGCGGACTGCCGGTCGGGCATCTCCGGGCGTATGGTGTCTCCCGAAAGATCGCGACGCAGGTGCGGCGCGGCATTTGGGACACGGGCCACTCGACGGGTGCCGGCTAGTTCAGGCATGCTTGGGAGGCGACGCGGTACCGGTCCCCCGATGCCATCGCGGCGCCTGACATGACTCTCGGCGGTTGCACCCCCCGTGACCGCTGAGTGGTTCGGCTCGACCCCCCCGGAGCCGGACCCCGACGACCCCCGTCACCCCCCGGCGGGGGTCGTCCCTATTCCGCCACCCTACGTGCCGGTAGTGTTCCCGCAGGTCAAAAGTCAGATTCTCGATCGTCATCCATCGCATACGTAGGAACGGTCGTGTCTTTCCGTCCACGCAAAGCGTCGGTACCGTTCCGGCACGTGAAAAGCGGTGTACCTGTCCGCCGCCGAGTCCGTCGGACGTTTCGGGCGGGGCGTTCCGCGTTGCGGGCGCTGCGCAAGACTTGCGTCCCGGCTTTCGCTGTCGCCCACTCCGGCTTGTCGGCCCGCAGCCCTGCAGCGGTCGTCCGGCGCCGCGCTCCGCGCTTACACAACCCGCCCTCACCGTCCACAGATCAATGCGTTGTCCGGCTGGTGCCGCCGGGCCATGCGCGCGTCTTGCGGTCCCCGGCTGTCGGTTCGACGGTCTCGACCGGTCGTGACTGCCGAGGTACCCGTCGTGGGCCTGCAACGTGTCGGCGGTGGGTGCACATGGATGAGACGGGCTGAGCATCCGGCATTGGCCGGTGGTTAGATTCCTGGGGAGGCTACGCCGTGCGTCGCTGCCGGAGGAGGTCCACATGGAGCTGTCGCTGTCGACCCGTACGGTCGCAGGCCATCTGGTGCTGGAGGTCGGCGGCGAGATCGACGTGTACACCGCACCCCAGCTGCGCGAACGGCTGATCTCCCTGGTTGATGGCGGGGCCCGGCGCGTGGTCGTGGATCTCGGCCGGGTCGAGTTCCTCGACTCCACCGGGCTCGGGGTCCTGGTCGGGGCGCTCAAGCGGCTGCGTGGCGCGGGGGGCGAACTGTTCCTCGTCTGCGGGCAGGAGCGGCTCCTGAAGATCTTCCGCATCACCGGCCTCGACCGGGTCTTCACCCTGTACCCGACGGTGGAGGCCGCCACGGCCGGCAGCTCCGACGGAGCGGCGGCCGGGTCGGCCGCCTCCGACGGCTCCAGCTGAGCCGCGGATGCCGACCGTCAAGCTGTCCTTCACGCCGGCACCCGCCCATGTCCGCACGGCGCGCCTGGTGGGGGTGGCGGTCGCCCGGCGGGCCGGTGTCGCCGCCGAGCTGTTCGACGAGATCCGGCTGGCCATCGGGGAGGCGTGCTCGCGGGCGGTGACGCTGCACCGGGACCATGCGATCCCCGATCTCATCGAGGTCGCGCTGGCCGACGACGACCGGTTCACGGTACTGGTGACCGACCGGGCGCCGATCGACGCGGCGCTGGGCCAGGCGCTGGCCGATCCGGCCGACCTCGCCGACACGGTGGCGCTGCTCGAACCGGGCGGCCCGCAGGACGAGGCCGACCCGGCCGCAGAGGAGGCGGTCGCGGTGGGCATGCGCCTCGCGCTGCTGGCGGGCCTGGTGGAGGACCTGTCGGTGCGCCCGGCCGACCAGGGTCCGGGTACCGAGGTGCGGATGTCCTGGCCCACGGCGGCGGGGCGCAACGGCGCGACCGGGCGCGGTACCAACCCCTCGCGCGGGCCGAACCAGTCCCGAGGCTGAGGCGCCGAACGGGCCGTCGGTGGTCGCGAGGTCGGTCCCTCAACTGCCTGGCTGACCCGTTTCCGGACGATGTGTCCGTATCGGCCGCGACACAAATCACGGCACGCGGTGTGAGCAGGCGCACGGCGGACGGCTAGAGTACCCGGGTCATCAGCTAATCCCCGTCGGCGCCTGTGCGGCGGCGGGGTCGCGGTGCATCCGCGTGGAGTCGTCATCGTCGCCGGCCAGACGGTGACGTGTATATCGGTACAGGAGGACATAGATGTCCGACGGGCCCCTCGCAGTGAGCGAGCTGTCCGGTAGCAATCTGACCTACGTCATTATCGCCGCGGTGATCGCGTTGGTGGCGTTGGGCTTCGCGTTCGCCCTGGTCCGGGCGGTGCTGGCTACCGGCAAAGGCACCCAGAAAATGCAGGATATCGCCGAGGCTGTACAGGAGGGCGCGAGCGCGTACCTCTTCCGTCAGTTCAAGACCCTGGGCGTATTCGTAATCATCGCCGTCGTTCTGCTGTTCCTGCTCCCGGTGAACGAGGGCGGCGCGGCGGTCAAGATCGGCCGGTCGGTGTTCTTCGTGGTGGGCGCGCTGTTCAGCGCCTTCATCGGCGGTGCCGGCATGGCGCTGGCCACCCGGGCCAACCTCCGGGTCGCGGCGGCCGCCAACACCGGCGAGGGCAGCCGCGAGCGCGCCATGCAGATCGCGTTCCGCACCGGTGGTGTGGTCGGCTTCCTCACCGTGGGCCTGGGCCTGCTGGGCGCGGCCGTCGTAGTGATCATCTACAAGGGCAACGCGCCGACGGTACTGGAGGGCTTCGGCTTCGGTGCCGCGCTGCTGGCGATGTTCATGCGGGTCGGCGGCGGCATCTTCACCAAGGCCGCGGACGTCGGTGCCGACCTGGTCGGAAAGGTCGAGCAGGGCATCCCCGAGGACGACCCGCGCAACGCCGCGACCATCGCGGACAACGTGGGCGACAACGTGGGCGACTGCGCCGGCATGGCCGCCGACCTGTTCGAGTCCTACGCCGTGACCCTGGTCGCCGCGCTGATCCTGGGCAAGGCGGCGTTCGGCGAGCACGGCCTGGTGTTCCCGCTGATCGTCCCGACGATCGGCGTGCTGACCGCGATCGTCGGCGTGTTCATCACCCGGCTGCGCCCGTCCGACCGCAACGGCCTGACGGCGATCAACCGGGCGTTCTACATCTCGGCCGCCATCTCCGCGGTGGTCACTGCGATCGCCGCGATCGTGTACCTGCCAAAGACCTGGCAGGACCTGCTCGGCGCGGACTGGCGCAAGACCCTGGGCCTGGCCGGCAACGCCACGCTGCACGTCTCGCCGCCGGTCGTGGCGATCATCGCGGTGATCATCGGTATCGCGCTGGCCGCGATCATCCAGGCGCTCACCGGGTACTTCACCGAGACCGGGCGGCGTCCGGTACAGGACATCGGCAAGACGTCCCTGACCGGCCCGGCGACGGTGATCCTCGCCGGCGTGTCGGTCGGCCTGGAATCGGCCGTGTACTCCGCGCTGATCATCGGCGCGGGCGTCTACGGCGCCTTCCTGCTGGGTGGCGGCTCGATCGTGCTGTCGCTGTTCGCGGTCGCCATGGCCGGTACCGGCCTGCTGACCACGGTCGGCGTGATCGTCGCCATGGACACCTTCGGCCCGATCTCGGACAACGCGCAGGGCATCGCCGAGATGTCCGGCGACATCGACGAGGCCGGCGCCCGGGTGCTCACCGACCTGGACGCGGTGGGCAACACCACGAAGGCGATCACCAAGGGCATCGCCATCGCCACCGCGGTCCTCGCCGCGACCGCCCTGTTCGGCTCGTACACCGACACGGTGGCGACCGCGCTGGGCAAGGCGAAGGTG
>CAZYCD010000249.1:0-6890 GCA_964645345.1 uncultured Micromonosporaceae bacterium
TGCTCGCGTCGATCCCCACTGCCATCCTGCTCGTCGTCGCACAGCGGTACATCGCCGCGGGCGTGACGGCCGGCGCGGTCAAAGACTGACATGCGACTCGTCGTAGAGGCGGACCGTGGCCGGGTGGGGTGGTACCTCCCGCGCGAATCACGCGTCCTCGTGCTCGTCGGCTCCCGCGTGCCGCCGCCCGACCACCGTGAAGGAGCGAACCATGACGGTTGACGCCAGCGCGACCATCGCCGCCGGCCGGACCTGGCTCGGGATCGAGCTGGGTTCGACGCGGATCAAGGCGTGCCTGATCGGCCCGGACTACGGCGTGCTGGCCAACGGCGGCTACGAGTGGGAGAACCGGCTTGTCGACGGAGTGTGGAGTTATCGGCTCGACGAGGTGTGGACCGGCCTGCAAACCGCGGTCGCCGCGCTGTTGGCGGACGTCGAGATTCGGCACGGCGTGCGCCCGGCGGCCGTCGGGGCGCTGGGCATCTCGGCGATGATGCACGGTTATCTCGCGTTTGACGAGGCCGGCGAGCTGCTGGTGCCGTTCCGCACCTGGCGCAACACGAACACCAGCCGCGCCGCCGCAGAGCTGTCGGAGGAGTTCGGCTTCAATATCCCCCTGCGCTGGTCGATCGCGCACTACGACCAGGCGCTGCTGGACGCCGAGCCGCATGTGTCCCGGGTCGCCTTCCTCACGACGCTCGCCGGGTACGTCCACTGGAAGCTCACCGGGCGCAAGGTGCTGGGCGTCGGCGACGCGTCGGGCATGTTCCCCATCGACCCGGTGACAAAGACCTACGACGCGGCAATGGTCGCCAAATTCGACGCGCTCGCCGAGCCGCGGCGGCCCGGCGGCCCGCACCTCGTCGACCTGCTGCCCCAGGTCCTGGTCGCGGGCGCGAAAGCCGGCACGCTGACCGCCGAGGGTGCGGCCCTTCTGGACCCGACCGGCACCCTGCGGCCCGGTATCGCGCTGTGCCCCCCAGAGGGCGACGCAGGTACCGGCATGGTCGCCACGAACTCGGTGGCGCCCCGTACGGGCAACGTGTCCGCCGGCACGTCGATCTTCGCGATGGTGGTGCTGGAGAGCCCGCTGGCGAGCCGGCACCACGAGATCGACGTCGTCACGACGCCCGCTGGCGACGCGGTGGCCATGGTCCACTGCAACAACGGCGCCAGCGAGGTGGGCGCGTGGGCGGGGCTGTTCGGCGAGTTCGCCGCGCGGCTCGGGCACCCGGTGTCGCCCGACGAGGTGTTCGGCGCGCTGTTCCGCGCCGCGCTGGACGGCCCCGCCGACGGCGGCGGGCTGCTGGCCTACAACTACCTGGCCGGTGAGCCGATCACCGGGCTGGCCGAGGGCCGGCCGCTCGTCGTGCGCAGGCCGGACAGCCCGTTCACGCTGGCCGGCTTCATGCGAGCCCAGATCTACGGCGCGTTCGCCACGCTGAGCCTGGGCATGCGGGTGCTGGCCGACGAGGGCGTCGGGCTGGACCAAATGTTCGCCCACGGCGGTGTATTCCGCACGGCCGGCGTCGCGCAGCGGTTCCTCGCCGCGGCGATCGGGGCGCCGGTGGCCGTCGGGGAGACGGCAAGCGAGGGCGGCGCCTGGGGCATGGCCGTCCTTGCCGGATACCTCGGCTCGGGGCACGACCTCGACACGTACCTCAAGGACAAGGTGTTCGCGGGCGCCGCGTTCGACGTCGTCCAGCCCAACCCGGCCGACGTCGCCGGGTTCGCCGCCTACCTCGAGCGCTACTCGGCTGCCCTCGCCGTGCAGCGTGCCGCGATTCAGGCGCTGTAGCCCGCCGACCGGCAGCAGCGATTCGACTCAGGAGGTCAACCCCGATGATCCCGGCTCAGCCCGTCTACGACGACGCCGTGCGGCGCGAGATCGCGCGGGTACGCGAGGTTGTCGCGCGGCTGCACGCCGAGCTACCCCGTTGGGGCCTGGTGGTGTGGACCGCGGGCAACGTGTCGCAGCGGGTACGCGTCCCCGCGGCGCTCGGCGGCGCCGATGACGGCTCGAAGGACCTGCTGGTCATCAAGCCGTCCGGCGTGACGTACGACGAGCTGACGCCCGAGTCGATGGTCGTCTGCGACCTTGACGGGCGGCCCGTGGACGACGACCGCGCGGCCTCGTCTGACACCGCGGCCCACGCCTACGTGTACCGCCACATGCCCCACGTCGGCGGCGTGGTGCACACCCACTCGACGTATGCCTCGGCCTGGGCCGCCCGAGGCGAGCCGGTGCCGTGCGTCCTGACGATGATGGCCGATGAATTCGGCGGTCCCGTCCCCGTCGGCCCGTTCGCGCTCATCGGCGACGACTCGATCGGTCGAGGGATCGTCGAGACGCTCTCCGCGTCGCGCAGCCCTGCGGTGCTCATGCGCAACCATGGGCCCTTCACCATCGGGCCGGACGCGAAGGCCGCCGTCAAGGCCGCCGTGATGGTTGAGGAGGTCGCCCGTGCGGTGCACGTCGCGCGGCAGTTGGGCGTGCCGATCCCGATTGCGCAGGAACACATCGACTCTCTGTACGACCGCTACCAGGAAGTCTACGGACAGCATGAGGAGAAGCAGGGATGAGCAAGCCCTACCCTCACCGCGAGGTCTGGTTCTTCACGGGAAGCCAGGACCTCTACGGCGAGGACACCCTGCGCCAGGTCGCCGAGCAGTCGCAGGAGGTGGTCCGGCTGCTCGACGCGTCGGACGCGGTGCCCGCGAACGTCGTCTGGAAGCCGGTTCTCAAGGACTCCGATTCGATTCGCCGTGCCGTGCTCGAGGCTAACGGCCGCGACGACGTGCTGGGCGTCATCACATGGATGCACACGTTCAGCCCAGCGAAGATGTGGATCGCCGGCCTCGTCGCGCTGGCCAAGCCGTTGCTGCACTTCCATACGCAGGCGAACGTCGAGTTGCCCTGGGACGCCATCAACTTCGACTTCATGAACCTCAACCAGGCCGCCCACGGTGACCGCGAGTACGCCTATGCGCTCACCCGCCTGGGCGTGGCGCGGGCCACCGTCGTCGGGCACGCGTCGAATCCCGCGGTCGCCGCCCGGGTCGGCGCCTGGGTACGGGCGGCCGCCGGCTGGACCGCGACTCATGAGCTCAAGCTGATCCGGTTCGGCGACAACATGCGCAACGTCGCGGTTACCGAGGGCGACAAGACCGAGGCCGAGCACGTGTTCGGCGTCAGCGTGAACACATGGGGCGTCAACGACCTGGCCGCGGCGGTCGCCGCGGTGCCGGATTCCGAGGTCGACCCGTTGGTCGCCGAGTACGAGGAGCACTACGACGTGGTGCCTGAGCTGCGCCGCGGCGGGGCACGGCACGAGTCGCTACGCTACGCCGCCCGCCAGGAGGTCGCGCTACGCGGTTTCCTCGGCGAGCGGGGCGCGACGGCGTTCACGACGAATTTCGAGGATCTCGGCGAGCTGCGACAACTGCCCGGGCTGGCCGTGCAGCGGCTCATGGCCGACGGGTTCGGCTTCGGCGCCGAGGGCGACTGGAAGACCGCAATCCTGGTGCGCGCCGCGAAGGTGATGGGTGCCGGCCTGCCCGGCGGCGCATCGCTCATGGAGGACTACACCTACAACCTGATACCGGGCGACGAGCTGATCCTCGGCGCGCACATGCTCGAGATCTGCCCGTCACTGACCACGACGACTCCCAGGGTCGAGATCCATCCGCTGGCTATCGGCGGCAAGGAGGACCCGGTGCGCATGGTGTTCGACGCCGACGCCGGACCTGGCGTCGTCCTCTCCCTGGCCGACCTGCGCGACCGGTTCCGGATCACCGCGAACGTCGTCGACCTCGTCGGCCACCCCGCACTGCCAAACCTGCCCGTCGCCCGCGCAGTGTGGAAGCCCCGTCCCGATTTCACGACGAGCGCCGAGTGCTGGCTGACCGCCGGTGGCGCGCACCATACGGTGATGACCACGAACGTGCCAGTCGATACGTGGGTGATGTTCGCCGACATGGCCTGCACCGAACTACTTGTCATCGACGAGCACACGACCAAACGCGGTTTCGCCGAACAGGTGCGGGCTAACCAGGCCTACTACCGGCTGGCGCGGCGGCTGTAGCAATCGCCCGCGGTCAAGGACTGACAGTCTCCGCCCGCCGTCCCAACCCCCTCATCGAGACCTACCCTCGAGGACCCTGCGCAATGACCTTTTTGCCCACCCGGGCCAGCACCGACGTTGCCTTCGACATCCGTGAGGTCCCGTTCTCCTACCGCGGCGCCTGGTTCAACCTGTCGCCCGTCGTCGCGTTGCACACTCAGGCGGACGACGTCCATCTCGTGTCGCACCGCAACGGGATGCACGCGGTCCTCGCCCTCCAGCCGTACCGGCGTGGGGTGAAGGTTGAAGCGGTGTGGGCCGCGACCTCGGCCAGCTTCCACTGGATGGCCGCCGACGACGCGCAAGCCTGGGCCGCGTTCGACGGTGCAACCGTGCTGCGCCTGCGAGGCAACGGGCTCGGTCTGCGGATTGCCGACGCGGCGCCGGGACTCACGCCGTTCACCGGCACCTACCTGTTCGTCGACCCGATTGACGGTGCGGCCGTCTTCACCTCGTACGAGACGGGCCGGCGCTACCGCGTTACCCGTCTCAATGGAACACTAGAGATCACGGGTGGCGAGGCACTCGGCGTCGCGCAACGGGCAGTCGTCGCCGGAGGCGACGGCGACGACTGGGAAATCGCGATCCAGGAAACCACCACCGCCGCGACCCCGTGCCAACCCACTACCACTTTCGACGACGTCGTTGTCAACGCCCGTGCGCAGTTCGCGCAATACCTCGACGCGGTCGCACCGTGGCGCGATGAACGCACCCCCGCAGCCGCGCTGGCCGCCTACGTACTGTGGTCTGCCACCGTCGCACCCGAGGGGTACCTCACCCGCGAGTCTGTGCTGATGTCTAAGCACTGGATGGACAAGTTGTGGAGCTGGGACCACTGCTTCAACGCGCTGGCACTCGCGCCCGGTCTGCCCGACACCGCAGTCGACCAGTTCCTCGTCCCCTTCGACCACCAGGACGCCGCCGGGGCGCTGCCTGACTCGATCACCCACTCCGAGATCCTCTACAACTACGTGAAGCCCCCGATCCACGGCTGGGCGCTGCGCCGCCTACGCGGGCGCGCGGGCCGGGAGTTGACCACAGACGAGCTCTTTCGCATCCACAATGGACTCGCCGCCTGGACGAACTTCTGGCTTGAGTACCGCCGCCGACCCGGACATGCGTTGCCGTACTACCAGCACGGCAACGACTCCGGCTGGGACAACGCAACCACATTCGACCGAGATCGTCTGATCGAATCGCCGGACCTTGCCGCCTTCCTTGCACTCCAACTCGAGACGCTCGCCGACCTCGCCGGAGAACTCGGCCTCCCCGCCGACCAGTGGAAGCGTGAACGCAATGAGGTGCTACGCGCACTGCTAGACGAACTGTGGCGGGGCAACGCATTCGTCGCGGTCAGCGCCCTCGGCTCACGTCCGAGCACGTCCACCAGCTTGCTCAACCTACTGCCACTCGTCCTCGGCGAACGCCTACCGGCCGAAGTCAAGACGGCTCTGGCGAACCGCCTCCTCGATCATCTGACCGCATACGGGCCGACGACCGAGCCCCTTACCTCGGAGCACTATGAGGATGACGGCTACTGGCGCGGCCCCATATGGGCGCCCGCCACCGCCCTAATCGAGGACGGACTGCGCGAGTCCGGGTTGCCAGACCTCGCCGACATCGTGGCCGACCGGTTCCGCATGCTGTGTGAACGGTCGGGCTTCGCCGAGAACTTCGACGCTCGCACCGGCAACGGTCTTCGTGACCGCGCCTACACTTGGACCGCGGCCGTGTACCTCATCTTCGCCGCGGATTTCGTGGGCCGGCCCGACACAGGCGCGCACCACGCCGAGACCATCCCGCCGGGTCTCGACACTCCGCTGCCACGTCGGCCCCAATCCGAGACACCGAACGCGGAGCTCACTACACCCCTGTGACGCTGCCCGAAGCAACGACGCCTCACGCCGGTAATTCTCGGTCGCGCCTCGTCGTCGGCGACATGCGGGGTGCCATGCCAACCCAGGGTGACGGCGCTGGCTTGGACGGATGCCGTGCGCCGGGCTGATGGTGTGGTCGCTCCTGGCGCAGCGGCCGATCCATCGCCACGTTGCCAGGACGCCTCTACTCGGCCAGGCTAGGCTCCTGGCGACCTGGGCAAACGTGCGCGAGCATGCCGCTGGGCCACCTACTACTGGGGGTAAAGGGTCCATCCAGGCGCAGCTCTTGGCCGAAGAGGATCATGTAGTTGGAGTTCAACTCGGGCTCGGACTCGGACTCGGACACGTTAAGACCGGTCCGCTCCTCTTACGGCCAGAGGAGGAGGCCACAGTCCTCAGATGAGGCCATAGTTCCCTCATCTGCGCGGCCTTCGCAGCTGGCCGGCGGCTGGGTGACCCCTTGCCGCCCGCCAGCACGACCGGAAGCGCTCACGGAGTCACGGCGGTCCGTCGAAGCCTCAAAGCAGAACGCCCCGTCCACCTTTTCCACCGTGGCCGGAGCGCCGCTTCGCCAGCCGGGCCCCGGTCGGTGACCCGCAGCCGCTTGGCCCGGGTGTCGGTCCCGTGGTGCGACAGCACCAGCGCCGCGGTGCCCGGATGGCCGCGGCCGATCAGCTTGGCCGCGGGTGATCCCTCTTTCCTCGGTACTACCTCCGCCCGCGCTGACGTCCGTTGTAGACGGTTGCGTCGGTGCGCTCGCCGTACGCGCGGAACACGGCCAGCGCCTGATCGCGCAGCACGTTCGTGCGTACCTCGATGCCACGCCGGGCGAACTGTTCCTTCCAGTCGGCGCGCATCGGACCCTCGTCGAAACCGGTCAGGTCCTCGA
>CAZYCD010000250.1:0-6814 GCA_964645345.1 uncultured Micromonosporaceae bacterium
GCGCACACCGTGAACATCTCGACGATGGCCGCGATCGTGGTGGCCGGAGCCGGGGTACGGGTGGTGAAGCACGGCAACCGGGCCGCCTCGTCGTCCTGCGGCGCCGCCGACCTCCTGGAGTGCCTCGGCATCCCGCTGGACCTCTCGCCGGCCGCCGTGGCCCGCTGCGTCGAGGAGGCCGGCATCGGCTTCTGCTTCGCGCCCTCCTTCCACCCGGGTTTGCGGCACGCCTCGGTGACCCGCCGGGAGCTGGGCCTGCCGACCTTCTTCAACTTCCTCGGCCCGCTGACCAACCCGGCCCAGCCGAGAGCCGGCGTGGTCGGCTGCGCCGACGGACGGATGGCGCCGGTGATGGCCCGGGTCTTCGCCGACCGGGGCAACTCGGTCCTGCTGGTGCGCGGCGAGGACGGACTCGACGAGGCGACGACCGCGGCGCCGACCAGGGTCTGGGTGGCCTCCGGCGGCACGCTGCGCGAGACGGTGGTCGACGCGCTCGACCTCGGCATCGAACGGTCCCAGGAGGGCGACCTGCGCGGGGCGGACGCAGCCTTCAACGCCGAGGTGGCGCGCAAGCTGCTGGCCGGCGCGCACGGCCCGGTGCGGGACGCCGTGGTGCTCAACGCCGGCGCCGCGCTGGCCGCCCACGGCGGGCTGGACGGCGACCTGCACGAGGCGCTGCGCTCCGGGATCGACCGGGCCGCGGCCGCGATCGACTCGGGTGCGGCGGGCGCGGCGCTGGACCGGTGGATCGCGCTCGCCCAAGGGCTGCGCGGCGCCGAGTAGGGAATTACCCGCGCAAACCAGCGGCGTACCGGGCGACCCGGGCCGCCAGCGGCGCCGAGGCCCGTACCCACCGGAAGTGGTCCAGCCGTCCGCCGTCGACCGCGTAGTGCTCCCGGGTCACCGGGGCCGACCGCAGCTTCGCCAGCAGATAGTCCACAGTGGACTCCGGGATGAAGTCGTCGCCCTCGACGCTGACCGCCAGTACCGGCGTGCGTACCGTCTCCAGCGCCGCCTCCGCGTCCACCCCGCCCAGCCTCGGGTACCGGCCGTACCGGGCGGTGTGCGCCCAGTCCCTGATGACCGCCCGGGCCTGCCGGCCACCGAAGCCCCAGCCGGGCCAGACGCCAAGGAGCGCCGTGGCCGCCGCGATCGACTGGGTGTACGGCAGCACGGCCGCCGCGCGGCGGGGCGGGTACGCGCGGAAGTAGGGCAGCCCGACACCGACCAGTACCAGACCGTCCACTGTGGACGTCTCTGCGGTCGCGAGGTGCAGCAGGGCGGCCTGCCCGCCGAGCGAGTGGCCGAGCAGCAGGGTGGTGCGACCGTCCACTCTGGACTTAAGGGCCTCCTGTACCGCCGCCACGTCCTCGACCAGTTCGGCCAGCCCGTACCGCGAGCGGCGCGACGGGGGCGGCGTGCTGGCGCCGGTACCCCTCAGGTCGGCGACGACCACGGCCAGCCCGGCGGCGGCCAGTTCCCTGGCGAACGGCCGGTAGTACTTCGCCGGTACTCCCATGGCCGGCCACACCACGACGGCCGCTGCGCCGGGATCGTCCGGTATCGGGTACACCTGTAGACCGAGCTGATCCGTACCGCGATCGACATACTCCTGCAGGTAGTCGCCCGGTTCGGGATGCGTGGGGTCGGTCACGGGTGGAAGCCTACTTGCCGGTAGCGCGTGGCCAGGTAACGTGCCCGAGGTGAAGCCCGCTGACCTCGCCCTCGCCCGGATCCCGGGCGCACCCTCGTTGAGCCCGGACGGCCGCCTGGCGGCGGTCGCCGTGCGCTGCGCCGACCTGACTGCCGACGACTACACCAGCCAGGTCTGGCTGGTGGAGACCGCGGGCGGCCGGCCGCCACGCCAGCTCACCCAGGGCTGGCGGGACGCCGAGCCGCGCTGGTCACCCGACGGGGCCTGGCTCGCCTTCGTGCGGGCGGAGCGGGCGGCGGACGGTACCGTCGGCAAGCCGCAGCTGTGGCTGCTGCCCACCGGCGGCGGAGAGGCGCGGCGGCTGACCGACCAGCCCCTCGGCGTGGGGGCCCCGGCGTGGAGCCCCGACTCGACCCGGCTCGCGTACACCGCCCGGGTACCCGAGGACGGCCGGTACGGCTCGTCGGGGGTACCGCCGGAGAAGGAGCCGCCGCGGCGGATCACCCGGCTGATGTACCGGCGGGACGACCTCGGCTTCCTCGACGGCCGCCGCACACACGTGTGGACCGTCGACCTGGCCGGCGAGTCGACGCAGGTGACCCACGGCGACTTCGACCACGAGGACGTCTCCTGGAGCCCGGACGGTGCGCTGCTGGCCTTCGTCGCCGCCCGGCACGAGGCGGCCGGCAACGACCTGCGCAGCGACGTCTGGGTGTGCGGGCCGGACGGCTCGGGCCTGCGCGCGCTGACCGGCGGCGGGCTCGGCGTGGGCCAGCCGAGGTTCAGCGCGGATGGCGGTGCGGTCTGCTTCACCGGCAGCGACATCGGGCCGGACGCGCTGCACGCGGTGGTGAAGAACGAGTCGCTCTGGTCGGTACCGGTGGCCGGGGGTACCCCGACCCGGCTGACCGACGAGGAGCGGTACAACCTGTCCACGCCGGGCGGCCGGATCGCGCCGGTTGAGGACGGGGTGCTGTTCGCCAACGAGCACCGCGGCACGGTCCAGCTTCTCCTGGTGCCGTACTCCGGCGGCGAGCCCCGGGTACTCGTCGACGGTCCGCGTCAGGTGATCGCGGCCGACCGGCGGGCCGGGGTACTGGTTGCCTCGGTCGCCGACGGGCACTCCTGGGGCGAACTGGTCGCGTTCGGCGCGGACGGCGAGGCCCGACTGTCCGCGTTCAACGAGGACTTCGCGTCCACTGTGGACATCCGGCCGGTCGAGGAGATCGAGGCGGTCGCGCCCGACGGGTACCCGGTGCACGGGTTCCTGGTACGCCCGGCCGGCCCCGGGCCGCACCCGCTGCTGTTGATGATCCACGGCGGCCCGTTCACCCAGTACGGAATGTCGCTGTTCGACGAGGCGCAGGTGTGCGCGGGCGGCGGGTACGCGGTGCTGATGGGCAACCCCCGCGGCTCGTCCGGGTACGGGCAGGCGCACGGTCGGGCCATCATGGCCAACGTCGGCGAAGCGTCCACTGTGGACCTGATGGCCCTGCTGGACACGGCGCTGGCCGATCCCGGGCTGGACGCATCCCGGGTCGGCGTGCTCGGCGGCTCGCACGGCGGGTACATGACCACCTGGCTGGCGGCACACGAGGGCCACCGGTTCAAGGCGGCCATCTCGGAGCGGGCCGTCAACTCGATCGACAGCTTCACCGGGTCCTCCGACATCGGCTGGTTCTTCGCCGACGACCTCTACGGCTCCGACCTGGATGGGCAACGGGCGCAGAGCCCGTTGACGCACGCCGACCGGATCACGATCCCGATGCTGATCATCCACTCGGAGCATGACTGGCGCTGCCCGGTGGAGCAGGCCCAGCGGCTGTACGTGCGACTGCGCCGGCGCGGGGTACCGGCCGAGATGCTGCTGTTCCCCGGCGAGGGGCACGAGCTGTCCCGCTCCGGCCTGCCGTCGCACCGGCTGGCCAGGTTCGAGGCGATCCTCGACTGGTGGTCGCGCTGGCTCTAAGGTCGAGCGACCGCGCGACGGCGCTCCGGCGTCGTCGCGGTCAGGCCCGGGTGGCGAGCACGACCGACTCGGTCGGGGACACCCGCAGCTCCGCGGCCGTGAACCGGGGATCGGTCAGCCAGGCCACCCGCAGCGCGTCCGGCCGGCCGTCGTACCGGGGCGGCCACTCCTCGGACGGCGTGAAGTCGTCCATCACCACGACGCCGCCGGGCGCGATCAGGTCGGCCACCGCGTCCGGGCCGTCCAGCTTCCCGCCGCCGTCGAGGAAGAACAGCGCGAACGGCCGGTACCGGCGGATCTCGGTCCACTCGCCGGCCAGCACGGTGACCGCGTCGTCGTCGCCGAACAACCGCGCGGCGGCGGCCGCCCGGATCGGGTCGCGCTCCACGGTGATGATCCGCCCGCCCGGGCGCAGCGAGCCGCGTAGCCACGCGGTGCCCACGCCGCAGCCGGTACCCGACTCGCCGACGGTACCGGTGACGGACCCGGCCAGGGTGGCCAGCAGCCGGCCGGTACCGGTTGAGCAGGAGTGGCCGAAGTTCAGCTCGGCGGCCAGCGCCTCGGCGGCGAGCACCAGCGGCGGCCGCGTCGGTCCACCGGACGGCGGCGGAGGGTCAGTCGGCATCGGCGAAGCCGATGGCGAACGCCTCCTCCAGGTCGTGCCGGGAGTACGCCCGGAACGCGATGTGCGTGTCCGTGTTCAGCACGCCGGGGGTCTTGGAGATGCCGCCCGCGATGACCTCCGCGATCTGGTCGAACTCGCGGACCCGGACGACCGCGATCAGGTCCACCCCACCGGCTACGGAGTAGACCTCGCTGACCCCGTCCAGATTGGCCAGGGCCTCCGCGACCTCGGGAATCGAATCGGTGGCGGTGTCGATGAGCACGATCGCGGTGATCACTCGGGCGCTCCTTCGTCGGGCGATGTGCACACCGTACCGGTTGTGCCGACCCGGATCGCGCCGACCAGATGCTCGTGCGGCCCGACCCGCCCGCCCGGCCACACCACGCACCGCTCGACGCTGCCTTCAACGACGGCACCCGCCCCGATCACCGCGTCGGCGACGTGTCCGGTGACGGTGGCGTCCGGCGCGACCAGGCGGCCGCCCGGTGCCGCCGCGGCCGCGTCGAGGTTCGCCGCCAGGTAGCTGTCCGGGGTACCGGTGTCCAGGTACCGGCCGCGGTAGTCGACCAGGGTCAGCTCGCCGGCCGCCTCGGCCGGGCGCCACACCGTGCGTACCAGGTCGTCGGGCTCGGCGGGCAGGTCGCGTACCCGCCGCCAGGGCAGTGCCGAGCAGCCGGCGAACCGGGCACCGCTGAACTCGGCCGGTGGCCCCGGTACCACGAGCATCCGGGTCCCGTCGCCGTCCCACCCCTCGAGTAGCGGGGCCGGGTCGCCGCCCGCCAGGTACGCGTCCACGTTCGCGACCAGAACCGGCCGGCCGCCGATCCAGTCGCGCAGCGCGCCGAGCCCGCCGGCGGTACCCAGCGGCCGCGGCCCCGACTCGACCGACACGTGCGCCCGGTCGCCGACGGCCGCGACCACCTGGTCCGCCAGGTACCAGGCGTTGACCGCCACCCGGTCCGGACCGGACAGGCCCGGTACCAGCGCGGCGACCCAGGCCAGCGCGAGCTCCAGCAGCGGCACGTTGCCGACCGGGCATAGTGCCTTGGGTGTGCGCTCGGTCAGGGGACGCAGCCGTCGCCCCTCACCGGCCGCGAGCACGACCGCGCACACCTCATTCATCCTCGGTGGCCTCCGGGTACCCGACGTAGGGCCCGATGCCGTAGTGCGCGAGCAGCCGAGCGGTCGGCGGAGTGAGCGGGGGCAGCGCGTCCAGCCGGTACCAGGCGGCCTCCAGTACCTCGGCGCCGTCGACGGTGAAGGCGGTCTCCGCCGGTACCCGCGCCTCGAACACCACGTCCACCCAGCGCCCCCGGTGGTGCACGACGGCGGGCGGGTCGGCGGGGTCGAGTTCGTCCGGGGATACCTGGATGCCGGTCTCCTCGCGCAGTTCGCGGGCGGCCCCGACGGCCGGCCGCTCGCCACGCTTGAGCAGGCCCGCGGGCAGCGACCAGCCGTACCCCGGCGGCTGGCGCAGCAGCACGATGCGGCCCGGCCCGGACGCCGGCGCGTCGCGGACGAGCACCACCCCGCCGACGATGTACTTCGCGGTGCTCACCCGCACCAGGCGCCGTCGCCACCGGCCCGGCAGCCGGTAGAACGCGCCGTAGAAGGCGCCTCGGACCCTGGCCACCGGTCGACCAATCATGAGCGCCAAGGCTACCGGCGGCCCCGGCCGCCCGCACCGGCCGGCCGGGGGTGCGCAGCCGGAGCCGGGGTTCCGGCGGAGGCGAGCGCCCGCCGCCCCGCCGTCAACGCGGCGAGTGGTCCACCACGGCGATCA
The DNA here is from genome assembly GCA_964645345.1 of uncultured Micromonosporaceae bacterium. Taxonomy (GTDB): domain Bacteria; phylum Actinomycetota; class Actinomycetes; order Mycobacteriales; family Micromonosporaceae; genus Rugosimonospora. The sequence continues at coordinate 6,032 of CAZYCD010000250.1, forward strand.
TGCGGGCCACCAGTTCCTCGGCCGACTCCCGCCGGTCGGCCACCGCGACCAGCAGCGCCTCCAGATCCGGGTACCCCAGCTCGATGGCCAACGTGTGCAGCGGCCCGTCGTCGGCCAGACCCCGGTCGTACTGCCGCAGGGCCAGCCCCACTGCGGCCCGGCCGAGCATGACCCGGTGGGCGATGGTGGCCGGCTCCCCGCCGTCGGCGAACCAGCGGTCGATCTGCAGCCGGGCGTGCGGCGTCTTGACGAACTCCAGCCACTCCTGTGACGGGCCGGCGGTGATCGGGGTCTGGCTGATCACCTCGACCACGTCACCGTCGACAAGTGTCGAGGACAGCGGTATCAGCCGGCCGCCCCGCCGGGCCGCCACGCAGCCGTGGCCGGTCTCCGTGTCCAGCGTGTAGGCCAGGTCGACCGGGGTGCTGCCGGCCGGCAGTTGCACGCGCCGCCCGGCGGTGGTGAACACCTGGATCTGGCCCTCGGTCAGGTCGCAGCGCAGCGCATCGAGGAACCGCTCGGCGTCGTCGGCCACGACCTCCCAGTCGAGTACCCGGCGCAGCCAGTCCGGCTGCTCGGTGCGCCCGCGCAGGCCCAGGCTGTCGCCGGCGAAGCGGAAGTTGGCCACGATGCCGTACTCCGCCTCGCGGTGCATCGGCTCGGTGCGGATCAGCACCTCCAGCGGCTGGTCGTCCGGGCCGAGCACGGTGGTGTGCAGCGAGCGGTACAGGTTGTTCTTCGGCGAGGCGATGAAGTCCTTGAACCGCCCCGGTACCGGGCGCC
>CAZYCD010000251.1:0-6675 GCA_964645345.1 uncultured Micromonosporaceae bacterium
CGAAACGCCGTCAACCTCCCCACAAACCCGCAGCATCCCACCCACCACCGACACTCATAACACACGCCCTCTAGTACGGCCGCGGCCTAAACCTTGCTCGGTGGCCACCGGTGTGGGCGATCAGCCTTCAACTCCGGACTGGCCGGGCCTGAAAGATCGTCTGCCGGGCCCGCGCCAACGGCCAGATCGGCTGACTCCAGGACAGCTCCGTCGCGGGGTTTTACCGCTGTACCGCCGGCGCCTCCACCGGCGAGGCCGCGATCGATCGCCGCGATGATCTGTGGGCGCAGCTCCTCGGGCCGGATGATCGCGTCCACGGAACCGACCTCGACGGCGCGCTGGATGCTGTGCACCCGGTCGAACTCGGTGGCCACCTCGCCCAGCTTCTCCGCCCGGACGGCGGCCCGGACGTCATTGAGCTGGGTGACCAGCGCCGCACGTTCCCCACCGGTCGCCGCGGCGACGCGCGCCTGAAGGTCGGCCACTCGCGGATCCGTCGCCGTGCGCGCGTCGACCTCGCCGGCGAACACCACGGCCGCGGCGGGTGCCCCGCCGATGACGGAGGCGAACGAGCCCGCCACGGCCAGCACGGTCATGTTCGGGTTGAGCGCCTTGGAGAACACCACGAAGGCGCCGCCGTGATAGCGCGAGATAACGCAGAACACGATCGGCCCGTCGAAGTTGACGATTGCCCGGCCGATCTCCGCGCCATACTCCAGCTGCAACTGCCGCATCGACTCGGGGGAGCCGTCGAACCCGGACAGGTTCGCCAGCACGACCAGCGGCCGGTTTCCGCTGGCCGCGTTGATCGCCCGCGCGGCCTTCTTCGACGAGCGCGGAAACAGGGTGCCCGCGGTGTAGGTGTCCGGGCCGTCGGTGGGTGGGAATCCACGCCGAGGCACCGACCGGGATTCGATGCCGAGCAGGCACACCGGGATGCCGCCGAGATGCACGTCCTGCACGACTGCGGTCTCAGCGTCGGCCATGCTCGCCCAGCGCTCCAGGATCGCGTGATCCTGGTCGGCCAGAGCCCTCATCAGCGTCCGGATATCGAACGCCTTTTTGCGATCGGGGTTGCGCTCAGGGGAGAAGATCTCGCCGACGGTCGCGAATCCGCTGTCCGAGGCCGGATGCGGGTGGCTGGAGATGTCGCGATCGACCGGGTCGGACGTGACCGCGCGTCGCGGCCGGATCTCGCCGGGCGCTATGTACGCGTGGTCGTAGTGCGCCATGAGCAGGTTGCGGGCGGCCGGGAGGTCCGGCGCCCAGTACTGGGCCTGGCCGTTGGGGCCCATGACCCGGTCGAAGCCACCGATACCGAAGTTGTCCTCGGCCGACACGCCGCCGGAGAAGTCCAGCGACTGCTTGCCGGTCAGCACCATCGCCGAGTCCGGGGTCATCACCAGGATTCCCTTGGTGTGCATGAGCATCGTGGCTTCGGCGTTCCAGTAGGGCTGGGCGCCCACGGTGATACCCGCGACGACGATATTGATCTCACCGCCGGCCTGGGTGAACTCCACGATCCGCTTGAGCGCGGCGGCCACCCAGTCCATGTTCTCGGTGCCCGAGCTCATCGAGATCCGCGCGCCGGCTGACAGCGCGAACCAGTCGACCGGTACGCGCATCCGCTCGGCGAGGTCGAGCGCGGCGATCACCCGGGCGCATTCCGGCTCGGCCAGCGCACCCAATGCCTTGGTCGGGTCGCCGAGCAGCACCACCCGCGTCACGCCTTCGGGGTACCGCTCGGTCGGCGTGCTCACCACCCCGGCGACGATGCCCGCCGTGTTCTGTCCCTTGGGCCGCGCGACCGGGGCCAGTTCACCGGCCTCGGTCAGGTCGTACTCATTGAAGCTGCCGCCCGGACCGGCCAGCATCTCGGTCAGCTCGTACGGGTACGTGGTGCCGCGCCGCCGCGCCGAGAGCACCTTCTGCCGGTAGTCGTCCAGCGGCTGGATCGGTTCGGCCGTCGGCTCGGTGACCGACACCCGCATGCCCGCGTCGTAGGAGATCTCGACGGCGATGTCGGTCAGCTCGCCGGTGGCCCCGTCACGTTGGCGGCCGAGGAACAGGACCTCCTCCAGGCCCGCGCCGGCGGTGATCGGTAGTACGCGCTGGGCGACGGCGAGCAGCTCCTCGATAGCCAACTCGCTCGGCGGCCAGACGTAGAGGGTGATCCGGTTGGTGTCGAACCGCTTCCTCGCGGGCCGCTGGGCCTGCACCTTGCGGATCGCATCGACACACGCGTCCAGCGCGCCCTCGATCGCGGGCAGCGCGAGGATCCGGCCGTCGACGTCGCGCAGCGGAGTCAGGTCGCGGACCTGGGCCATCGCGGCCAACCGCTCGTCGGCCGGGTTGTCCGGGGCGACGCAGTGGAACAGGTAGACCTCTTCGTCCGCGGACGGCAGCCGGGTCAGGTCGAAGTTGCGCAGCCGGGACAGTTGCAGGCGTTGGGCGATCAACGGGTGCAGCCCGCGGATGACCCGGTCCTCGCCCAGGCCCGGCCGGAAGGTGAACGGGTGGTGCATCGACGTACCGTTGGGCCCGGCCACTGTCATGGTCACCCGCTGGAACAGGTCCAGCAGCCCGGTGCGGTCCAGGATCTCCCGCAGGGCCGCGGCCATCGCGTCCACATCGGGTTGGTCGGCCCAGGTCAGGTACACATCGGCGACGGAGTCCGAGGTGGACAGTGCGGCCACGCTGTCCAGGATCGTCGGCAACTCGACGAAGTCAGCGGCCGCCGCGACCAGCCGGAAGTGGTCGCCCGTACCGTCGTACTCCGCGGTGAAGAACGAATGCCCCGCCACCTGCACGCACCGCGCGTGGCTCGCGCCGCGGTTGCCGTAGTAGCGGCGGCTGAGCACTTCGAGCATCGGGCCGTGGTCGGCCCCCGGCTTGCCGATGCGCTGAGCGAGCAGCCGAACCAACGGCTCGGGCGAGGCGACCATCGTCGCGATCCGCTCGGCCCGGTCGACCGCGTCCGGGTTCGCGTCCAGGTAGCGCAGGTGGCGGCGGACACCCGCGTACACCTCGGCACGCTTGCGCCGCAGCATCGGCTGGGCGGCCCAGCGGAACACGATGCTGCGGGCCAGGTCACCGACGACCGGGAACCGCAGCTGGGTGGCGAAGATCAGATGCTCCAGCGCCTGGCCGACCTGCTCGCGCAGCCCGTCGCCCGGTACCGGCTCGGTCAGCCACTGCTGCAGGAACGTCAGGATAACGGTGACATCCGCCGAAGCCCGTTGCTGCGCAAGGAAGATCCGGAACACCGCCTCTTCCAGCGCGGGCGTGCGTTCGAAGTCGTGCACGCCGTAGTGGGCGAGCACCCGGGCGAGCCGGTTGCGGAAGGTATCGGACAGGGCGGCGCGCTCGACGTCGAGGCTCTGCAGGTAGGTGTGGAAGTACTCGCGCGGGCTGTGAACCCGGGTGTCGGCGTTGGTCTCCTCACCGGCCGGGCGGTTGCGGCTGAGCTCGGACAGGTCGGCGAACACCCGCAGCAGCTCGACCTCCTCCTCGATCGGGCGGTAGCTGAGTTCGGCCCGCGCGGCCAGGTAAGCGGAGAGCACACCGCGCTCCTCGCGAGGATCGAGGTCGTAGCCCAGCAGCAGGCTGCGAAGGTCGGCGATCCCGCGGGCGACCCGGGCCTCGGCGGACAGGCCGGTCGGTTCGGGCGGTAACTCCAGGTCCACGGCCCCGGTCTCGGTGGTCTCGCCCGTGGCCTGGTCGCCGGTCGGTTCCAGGCGCAGCAGCGGCGCGCCGGTCTCCACCTGGCTGCCGACGGAGACCACGCACTCGCGCACCCTCGCCTTGACCGGCGCGCGCAACACCGTTTCCATCTTCATGCTCTCCAGGACGAGCACGGGCGCGCCCGCCTCGACCTCGTCCCCCACCTTGACGGGGGTCGCGACGACCAGCGCGGGCGCGGGGGAGCGCAGTACGCCCCCCTCGTCGCGGCTGACCCGGTGTGTGATGCCGTCCACCTCGACCAGGTGGATGGGCCCGTGCGTATCACTGACGAGCCGGAAACGCCGACCGTTGACCAGGATCCGGCCGGTGTGCTCGTCGAACCGCTCCAACTCGGCATCCACGGATGCGTCCCCGACGCCGACGCGGAACCGGTGGGGCCCGGTCTGCGCGACGCTCACCCGGTAGTTCGCGCCACGCAGCTTGAGCTCGATCGGCCGGCCGCTCTGGTGCTGTACCTGCGGGCGACCGCCGTGCGCGGTGGATAGCAGCCGGTGGCGCTCGACGAGCGCTTCCTCCTCGTACGCCTCGATCGCGGCCGCGGCCAGCGCGATGCCCGAGTGCATGGTGGACACCAGGCGTCCCTGCATGCGGACCCGGTCGATCCAGCCGGTGTCCGCGCTGGCGTCGATCACCTCGGGCTGGTCCAGCAGGTCGAGCAGGAAGCTCTTGTTGGTGGCGCCGCCCTCGATGATCACGGTGGTCTCGGCGACCGCCCGGCGTAGCCGGCCGAGCGCTTCGTCGCGGGTGCGACCGTAAGCGATGATCTTGGCGATCATCGAGTCGAAGTCGGCCGGGATCACGTCGCCCTCGCTGACCCCGGTGTCCGCCCGCACGCCGGGACCACCGGGCAGTACCAACCGGACAATCCGGCCGGGCGACGGCGCGAAGTCTCGATCGGGATCTTCGGCGTTGAGCCTCGCCTCGATCGCATGCCCGGCCTCGGCCGGAATCCCGTCGCCCAGCCGGCCGCCGGCGGCGACATGGATCTGGGCCTTGACCAGATCGAAGTCGGTCGTAACCTCCGTGACCGGGTGCTCGACCTGGAGTCGCGTGTTGACCTCGAGGAAGGCGAACTGCTTCTCGCCGGGGTGGTAGAGGAACTCGACCGTGCCCGCCCCGCGGTACCCCACGGCCAGCGCGAGCCGCTCCGCCGCCGCCTTCAACTCCTGGACCTGCTCCGGGCCGAGCACCGGAGAGGCGGACTCCTCCAGGACCTTCTGGTTGCGCCGCTGCACCGAGCAGTCACGTACACCCAGCGCCCACGCGGTGCCGTGACCATCCGCGATCACCTGCACCTCGACGTGCCGCGCGCCGGTGACCAGGCGCTCCAGGAAAACGACGCCGCTGCCGAACGCGCGCTCGGCCTCCAGGCTCGTGCGCTCGTACGCCTCGGTAAGCTCCTCATCGCTACGGACGACCCGGATGCCTCGGCCGCCACCGCCAGCCGTCGCCTTGAGCATGAGCGGGTAGCCGATCTGCGCCGCCGCCCGCCTGGCCGCGTCCAGGCTCTCCACCGCGCCCCGGCTCCACGGCGCCACCGGGACGCCGACCTCCTCGGCGATCAATTTCGCACCGATCTTGTCACCGAGCCTGCGCATCGCGTCCGCACTCGGACCGATGAAGGTCACACCCAGGCTCTCGCAGAGTTCGGCGAAGGCCGGGTCTTCGGCCACGAAGCCCCAGCCCACCCACGCCGCGTCCGCACCCGTGGCGACCAGCGCACGCCCGAGTACCTCGTGGTCGAGGTACGGGCGCGCCGACGCGGGCCCGAGGCAGTAGCTGTGGTCCGCTTCGCGCACGAAGGTGGCGCTTCGCTCGGCCTCGGTGTAGAGCGCGATGGTCTCGATCGACGGGGCCCCGCCCTCGGCGTTGAGTTCGCGGACCGCGTGGATGAGCCGCATGGCGGGCTCTCCGCGGTTGACGATGGCGATGCGGCTGAACACCGAGCAAGCCTCCCAAGATTCGTTCACGCCAGGACGGGAACTTCCCCAGGCAGGGTCGCCGTCAACCGTCGCCGCTACCGCCTGGTGCGAAGCCGACCCGACGACCGGGAGGAAGATTGCCGCACGCTGACCGGCGGATGTCAAGGCCGCGCTAGAGCGGGATGTTGCCGTGCGCGCCGCGCGCCGCCGGCGCGGCGGCCAGTGCCTCGGCGATACGCCGGCGGGTCTCCGTCGGCTTGATGACGTCGTCCACCACGCCGATCTCCAGCGCCCGTCCCACACCGCCCGCGGTGCGGATCTGCTCCTCGACGAGCTGCGCGCGCAGCTCGTCCCGCTCGGCCACCGGCGCTGCCGCGAGCTTCTTGCGGTGCAGGATGTTGACGGCCGCGGGCGCACCCATCACGGCGATCTCCGCCATCGGCCAGGCGTAGACCGCGGTCGCGCCGAGCGAACGGGAGTTCATCGCGATGTAGGCGCCGCCGTACGACTTGCGCGTCACCAGAGTCACCCGGGGTACCACGGCCTCGGCGAAAGCGTGCAGCAGCTTGGCGCCGCGGCGCACCACGCCGTCCCACTCCTGGCCCACGCCGGGCAGGTACCCGGGAGTGTCCACGAGGACGATCAGCGGAACCCCGAGCGAGTCGCACATCCGCACGAAGCGTGCCGCCTTCTCCGCCGACGCCGCGTCCAGGCAGCCGCCCAGGCGCAGCGGGTTGTTGGCGATCACCCCGATCGTCCGTCCGGCGAACCGGCCCAGGGTCGTCAGGATGTTCGGCGCCCACTTGGCGTGCAGCTCCACACCCGGCTCGTCCAGCAGCGCCTTCACCACGGTCTTGACGTCGTATGCGCGGTTGGCCTCGGCCGGCATCAGCGCGGCCAGGTCGGTGCCGTCCTCCGGGATGTCGGCCGGCGACAGGCGCCCCTGCCGGCCCAGCAGGGCGGCAAGCTTGCGCGCCTCCGCGATCGCCGACTCGTCGTCCTTGGTGGT
>CAZYCD010000252.1:0-6662 GCA_964645345.1 uncultured Micromonosporaceae bacterium
GGCGGCGACCTCGGCCGGGCGGGCGGCCGGGTCGGGCGGCCGTGTGGTTAGCATCGGGGCGAAGCCGCCACGAACGGGAGAAGAACTGTGCCTGCCCAGAAGCCACCCCACGACCGTGACGCCCCGTCCACCGGCGCCACCGGGGGCGGCAAGCTCGCCAGCCTCGCCGCGCTCGACCTGATCGACACCGATCCGGCCGAGCTGGCGGTCGACGCCATCGTCATCGGGGTCTACCGCCAGGGTCCGGACGAGCCGGCCCCGCTACTGCTGGCCTCGGGCGCGGAGAGCATCGCGGCGGCCTTCGATGGACGGCTGGTGGAGACGCTCAGCCTGCTCGGCGCGACCGGCGCCGCCGGCGAGGTGACCAAACTGGCCACCCTCGGTACCGTGACCGCACCTCTGGTACTGGCGGTCGGCCTGGGTCCCGAGCCGATCGGCGCGCTTCCGGACACCGAGACGCTGCGCCGGGCGGCCGGCTCCGCGGTACGGGCGCTGTCCGGCGTCGCCAAGGTGGCGCTGGCCCTGCCGGTGGACGAGGACCCGGCCAAGGAGGCCACCGTGCTGCGCGCGCTCGCCGAGGGCGCGCTACTGGGCGGGTACCGGTTCGACGGGTACAAGTCGGGGCCGGACACGCGGCGCAGGCGCCCTCCGGCCGCGCTCTCGATCCATGTGCCCGACGCGGCCGACAAGGCCGCCAGGGCGCAGGCGAAGCGGGCGGTGACCGTGGCCAGGGCGGTCGCGCGTGCCCGGGACTGGGTGAACACCGCCCCCAACGACCTGCGGCCGGCGGAGTTCGCCGACTCGGTCGCCCTCGCCGCCCGGGCGGCCGGGCTCGAGGTCGAGGTACTGGACGAGCGCGCCCTGCGCAGGGCCGGGTACGGCGGCATCATCGCGGTCGGCCAGGGCTCGGAGGCGCCGCCCCGGCTGGTCCGACTCGGGTACCGGCCGGCCAGGCCGGGCCGCTCGGTGGCCCTGGTCGGCAAGGGCATCACGTTCGACAGCGGCGGCCTGTCCATCAAGCAGGCGCAGGGCATGTGGGAGATGAAGTCGGACATGGCCGGGGCGGCGGCCGTGGCGGCCGCCATGCTCGCGGTCGCCGCGCTGAAGCCGAAGGTGGCGGTCACCGCCTACCTGCCGATGGCCGAGAACATGGCGTCGGGCTCCGCGTACCGGCCGGGCGACGTGGTCACCATGTTCAGTGGCAAGAAGGTCGAGGTGCTCAACACCGACGCCGAGGGCCGGATGATCCTCGCCGACGCGATCGCCCGGGCCTGCCAGGACGGGCCGGATTACCTGTTGGAGACGTCCACGCTGACAGGTGGTCAGATCATCGCGCTGGGCAAGCGGATGGCCGGGGTCATGGGTACGCCGTCGCTGTGCGAGCGGGTACGGGAGGCCGGCGAGGCGGTCGGCGAACCGATGTGGCCGATGCCGCTACCCGACGACGTGCGCAAGGGCATGGACTCAGACGTCGCGGACATTTCCCAGGTCAACGCCGGCATGGACCGGGCCGGGCACATGCTGCAGGGCGGCGTGTTCCTGTCCGAGTTCGTCGCCGACGGCGTGGACTGGGCGCACATCGACGTCGCCGGGCCGGCCTACCACACCGGCGAGCCCACCGGGTACCTGACCAAGGGCGGTACCGGTGTCCCGGTCCGTACCCTGGTCGAGCTGATCGAGCGGATCGCCGAGGAGTAGCGGTCGACGCGGCCGTCGGCGCGCGGACCGCTACTTCTGGGCCTTCTTGCGGCGCTCGTTGTAGTCGCGCATCCGCTGCGGGTAGCCCACCAGGTGCACGTCGTAGACCGGGATGCCGACCCGGGCGGCGAACTGCCGGGCGACCTGCGGGTCCGGGACCCGGCGCCGGGTCCACTCGCCGTCGTGGGCGATCAGGATCACCGTGTTCTCGGTGACCGTCGTACGCGGCTCCAGGAACGCCTCCACGCCGTACCTGGTCCGGACAAACTCCTCCAGATAGTCCAGATCGGCCCGGACGCTGACCCGGTCGGTCGACGACCGCCCCGCACCGCCCCGGCGACGAAACCAGGCCACCGCGCACTCCTCCCCGAGCGTTCTGCCGAAAGGGTACGCCGAGCGGATCCGCCCTCGGGTACCGCAACGTGTCGTTGCGCACCTCGGTTCGCAGCCGTATTACGGGAGTGACAAGATGGCCGAGGCGGTTGCCCTGCGTCCGGTCGGGCACCACCGCGAATCCTCGAGTAGCACCGGCGCACCCGGGAGATCACGTGAGCGACCCGAACAACGGTTTTGACGTCGTCATCCTCGGCGGCGGCAGCGGCGGCTACGCGGCAGCGTTCCGGGCGACCGAGCTCGGCCTATCGGTCGCGCTGGTCGAGAAGGACAAGCTGGGCGGGACCTGCCTGCACCGTGGCTGCATCCCGACGAAGGCGCTGCTGCACGCCGGCGAGGTTGCCGACCTGGCCCGCGAGGGCGAGCAGTTCGGCGTCCAGACCGCATTCAGCGGGATCGACATGAAGGGCGTCAACTCCTACAAGGACGCCGTGGTCGGCCGTCTCTACAAGGGTCTGCAGGGGCTGTTCAAGGCCAACAAGGTGACCGTCTTCGAGGGCGAGGGCCGGCTGGTCGCGCCGAACGCGGTCGAGGTCGGCGGCCAGCGGGTGACCGGCCGGTACGTCATCCTGGCCACCGGCTCCTACTCCAAGACACTGCCCGGGCTCGACATCGACGGCGAGCGGGTGATCACCTCCGAGCACGCGCTGAACCTCGACCACGTACCGGCCTCCGCGATCATCCTCGGCGGCGGCGTGATCGGCTGCGAGTTCGCCAGCGCGTGGAAGTCCTTCGGCGTGGACGTCACCATCGTCGAGGCGCTGCCCCGCCTGCTGCCGCCGGAGGACGAGGCCAGCTCGAAGGCGCTGGAGCGGGCGTTCCGCAAGCGCGGGATCGCGTTCAAGACCGGCAAGCCGTTCGAGAAGGTCGAGCGGACCGACGCCGGGGTCAGGGTGACCATCCAGGGCGGCGAGACCTTCGAGGCCGAACTGCTGCTGGTCGCCGTCGGGCGCGGGCCGGTGACGGCCAACCTCGGGTACGAGGAGCAGGGCCTGGCGATGGAGCGCGGCTTCGTGCTGACCGACGAGCGGCTGCGCACCAACCTGCCCAACGTCTTCGCAGTCGGCGACATCGTGCCCGGCCTGCAGTTGGCGCACCGCGGCTTCGCCCAGGGCATCTTCGTCGCGGAGGAGATCGGCGGGCTCAACCCGGCCCCGATCGACGAGAACGGCATCCCCCGCATCACCTACAGCTCCCCCGAGGTGTCCTCGGTCGGGCTGACCGAGGCCCGCGCCCGCGAGTTGTACGGTGACGGCGTGCAGACGCTCACCTACGACCTGACCGGCAACGGCAAGAGCCAGATCCTCAAGACGGCCGGCTTCGTCAAGCTGGTACGGGCGCCGGAGGGTCCCGTCGTGGGCGTGCACATGGTCGGCGACCGGATCAGCGAGCTGAGCTCCGAGGCGCAGCTGATCTACAACTGGGAGGCGTTCCCGGCGGAGGTCGCCCAGCTCATTCACCCGCACCCGACGCAGAGCGAGGCGATCGGCGAGGCGCACCTGGCGCTGGCCGGCAAGCCCCTGCACGTGCACGGCTGAACCTCAGTACCCGAACCAAGCCACATCGAGGAGTCGTACGAGATGCCGGTATCGGTCACCATGCCCCGGCTGGGTGAGAGCGTCACCGAGGGTACTGTCACGCGCTGGCTCAAGCAGGAGGGCGAGCGCGTCGAGGCGGACGAGCCGCTGCTCGAGGTGTCCACCGACAAGGTCGACACCGAGATCCCGTCGCCGGCCGCCGGGGTGCTCACGAAGATCGTGGTACGCGAGGACGAGACGGCGCAGGTCGGCAGCGAGCTGGCGGTCATCGCGGGCGAGGGCGAGGAGGCTGGGGCGGCCCCGGCCGCGCCCGCCGCCCCCGCCCAACCGGAGGCGGAGCAGCCGACGGTTCCCGAGCAGCAGCCACCGCAGCCGGTGGATGAGCCGTCGACCGAGAAGCCCGTCGGCGCCGAGGCGCCCGCCTCCGCCGAGCAGGCCGCCGCGGCGGGGCCGAGCGCGGCCGAGCCGGCCGGCGAGGGGCAGCGCACCGTGGTCACCATGCCGGCGCTCGGCGAGTCGGTGACCGAGGGCACCGTGACCCGCTGGCTCAAGCAGGTCGGCGAGCCGGTCGGCGCCGACGAGCCGCTGCTGGAGGTGTCCACCGACAAGGTCGACACGGAGATCCCGTCGCCGGCCGCCGGTACCCTCCTGGAGATCAGCGTCAACCAGGACGAGACGGTACCGGTCGGCGCCCAGCTCGCGGTGATCGGCGCCGCCGGCGCCGCGCCTGCCAAGGCGGCGCCCACGCCCACGCCGGCGCCCGCCATGCCCGCCCCGCCGCCTCCGGCGCCGCCGGTTCCGGCCCCCGCGGGCGGTCCGAGCCCGTCGTCGACCTACACCCAGGCGGAGCGGCAGGCCGCCCAGCCGCCGGCCGCCGACCAGATCGCCGCGCCGATGCCCACCCCGGTGGTCGGCCAGGCCGCGCCCGGCGGCGCCGAGGAGGCCGGCTACGTCACGCCGCTGGTGCGCAAGCTCGCCGCCGAGCACCGGGTCGACCTGACCTCCGTCCGGGGTACCGGCGTCGGCGGCCGCATCCGCAAGCAGGACGTGCTGGACGCGGCCGAGCGGCAGCGGGCCGAGGCCGCGAAGCCAGCGGCCGCCGCGGCACCGGCCCCGGCGGCCAAGCCGCAGCCGAGCCCGCTGCGGGGCCGCACCGAGAAGCTGTCCCGGATGCGGGCCGTGATCGCCCGCCGCATGGTCGAGTCCCTGCAGGTATCCGCGCAGCTCACCACGGTCGTCGAGGTCGACGTAACCCGGATCGCGAAGCTGCGCGACCAGGCCAAGGCGGAGTTCCAGCGGCGCGAGGGCGTGAAGCTGTCCTTCCTGCCGTTCTTCGCGCTCGCCACGGTCGAGGCGCTGCGGGTACACCCGAACGTGAATGCCTCGCTCGACCTGGACGCGGGGACCGTCACGTACCACGACGCCGAGCACCTGGGCATGGCCGTGGACACCGAGCGCGGGCTGGTGGTACCGGTCATCCGCAACGCCGGTGACCTGAACCTGGCCGGCCTGGCCCGGCGGATCGCCGACGTCGCCGAACGCACCCGGAACAACAAGATCAGCCCGGACGAGCTGTCCGGCGGCACGTTCACGCTGACCAACACGGGCAGCCGGGGCGCGCTGTTCGACACGCCGATCATCAACCAGCCGCAGGTCGGCATCCTCGGTACCGGCGCGGTCGTGCGCCGCGCCGTGGTCGTCAACGACCCCGAACTTGGCGAGATCATCGTGCCGCGTTCGATGGTCTACCTGGCCCTGTCCTACGACCACCGGCTGGTGGACGGCGCCGACGCGGCGCGCTTCCTCGGTACCGTCAAGGAGCGGCTGGAGGCCGGCAACTTCGAGTCGGAACTGGCCCTCTAGCGAGCGGTGTGGTCGGCCCTCGGCGAGGATGTACCGATGCGGATTGTGATCGGCGGAGCGTCTGGGTACCTGGGCCGGCCGCTGGTCGACCGCTTGCGCGCGGCCGGCCACGACGTTGTACGGCTGGTGCGGAGGGACCCCTCCGCCCCGGACGAGGTGACCTGGCGGCCCAACCAGGATGCGCTGGATCCGTCCGTTGTGGACGGAGCCGACGCGGCCATCAACCTGGCGGGCGTGGGCGTCGGTGACCACCGCTGGAGCGACGACTACCGGCGGCTGATCCGGTCCAGCCGGGTCAACGCCACCGAGGCGCTGGCACGGTCCATCGGGGCCGCCGCCAAGCCGCCGCGGGTGCTGCTCAACGCGTCGGCCGTCGGGTATTACGGGGACACCGGCGACCGGGAGGTCGACGAGGCGGCTCCGGCCGGTACCGGCTTCTTCGCCGAGGTGTGCCAGGCATGGGAGGCGGCCACCGCTCCCGCCGAGGAGGCCGGCATCCGCGTCGTGCACCTGCGCAGCGGGCTGGTGCTCGGGCCGGGCGGCGGGCTGCTCGGCCCGATGCTGCCCCTGTACAGGCTGGGACTGGGCGGGCCGCTGGGCAACGGCCGGCAGTGGATGCCCTGGATCTCCCGCGCCGACGAACTTGGCGCGATCGAGTTCCTGCTGACCGCCGACGACGTGACCGGCGCGGTCAACCTCACCGGTCCGGCGCCGGTACCCAACAAGGAGTTCGCCCGTACCCTCGGCCGGGTGCTGCGCCGGCCGGCCGTGCTGCCGGTACCGGCGCTGCTGCTGCGCCTGGTGATCGGCGACTTCGGCCGGGAGGCCGTCATCAGTCAACGAGTCCTGCCCGCGGTGCTGGCCGGGGCCGGGTACCGCTTCGAGCACCCCGATCTGGAGTCCGCCCTGCGCTGGGCTGTTCCACGGTGACCTCGGCGACCGACCGCATGGAGCTGCCCGCCGACACCGAGGAGGCGGACGGGCCGGCGCCGCGAGCGGAGGCCGGTACCCGTCGCCACCGCCCCGGCCGGCGGCTGGACGCCGGCATGCTGCTCGTCTGCCTGGCTGCGGCGTTCTACCTGACCTGGCAACTGTGGGCGGATCCCAACCGCACAGTGGTCGCGCACAACCGGGGCGACCAGGCGCTGTTCGAGTGGCTGCTCGGGTACG
>CAZYCD010000253.1:0-6562 GCA_964645345.1 uncultured Micromonosporaceae bacterium
GGCGCCTGCCGTACCTGGTGGCGATCAACTGCTTCGACGGCATGCAGTACCACTCCGCGCAGGATGTGCGTGACGCGCTCGCGGTGTCGCCGGAGGTACCCGTGGTGGCGTGTGACGCGCGTACCCGGGAGTCGACCAAGCAGGTACTCATCTCGCTGGTCGAGTACGTGCTGACGATGCGGCGGCAGCGCGCCGGCGCCCCTGCCTGAGGCCGCCCGCCCCGCCGCAATGTCCGGTCGGGCGCCGCGTCTGAGGCGCCCGACCCCGCGCGAGCGGAGCGAGCGCCGACAACTCAGTCGGTGAGTACCCAGCCGGTGTTGTCGATCTTGAAGACTCGCAGCGAGTCGGCCTGTACCCCACCGTGGTCGATGGTGGAGAACTTGTAGCTGCCGGCGAGCCCGTCGAACGGGATCGATTCAAGACCATTGCGGATCTTCAGGTGGTTGCTGCTGCCCGCCCGCCGCGCACCGCCCAAGAGCAGGTTCAGCCCGTCCGCGGCGTACACCGACAGGCCCGAGAACGCGCCGTACAGGCGGGTGTACTGGTCGAAATAGTCGCGCTGGGCGATGGCCGCCGGCGTGGTCACGGCCGGTGGCGGCCCGCTGAGGATGAACGGGCTCACCACCAGACAGTTCTGGGTGTCGGCGCGGTTCTGCTGGGACATGGTGTCCTCGGAGGCCGCGCCCGGGTCGAACAGCACCAGGCCCTCATACGTCAGGCTGCGTAGGGCCCGGGCGGCGAGGCCGGCTACGGGTGCCACGCCCCACACCACCACCGCGTCCGGTCGCACGGCGAGCACCTGCCTGGCCGCGTCCGTGTAGTCGTTGACGCCCAGCGCAAGGCGGGCGGTGCGGACCAGCGAGATGCCGGCGGTGGCGGCCGAGGTCGCCAGCGCGGCAAGGCCCCCGTCGCCGTAGTCGTCCGCCGTGGCCAGCACGGCGATCTTCCGCTTACCCGCGCCCACCACGGAGTCCACCAGGATCTCCGCGATGTCGGATGCGTTGGGCTGCAGCTTGAACACGAACCGGCGCTGTACGACGGGGCGCACCAGGCCGTCGGAGGCGTTAGCGGCCACCATGGGTACGCTCGCCTGCTCGGCCACCGCGGCGATGGCGTTGGCGGTGGCGGTGGCGCCGGCGGTGATCAGGCCGATCACCTGGTCCCCTTCGACCAGGTCCTTGGCCATCGCGGTCGCGGTCGCCGGGTCGCTGGCGGTGTCCCTGGTCACCAGCCGGATCTGGTGAACCGCGCTACCCACGGTCACGCCGGACTGGTTGATCCGGTCGAGGGCAACCTGCAGGCCGCGCTGGGCCGCCTCCGCGGCGATCTTGCCGGGACCGGTCAGGTCGAGGCACGCGCCGACAGTGAGGTCCTCGCCCCGGGGAAGAGTGGGCGCCGCCGCGGCGAGCTGGTTGCTGCAACTGGCCGTCACCGCCGCGAGCCCACCGAGCAGGCCGGTGGCGAGCACCGATCGCCGAGTCAGCCGGGCAGCGTCCGGTCTCTGCACCTCTCCAGCCATCTACCTCGTGCCCTTCCTGTCCACGTTGCCGCCCGATGGTCTCCGTCATTACGCGACGTGGTCAAGCTCGGCCGGTGTGGGCAAGAACACTGAGGCGACGACGCTGTCGGAGGGGATGCGGAACCGTTCGACTGTGATCTAGCGATTGGATGCCGAACGGTACCCGTAGTCCCGTTCGTCGCGGTCGGCCTCCCAGCCGTCACGGCTGAAATCCCAACCGCCCGCCGCCTCCCGGCCGGGGCGCCCCCCGACCGCGAAGCCGCGGACCTCCTCACCGCGGCGGGAGCCGCGGAAGTATCCGGTGGTGTGCGCGGCCATGGCGGCGGCGTCGCGGATGATCCGCAGCGACCGTTCCGAGGCGGGCGGCAGCGGAGAGCCCGGTACCAGGTTGGCCTGCGGTACCCGGCGGGGCAGCCCGACGGAGGTCTCCTCCCCGAATACCGGCGAGGCGGCCCGCTCGGCGGCCTGCCAGCCAAGGTCGGCCGGGTTGGCCCAGTCGGGTACGGCGTCGGCCTGGTCCGTGTGGCCGGTGAACCACGCGGACCTGGCCTGCGCGAAGATCAGCAGGTCGCCGTCGCCCTCGTCGCCCACGGCCGGCGCGGAGATCGGGTCGCCCGCCCGGCCGTTGGACTCGACCAGCCGCAGCGGCGGGTTGGGCTCGGCGACCGGCTCCCGGGGGAACGCCGCCGCCACTCCGCCCGGTCGCCGGTCGGCGCCGAACGCCGCCGCCGCGCCGAGCGCGCCGCGATCCGTTCCGCCACGGCCCGTGTCGCTGCGACCGCCCACGTCTGCCCGTCCGAAGTCTGCCCGTCCGAGGTCGGCGTGGGCGCCCAGGTCGGCGCGGCCGAAGTCGGTCCGGCTGTGGTCACCGCGGCCGTGGTCGCCGGTACGGTCGAGGCCGCCGAGGTAGTCACGCTCGCCCGGGCGCGAGCGCTGGTCGTCGCGCAGGGCGGGGTCGGCCAGCGGGCCCGGCTCCACCAGGCGCAGCGAGGGCGGCTCGGCGGGCAGGTCGTCGGCCTGCCAGGGCGGCGGTACCCGGCCGTCGCGCTGCCGCGGTACCAGCGGCGGGTCGGCCTGGCGCCGTTCCAGGACGGTCGGCGGCAGCGAGGTCACCGGGTACCCGCCGGAGCCGTTGGTCACGGTCGACTGGTGGGCGGCAGCGGCCCCGGTACCGGTCGTGTTCAGCGGCCAGTCCGAGCGCGAGCCGGGCGGGCCGACCTCGGGCGACGGTACGACCGTCGGGTGCGCGCCGGTCGCGTACGCGGTCGGGTAGCTGTAGCTCTGCCCGCTCGGGTACGGGTCGGCCACGTTGCCGACGAAGGCCGGCGGCGCGGACGCGGGGGGCGCGGAGGGCACCGGTACCGGCGGGACGGACGCGACCGGGAAGGCGCCCGAGTGGCCCAGCGGCGGATTGAGCTGCTCGGGCTGGGCATGGCTGGCCGCGTGGCTGGCCGCGGCGTGCTCCGGCCGGCGCGGCGTCGGGCCGGGCTGCGTGATCGTCGGGGCGGGCGGCACCAACGGGCCGGCCATGCTCGGGCCGCGTAGCGGGTCCACCACGACCGGGGCGGCCTGCTGGCGGCCGCGGCGCTGGCTCGGAACCCTGGTCGGTGCGTCGGCGGAGGGCTCGCGGATCGCCCGCAGCGGCGCCGCGGCGCCGGGGCGGCGACCGGGCCCGCCGACCGGGGTGGCCTTCTCCGCGAGCAGGCCGACCAGTGCGGCGATGCCGTTGTCGCAGGCGCGCACGGCGGCGACGGCCTGCTGGATGGTCTCCGCAACGGCGGTGGTGAGCGTCTTGCCGATGCCGGCCCGGCGCGGGGTCTCCGCGATAGCGACCCGTAGCGCGGTGATCGCCTCGCTGATCGTCTCGTGGTCGGCCAGGCCCTTGGCGGCCAGGTCGGCGGCGACCGCCGCGTCCCGGCCGCGGGTGGCCGTCGTGCCGCCGAGCAGGCCGGGCTCGGGTAGCGCGTCGAGAATGGCCAGCGGGATCGCCTCGGCCGGGTCGGGGTAGGCGCGCAGGGCGGCCGGGTAGAGCTCCCGGAGCACTTCGCGCAGGGCCACCGCCGCGCCCTGCCGGCCGGCGGCCAGCGCCGCGTGGGCGGCCAGGACCGGCTTGAGGGCCATCAGCTCGCGCGGCGCCGACTGGGTCGACGCGGCCAGCGCGCCGGCCTGCAGCGCCCGCGCCAGGCCGACCGCCCGGCGCTCGCTGACCGGGGCGTCCAGTTCGTCAGTGGACTCGTCGTCGCCGAACCGCTCGGCGTAGTCGTCCAGCGACTCCTCCTCGACGATGGCCAGCGGCCGCCCGGCCGCGGCCAGCAGGAGGGTCACCTGGTGCTCGTCGCTGTCTGCCGCGACCGCCACACCGGCGGTACCGCCACCGGAACGCTCGGCCAGGAGGGTACCGAGCTGGGCGTAGCCCGAGGGGTCGTCGCTCAGGTCGCACACGTCCATCAGGCGGCCCGCGTCATCGACGACCGCGACCGTCAGCCAGGCGCCTGACGAACCTCGTGTCACCACGGACTGCGTAGACGCTAGACCGCAGTACACCCGAACGAGCGCCACGGCGTCGTCCTCCTCCCCGGACTGATCGCGTTGCCAGACTGATGCTCCCTGGTCAGGGGTCAGTCGCGCCAGTCCACGACGCCAGAGATCTTGCCGATTATTGTGCGCCAGCCCAGAGGTGCGGCTTCTGCCCCGATTTTCTTCAGCCGGCGCTTGGCCAGGAAGCCGCCGACCCCGCCGGACTCGGCCGCCCGCAGGGTGTCGTCGAGGTCGTCGAGCGGCGAACCCGGCCCGAGCGCGCCGATCACGGTGGTGATCCGCAGCGCGTACCCGAGGTCCCGCGCCACCTCACCGGCCTGGATGATCAGGCCCGCGTCCCAGGAGTCCCGGCCGCCCCGCAGGTTGTCCACCACGAGATCCAGCTCGTAGGTGTCCTCGGCCAGGGGTACCACGTCCTCGGGCGTGATCCGCTCGACGAGGTCGGACCACGTGTCGAGCTGGGTCATGTCATTGTCGGCGCCGGAGCGCACGAAGTCGACCAAGCCCTCGACCGAGCGGAACAGATAGAGCTGGCCGCCGCGGCCGAGGAAGACCGGTACCTCCTCGGGCTCGTTGGCCAGTTCGTCCTCGTCGTCCTCATCCCCGTCCCCGGACTCGTCGGCCGACTCCTCGTCCTCGCCCAACTCCTCGTCGGAGACGTCGTCCGGCTCCTCTTCGTCGTCGAACTCGTCGCCGAACGGGTCGACCAGTGTGTCCTCCTCCTCCTCGGAGGGGCGTCGGGGCCGGTCGGGGAACTCGTCGACCTCCCGCTCGGAGACGTCGGTCGGTGTCACGTCGTCGATCGGGCGGTACGCGCGCAAGGTGTACCCGACGCCCTTGGGCAGGGCGATCTCCACCGGATCGATGCGTACCTCCGACCAGAGCGCCGGGCGCTCGGTCTCCGACCCCGTCTGCTCGTCGGCATCGCGCTGGACGGCCACGGCGACCTCCGTCGTCAATGTGTGCGGAACCCGACGCACACACTAGTCGAACGCCGATTGCGGCCGCTCCGCAGGCGTCGCGCCCGGCCGCACCGGTGGGGGTCAGAGGCCCTTGGGGTGCCAGACGGTCTTGGTCTCCAGGAGCGGGGTGAGCCGCGACAGTCCGGGGTCGGCGTACCAGTCGACCGGCGCGTCCGGCGGCCGGATCACCCGTTTGAGGTTGTCGGCGGCCGAACGCTCCAGATCGGCGGCCAGCTTCGGATCGACGACCCCGGTCAGGTCCACGGCATTGACGTCCATGTGCGAGGCCAGCCAGGGTGCCAGCTCCGCGACCCGGCCGGTCAGCATGTTGACGACGCCGCCGGGCAGGTCCGAGGTCGCCAGCACCTCGGTGAGCGAGATCGCCGGCAGCGGCCGGTCCTCCGCCGCCAGTACCACGGCCGTGTTGCCGGTGACGATGGCCGGCGCCAGTACCCCGACGAGCCCCAGCAGCGGCGAGTCCTGCGGGGCGACGATGCCCACCACTCCGGTCGGCTCTGGGGAGGACAGGTTGAAGAACGGGCCGGCGACCGGGTTGGCGTTGCCGTACACCTGAGCCACCTTGTCGGCCCAGCCGGCGTACCAGACCCAGCGGTCGATCGCGGCGTCCACAGTGGACTCCGCGTCGCCCTCGGCACCGGAGCAGTGCACCTCGTCGACGAACTGGGCGCGCCGGCCCTCCAGCAGCTCCGCGATGCGGTACAGGATCTGGCCCCGGTTGTAGGCGGTCGCGCCGGACCACTTCCCTACCGCGGCACGGGCGGCCTTCACCGCGTCCCGCACGTCCTTGCGGGAGGCGAGCGCGGCGTTGGCCAGGAACTCGCCGTCCGGCGATGTCACCACGTACGACCTCCCCGACTCGCTGCGCGGAAAGGCCCCGCCGATGAACAGCTTGTACGTTTTCCGGACGGCCAGCCGGCCGCGAGCCTGGTTGGTCGCCGTGGCGAAGCCGCCTTCAGTGGACAAGGTAGGCCTCCAGCCCGTGCCGGCCGCCCTCACGGCCGTACCCCGACTCCTTGTACCCGCCGAACGGCGAGGTCGGGTCGAATTTGTTGAACGTGTTCGCCCACACCACGCCGGCCCGCAGCTTGTCCGCGATGGCCAGGATCCGCGAGCCCTTCTCCGTCCAGATCCCCGCGGACAGCCCGTAGGGTGTGTTGTTCGCCTTCTCCACCGCCTCGGCCGGCGTGCGGAAGGTCAGTACCGACAGCACCGGGCCGAAGATCTCCTCGCGGGCGATCCGGTGTGCCTGGGATACCCCGGTGAAGATGGTCGGCGCGAACCAGTACCCGCGGTCGGGCAGCTCGCACGGCGGGGACCAGCGCTCCGCGCCCTCCTGCGCGCCGATCTCCGACAGCTCCCGGATCTTCGCCAGTTGGGCGGCCGAGTTGATGGCGCCGATGTCAGTGTTCTTGTCGAGCGGGTCGCCGACCCGCAGCCGCGACATCCGGCGCTTCAGCGACTCCAGTACCTCCTCGGCGACCGACTCCTGCAGCAGCAGCCGGGATCCGGCGCAGCAGACGTG
>CAZYCD010000254.1:0-6547 GCA_964645345.1 uncultured Micromonosporaceae bacterium
ACCGGTCGATCGACTCGGGGCTGCGCGCGTCCGGCATCGGTACCCTCGTGGAGGCCGCGAGCAACCTCGGCGCGTCGTGGCTGTCGGTCGTCTGGCGGGTGGTGCTGCCGACCCTGCGCAGCTCCGTGCTCACCGCGGCGATCCTCGCCTTCGCGCTCGTGTTCGGCGAGTTCACCACCGCCAGCATCCTGCAGTACCAGACGTTCACCGTGTGGTTGCTGCAGTTCCAGAACAACGATGGTCAGCTGTCCGTGGCCCTGGCCCTGATGAGCCTGCTGCTCACCTGGCTGGTGCTCATCGTGTTCACGCTCATCGCCGGCCGCGACCCGTCGACCCGGAAGGCACAGTCATGAACGAGCCGACAGCGAGCGGGCATCGCAGCACCGCCAGGCACGAGGAGCGGAGCGAGCGCGGAGGCGAGCCCGGCACCGTGGTTCCGCGCACCGGTACCGCCGTGGAGTTCCGCACCGTCAGCCGGGTGTTCGGGGCCACCCGGGCGCTGGACCGGCTGGACCTCACCATCGAGCCCGGCGAACTCCTCGCGCTGCTGGGACCGTCCGGGTGCGGCAAGACCACCGCGCTTCGCCTGCTGGCCGGCTTCGACCAGCCGACCTCCGGCGAGGTGTTGGTCAACGGGCGCGACGTGTCCCGGGCACCGGCCAACAAGCGGGACATGGGCATGGTGTTCCAGTCCTACAGTCTGTTCCCGACGATGACCGCGCTGGACAACGTCGGCTTCGGGCTACGGGTGCGCGGGCGGGGCCGGGCCGACCGGCACCGGCGCGCCGCCGAGTTGCTGGAGCTGGTCGGGCTGGCCGAGCACGGCGGGAAGTACCCGCACCAGCTGTCCGGCGGGCAGCAGCAGCGCGTCGCGCTGGCCCGCGCGCTGGCCGTCGAGCCGCGCGTGCTGCTGCTGGACGAGCCGCTGTCCGCGCTGGACGCGAAGGTACGCGAGCAGCTGCGCGACGAGATCCGCCGCATCCAGCTGGAGCTGGGTGTGACGACCGTGTTCGTCACGCACGACCAGGAGGAGGCGCTGTCGGTGGCCGACCGGGTGGGCGTGATGCGCGCCGGCCGGCTGGAGCAGTGCGCGGCACCGCGCGAGCTGTACGAGCGGCCGAGCACCGCGTTCGTCGCCGAGTTCGTGGGTACCATGAACCACCTCGCCGGCGTCGCCGACACCGAGTCCCGGGTCAGGGTCGGCGGCCAGGTGCTGCCGGTGCAGGGCGCCGGGCGGGCCGCCGGTACCCCGGTGACCGTTCTCGTGCGGCCGGAGACGGTGGTACTCACGCCCGCGGAGAGCGGGGACGCGGTCATCGTGGTGGCCACCTTCCAGGGCGCGACCACGAGGCTGCGGCTGCTGCGCGCGGACAGCTCCGAGGTGCTCGCGGACGTACCGTCGCACCGCGCCGGGGAGCTTCCGGCCGGTACCCGGGTGGACATCTCGCTCGTGGAGCGGCCCGTTTTGCTGGCCGAGGACGGGCCGGTACCGGCGCTGGCCGACCCGGCCGGTACCGTCGCCGTTGCCTGACCGGTCAGTCGGGCTTGCGGGCCTCGATGAGGAATCGCTGCGCGTGGGCCACGAACGGCCCCTCGTCGCGGATCCGCTCGTGCATGGCGGCCAGCCGCTCGCGGTACCCCTCGACGGTGAAGCCCGGCACGATCCAGATCACCTTGCGCAGGAAGACGGCGACCGCGGCGACGTCGTGGAACTCCATGCGCAGCGCCGCCTCGGTCAGCTCGACCACGACGAGGCCGGCGTCCCGCGCGGCGGCGGCCGCACGGGCCGGGCTGCGCGAGTCGCTGACCGGCTGCGGCCCCATCATGAAGTCGGTCAGCTCGCGGACCGAGCCCGGGCCGACCATCTGCGACAGCAGCGTGCCGCCGGGACGCAGCACCCGGGCCACCTCCGCGAGGGACAGCACGGTCGGGTGCCGGCTGGCCACGAGGTCGAAGGAGGCGTCCGGGAACGGCAGCGGAGCGTCGTCGGCGCTGCCCACAATGGACACTCCGAACCGCTCCAGGTTCCGGGCGGCCACCGCGAGGTTGGGCGGCCAGGACTCGGTCGCCGCGAGCACGGCCGGCGGCGACTCCAGCCCGGCCAGCGCCCCGGCGAATACCTCGCCGCCGCCGGTCTGCACGTCCAGCGCGGCCCGCGCGGTGGCCAACCGCCGCGCCAGCAGCCGGGCGTACCCCCAGGACGGGCGCTCCTCGGTGGCCCGCCCGTCGAACCAGGAGAAGTCCCAGCCCTCGACAGGTACCTCGGCGCCCTCGGCGAGCAGGTCCTCGAACGACGCCACCGCGCTCAGTCCGCAAGGGCCGAGTAGACGAGCTGGCGCAGCTGCGGGCGCAGCGGGTGGAAGCCGGACGGCCGCCCGTAGGTCGAGGAGTGCACGACCTCGCCCCGCCGGGTCATCACGATCTGCCAGCCGGGCAGCCGCCCGTCGTCGACGTAGCGGGCGAAGTGCGTGTCGATGCTGTACAGCCGGTCGGGGTCGAAGCCGAACGCGGACGGGTCGGCGGTCACGGGCAGCGTCATCGGTACCTCCGGGCGCCACAGTAGCCGGTGGTCCCCGCGAGTTGAAGATCGCGACGGGCGCGCCTGGCGGACCGGCAACGCAGCCGGGCACGCGGGCACGCCGGCGCGCCCGGGCAGCGGCCCGGCGCGCAGAATAGGCGGATGGACACTCCGGCGCGGGCGAGCGTCACGCGCCTGCCCGCCACACCCGGCGTGTACCGGTTCCGGGACGAGCGCGGTCGGGTGCTCTACATCGGCCGCGCCACCCAACTGCGCCGCCGGGTGGCCTCCTACTGGGGCGACCTGCGCGACCGACGGCACCTGTACCGGATGGTCGCGCGCATCGCCCGGGTGGAGGCGGTCGCCTGCGACTCCGAGCACGAGGCCGCCTGGCTGGAGCGCAACCTCCTGCAGCGCTCGATGCCGCCGTGGAACCGGACGGCCGGTGGCCAGGAGGTGCCGGTGTACCTGCGGCTGGACGCCCGGCCATCGGCGCCCGGGCTGACGGTCGCGCACACCGGCGCGGCGCCCCCCGACAGCTCGGCTTCCGGCGCCACCGCGGCGGAGGCGGGACCCGGGGTCCGCTGGTTCGGCCCGTACCTGGGCGGCGACCGGGTCCGGCTGGCAGTCACCGCCCTGCACCGGGTCCTCCCGCTGCCCTACGCAGGTACCGGCCTGGCCGGCTCCGGACGGGAGCTGGCGGCGACGCTCGGCGTGCGGCCGGCCGACCGGGAGCGACTGGTCGAGACGCTCGCGGCGGTACTGGGGCGGGACCCGGCCGCGGTGGCTACGGTGCGCGCCGAGCTGGCGGCCAGGCGGGAACGCGCGTCCGGAGCGCTGGCCTTCGAGCTGGCCGGCCGGCTGCACGCGGAGCTGGACGCGGTGGACTGGCTGACCTCGCCCCAGCGGGTGACGCTGTCCTCGGCGGGGCAGGCGACGGTATCCGGCTGGGCGGGCGGGGTGCTGGTGCGCTTCGAGATCCGGGCCGGCCGCCTGGAGACCTGGACGCAGCGCTCGTGTACCGAGGCCGCCGCGCGGCGGTACGTCGCGACCTGCCCGGAGGACTGGGCCGACTTCGCCCGGCGCAACGCGGCGCTCGCCGCGGCCCTGCTGGGCTGACCGCTCACCGGGCGGTCAGGGACCGCTCGATGAGCGACTCGAGCTCGGCCCAGGTCGGGGCGTGCTGCCCGTACCCTGGAACCGGCCGTCGCTGCGCCCCGAAGAAGTACTGGTGTGCAACCGATCCGCGGATGGCTGCGTGCACCTGCGGGTGGTCGTCGACGAAGTGGGTCAGCCGCAGCTCGTCGCAGTGCAGCCGTTTGTCCGGCCGGCTGCGGCAGAACCGCACCTGCTCGGGCGGCAGGCCGGTGCGCAGGAAGAAGCAGTGCGCCCGCAGCCAACGCTCGGTCCGTGCCTGTACGTGTGGACCGCATTTCGAGATCAGCCACACGCGACCCTGAAAGCGCGGCACCAGCCGGGCGATGGCGTCGACCGCGCCCGGTACCTCCGGGGTGGCAAGCATGGTGGCCTCGTCCCCGGCGAAGAAGGCGGTGTCGCCGCCGGCCGGGTGAGCCGATCCGTCGATGATGACCCGGCCGATGTCGATGCCGAGCCGGTGTTCTCCTTGTCTGTTCATGCAACCAGCGTGGGCCCGGCGCCAGCGCACCCGGAACTATAATTCGCTCGCAGTTCTATAGTGCTGAACTATGGACCGACGCGGGCCCCTGGAGTCCGACGCGCTGCACGCCTTCGAGGTGTTCGCCGAGCACCGCAACTTCACCACGGCCGCCGCCGTGCTGCGGATCAGCCAGCCGTCCCTGCACGTGAAAATCCGCAAGCTGGCCAAGGGGCTCGGCGTCCAGCTCTACGAGCGGGACGGTCGCCGGCTGGTGCTGACCGCGGCCGGCGAGCGGCTGGCCGCCTTCGCGGCCGACGGCGCGCGCCGCGCCGAGGAGTTCCTGCGCGGGCTGGACGGCGGACCCGGCACGCTCACCGTGACGGCCGGCCGCGGCGCGTTCCGCTGGGTCATCTCCAAGGCGATCCGCAACCTCAGCGCGGAGGGCCGGCGGGTGCGGGTGCTCACCGCAGACCGGGACGCCGCGCTCGCGGCGCTGGCGGACGGGCGGGCCGACCTCGCCGTGATCGGGTACGACCCGCCGCCACGTCACCTCGACGCCGTGCAGATCCACCGGTACCCGCAGGTGCTCGTGGTGGACTCCGCGCATCCACTTGCCGGGTTCGGCAAGCTGCGGCTGACCGACCTTGAGGGCATGGACCTCGTGGTACCCCCGCCGGACCGGCCGCACCGCCGGGCGCTGGACCGGGCCATGCTGGACGCCGGGGTACGGTGGCGGCCGGTCGCCGAGGTGGAGGGGTGGGACCTTCTGGTGCATTGCACGGTGATGGGCATCGGCGCGACGGTCGTCAACGGGTGCGTACCGACCCCGGACGGGCTGACCGCGGTACCCATCGTGGACCTGCCGGCCGTCCGGTACTGGGCGGTCTGGCGGGGCCAGCGGCACGCGGAGCCGCCAGACTTCCTGCGCCACTTCGTCCCGCGATGAGCGGCCGTCCCGCGACCGGCGACCCTCCGGCAACCGGCGATGACCTCGTACGCGCCAGCAAGTTCCTGTCCTACGTGTTGCGCCACAACCCGGGCGCGATCGGCGTGCGGCTCGACGCGGGCGGCTGGATCGAGGTGCAGACGCTGCTCGCGGCCCTGGCGGCGCACGGCCGCCCGATCGGCCCTGGGACGCTGGACGCGCTGGTGGCCGGTACCGACAAGCGCCGGCTGGAGTTGCTCGACGGCCGCATCCGCGCGGCACAGGGCCATTCCCTCCCGGTGAACCTCGGCCTCGACCCAGTACCCCCGCCCGACGTCCTGTACCACGGCACGGTGGCCCGCTTCCTGCCCGGCATCCTGGCGGGCGGGCTGCGGGCGGGCCGGCGAAGCCACGTACACCTGTCGGTCGACGAACAGACGGCCACGACGGTCGGCGCACGCCGCGGTACCCCGGTGATCCTCCGCGTCGATGCGGCCGGTATGCACCGCGCGGGCCACGCCTTCTACCGTGCGGCGAACGGGGTCTGGCTCACCGACGCGGTACCGCCACAATGGATCGACGCGGAGAACGGATGAGGGGAGCGATATGTCGAGGCTTCGGGTGCACAACTTCTCGGTCTCACTCGACGGGTACGGCGCCGGTCCGGGGCAGGGGCCGGACACGCCGCTCGGGGTGGGCGGCGAGCGGCTGCACACCTGGGTGTTCCAGACCCGGTACGGCCGCCAGATGATCGGCGAGGACGGCGGGGACGAGGGCGGCGTCGACGAGGACTTCCTGCGGGCCGGCGACGAGGGTATCGGCGCGACCGTTATGGGGCGCAACATGTTCGGGCCGGTGCGCGGTCCCTGGGGCGACTCGCGGTGGTCGGGCTGGTGGGGTGGCAACCCGCCGTACCACCACCAGGTGTTCGTGCTGACCCATCACCCGCGCCCGCCGCTGAGCATGGACGGCGGCACCACGTTCACCTTCGTCACCGACGGGCTGGAGGCCGCGCTGGCGCGGGCGTTCGAGGCCGCCGACGGGCGCGACGTGCGGCTCGGCGGTGGCGTGGGTACCGTGCGGGACGCGCTGCGCGCGGGCCTCGTCGACGACCTGCACATCGCGCTGGTACCGACGTTGCTGTACTCCGGCGAGCGGCTGTTCGACTTCCAGGGCGGCGGGCCGGACGGGTACGAGTGCGTCGAGTACGTCGCGTCCCCGTCGGTCGCGCACATGCGGCTCGCCAAGGCTGGCTGACCGCTGCGTCAGCCCCGGCGCAGCGAGGGTACGTCCGGCTGGCCCATCTGGCCGCGCAGCATGCGGTGCGGGGAGACCTCCGGCGGGGGAGCCGGCCGCTCCAGCAGCTCCCGCTCGTCCGGGTCCAGCCGCAGGGTCGTCGCGTCCAGCAGGTCGTCGAGCTGGTCGAGGGTACGCGGGCCGATGATCGGCGCCACGACGCCCTCGACGCCGAGCAGCCAGGCGAGCG
>CAZYCD010000255.1:0-6542 GCA_964645345.1 uncultured Micromonosporaceae bacterium
GTACCTGCCGCAGTTCTTCCCCGCCGATGCCTGAGTACGTCATCGGCGTCGACGGCGGCAACTCCAAGACCGACGTCGTCATCGCCACGACTACGGGTCGGCTGCTGTCCAGGTTGCGCGGCCCCGGGGTGAACTCCCCGTTGGCAGACGCCGACGCCTGGCGCAAGGGGTTGATCGACCTCGTGAGCCAGGCCCTGCAGGCTGCCGGGGTACCGGCGCACAGCCGCGCCAGCGCCGCCGTCTACTTCCTGGCCAACGTCGACCTGCCGGCCGAGCGCAGGGTCGCCCAGCGGGAACTGGTCCGCGCCGACCAGGCCGAGCTGACCGTGGTGCAGAACGACACCGTGGCCGTGCTGCGAGCCGGCGCCACCCGACCGTGGGGGATCGCGGTCACGGCGGGCGCCGGCATCAACGCGGTCGGGGTGCACCCGTCCACCCGGGTCGCCCGGTTCCTCGCCCTCGGCGACTACACCGGCGACCTCGGCGGCGGACAGAGCATCGGCATTATGGGCCTGGCCGCTGCGATCCGGGACCGGGACGGCCGGGGACCGGCAACCGCGCTTTCCACGTCGATTCCGGCCCACTACGGGCTGCGCCGCCCCGAGGACGTGGCGATGGCGGTCCACGCCGGCCGGATCCGGTACGGCGAGCTGTACGTTTTGGCTCCGCTGGTGTTCGCCGCCGCCCGGGCCGGCGACGAAGTCGCCGCCGGGATCGTCGCCGGCTTCGCCGACGAGGTGGTCATCATGGTGGGTGCGCTCGTCCGCAGACTTCACCTGTCCCGCAGCGACGTAGAGGTGGTGCTCGGCGGCGGTACCCTCCAGAACGGCAACGGCATGGTGCTCGACCGGGTAACCAACGGCATCGTGGCGCACACGCCGGGCGCCCGGGTCAGCGTGCTGCGGGTGGCGCCGGTATTCGGCGCCGTGGTCGAGGCGTTCGACCGCGTCGGCGCCGACGTCGCACGCCTGGCGCCGCTCAAGGAGGTACTCCTCCACAGCCCGACCGAGTGACCGCGACCGTCGTCGAAATGGTCCGCGGTGACCGCGTACGTCGGCGCCGACAGCGCCTTCATGTCCGACCCGCCCCCGGATACCTCGCCGTCTGGCACGGGCCCATCATGCTCCCGATCGATCCGAACACGTCGGGATCTCCTCGGCTTGGTGTGGGTCGTTTTGAGCCGAGTTCGGGGCTTGCTCCCCGACGCGGTAAGGCATCGGCCGAGTGACGGGTGTGGTGAAGGACGGATACGTGCAGACGCCTCTAAGGTTCGGCGGTTGCCTGGGCCGCGCGGCGGATCGTGCTCTACTAGGCTCCGGGCGATGGAGCGCATAACCGACGTGCCCGATAGCTCCGCCCGGTCCGCATATCGGGACCAGGTGAATGACTACGACAGTTTCGCCGAGGCGTACTCGGCGGAGAACGAGAACAGCCTCGCGAACGCATACTACGAGCGGCCGGCGATGTTGGCCCTCGCCGGCGACGTGGCCGGCCGTCGGATCCTGGACGCCGGTTGCGGCTCGGGCCTCCTGTCCGCCGCGCTACGTGACCGTGGTGCGGTAATCACCGGCATCGACGCCAGCGCCGGCATGCTGGCGTTGGCAAAGCGGCGGCTGGGTGACGACGAAGCGCTGCACGTGGTCGACCTGAACGACGGCCTGCCGTTCGCGGATGCTGCGTTCGACGACGTGGTCGCGTCCCTGGTGCTGCACTACCTGGAGGACTGGGGGCCGACGCTGGCCGAGTTTCGGCGAGTGCTCAGGCCCGGCGGCCGGCTGATCGCGTCCGTGGACCACCCTTTCGTGGCCTACACCTTCCACGATCCCCGGCCCGACTACTTCGCGACCACCAGCTACACCTTCACCTGGACGCTCAACGGCCAGTCCATGCCAATGAGGTTTTGGCGCAAGCCATTGCACGCGATGACCGATGCCTTCACCACCGCCGGGTTCCGCCTTGCCCGCATCAGCGAGCCGCAGCCCGACCCGGCCGCCCGCGAGCTGTTCCCCGACGGCTTCCACCGCCTTTCGGTCAAACCCGCCTTCCTGTTCTTCGTCGTCGAGGTACCGCCGTCTGCTACCAGCTCAGACGACTAGTCAGCGCGGATCACAAAGCGGATTGGTGCGCGACACGCTGCGGGGCTCAAGGCGTTCCTCAACGCCACTTGACGAAAATGGGAGCGTCCCCCGACGACAACGGCAACTGTCCGGTCTCAGGACCACCGCGACAGATTGGTACCAGGACCTTCGTGACACCCAGCCGGCGACATGCGAGGCGGTCAACGCCGCTGCCGCGGCCAGCGCCACGGGTTTTTTTTACCCGCACGCTGCTGCCGCGCACCTCGCCTCTGACGACGAGGTGTAGCCGCCGCGCCGGGGTATTCTGCTGCGCGCCGGCTGCCTGGTCCTGCTGGCCTTCGCGGTGGCCGGCGGCCGCCGGTGTGCTCGTCGTGGTCTCGTTCGTGGCCGGGATAGGGACGGAGCATTTCAGCATCGTGTGGGAGTCCTCGTGAGCTCGTCCTCTACGCCCGGATTAGAGGTCCGGGGTGTAGACCAGTTGCCGAGCCACCGAGGCACACGCATTCGCGCCCTGTTGCAGGCCGGCGGTGTCCCAACTCGGCCTGTAGAACTGCATCTCCACCACGAGCGCCCAGTCCGGGTGGACTGCCAGGCAGTTGATGTGCCAGCGCTTCTCGTTGTAGATGTAGGTCCAGCCGTTCTTGATCGCGGCGTTCTTGGCGAGTGAGTTCGGCAGGGCGTCGGTGATCCCCCAATGTCCACCCTGCATCTTGAAGTCGCTCGGGCTGTTGTCCGTGACTGCGCCGTGGACGTTCTGCATCAACGAGAGCAGCCAGCTCGTCCAGGCCGGGCCAGCCGCCTTACCGTCCGCGATGCATTCGGCGTACCGCACCGCGTCGGCCGGGGTGATGAGCGTGTAGCTCCAGCTCTGCCCGGGTTGGGTTCCGGTCAATTTGCAGGTGGATATCAGCCTGCTGATCGAGGGCAGGCCCCCGTCCGCGTTGTACACCGCGTCCGCGGCGGTGTCGTCACTGTTCTCGATCATGTTTGTGATGGTGGCCTTCATCGCGTCGGTGGGTTCCTTGCTGCCCAGATGGCTCAGGTAGTCCGCCGCCAACCAGGGCTTGACCATCGACTCGGTCGTGTTCTGGATGGTGTCTTTGTTGTCCGACCCGACCACCGTGTTGGTACGCCGATCCAAGAAGGCCCAGCCGAATAGGTAGAACTTCGGACTGGTCGGTGTGACGACCGGTGCGGCGTGCAGCGTCGGCCCCGGAGGCGCGGCCTGTGCCGCGATGTTCGCGCGGCCCGGTGCCGACGGAGTCGCCGCGGGCACAGGGCCGGCATCGGGCACAGGGCCGGCATACAGCCGCGACACGGCGGCCGGAATTAGGACCGCGACCGCGGCGGTGGCCACCACGATCAGACCGACGAGCATGAGCAGGCGAAACCGCGTCAACCGACGACTCCAGGGACCAGACGGAGGGGGTGCCGGGCAGCGTACCGAGCAGGCCGCCAGCCCGCTGCCCTAGGCAGATACCGACGGTCACATGACACCGGCGTGAGCGTCCGGTTTCCCGTCTACGACCGGGATGTCCACGAGTCGGACGCTCGGAGCCGGGTTGGTCCGGCCACCGGCTGGACCCGGACACGCCGGTTCAGGAACCCGCTGGCGGTATGAGCCGCGGTTGGGAAAGGTCGGCGGGCATCGCCACAGGCATGCACGACCCGTTGACGCCGCACCGGTAGAGACCGGTGGAGCCGGACCCGGCGTAGACGATGAGGGTCTGGTCGGTGTCCCAGAACTGCGGGGTGGAGCCGGCGGGCAGGCTCACGGCAACCGGACGCCAGACTCCTGTGTGCAGGTCGCTCGCGCGGACCAGGGCGAGGCCTGGCTGGCCGCTTGCATCCGTTGTCGTTTCCAGTGCGGCCCAGGTCCCGTCCGGCGAAAGCCGACCATAGCCCTCCGGCCTGGCCAGCCAGGTAGCGCAGACGCCGGTCTGGCCGGTCGGCAGGGTGTCGCCGATGGTGACCACGTCGACACATGCAGCGGTGATGTCCTTGGCTCCGCCGGGCCCGTACCGATCGACCCGGCGCAGCACCTTGCCGTCCCGGGACACTCCCCATGTCCAGATCGACTGGCTGGTGGGCCGCAGCGTGCCGGTACTCAGATTCCAGACCGTCGCGGTCGAAGGCCCCGGCGAGCCCTGCGCCCCGTAGAGCACCACCCGGTCGCCGCTGATCCCGGCCACCACTGGCCCCATCCCGCTGTCGAATCTGGTCTGCCCGAGCGACCGTAGCGAGGGCAGCTCGAACGCGGTCACGGCCAGCCCAGTCCCGGCCGGCAGCAGGCCGCCCGCGGCGACCAGCACCCGGCCGTCGGCAGAGATCTGGTAGGTGTCGGCCGGTGCCAGGATCCGCTGCGCCGGACCGGTGTCCGGCGCGAGCCACAACGCCGAACTATCCCCTGCGCCGGCCGCGTCGTGGGTCGCGAGCACGAAGCCGCCCGGCACCCGGGTAGCCGCGTCCGCGCTGACCCCGGCGGGCAGGGCCAGCGTCACGCGCCGCCCGTCCGGTCGCAAGATGACGTTGGCGGACAGCACGTAAAGCCCCAATGCGGCCGCGGACGTCCCGGCCGCCGAGGCCGACGGTGCCGACGCCGACGGCGCGGAAGTCGACGGCACGGACGTCGACGGCGTTGGTGTCCGCGTCAGCGTCGGCGGGCCGGCCGGCAGCTGGCGATCGTGCCCGCCGGCCGCCGCGACGCCGGCGGCCGCGACCAGCACTGCCACCACACCGACCACCGCACCCGCGATCCGTACCGCCCGCCGCCGGCGCTGCGCCGCACGGCCGGCGTGCACGATGTCCGCCGCGCTGAACCGCGGGCCTCGGCCGAGTTGGTCAGCCTGACGGGCCAAGGTATGGACCAGCCGCTGCTCGAGATGCCTGCTCATGCCCCTACCCCCAGCTCGGTTTCCTCGCCGGTCAGCCGCCCCCGCAGCCCCGCGAGGGCCCGCGAGGCGTGACTCTTCACGGTCCCCCGGCTGATGCCGAGCGTGTCGGAGATCTCCGCCTCGGACATGCCCTCGTAGAACCGCAACACGAGCACGGCCCGTTGTTTGGCCGGCAGCGCCTGCAGGTGCTGCCACATCGCGTCGCGCTCGACCCGCGTGGCGACGTCGTCTGTCCCGTCGAGATCCGGCAGCTGTTCGACCGGGAACTCCCGGTACCGACGCCCGCGCCACCACGAGGTCGCCGTTGTCACCATGGTCCGCCGTACGTACCCCTCGACCGCCCCGACGTCCCGGATCCGCGACCACGCCAGGTAGGTCTTGACCAGCGCCGTCTGCAGCAGGTCCTCGGCGCGGTCGCGATCTCCGACCAGCAGATACGCACTGCGCAGCAACGCGGCCGATCGCGCCGCCACGAATCCACGGAAGACATCCTCGTCCGCGCCGTCCACCCGCTGCCTCCACTGTCCAAGGCCCGACAACCTAAGGACGCCAACAACCGCCCATCGGTTGTCGCGCGTCGGCTCATACCGCGGCAAGGTACGGCGCGGAACCGGTCGCGAGCGACCGTGGCCGGTGGGTCTGACCGCCGACGCAAATGCCGGGCCGGGGTCCAGTTCCGGTGCGGCGATCCACGTGGTGATGCCGGTGCCGGCGTACTGGGAGAGACGGCATCTTGTCGTCGGCGTTCCGCGCCGTTACTGTCCCACCAACTTCGGGGGGTGCGCGTGGTTCATCGTTTGACTGGGGGTCGCCGGTCGGCACCGTCAAGGCGAGGCTGTCGCGGGGCCGGGAGGCGCTGGCCCGGACGCTCGGCGAACCACCACGCGCCACGCGCGGCAAGGGGGCCAACCCGGTGAGGGGAGGGCGGCGCCGTGCCTGAGCTGGACGTCGCCGGGCTGCGCGAGCAGTCGGAGCAGGAGACCCGCCAGTCCGAATTCGCGCTGATCCGGTCGCGCCGGGCGCGGCGCACAGCGCTGTGGGCCGCCGCCGGTGCGGTGGTCACCCTGGTCGTGGTGCTCGCCGGGGCGGTCTCCGCGACCGGGTACCTGCCGCACCGGTCCGGCCCGGTCGGCCCGGTCGGTACCCCCACGGTTGCACCGTCCTCGCCGCCCTCGGCACCTTCGCCGACGCCGGCGCCGTCGGACGCCACGCCGGTACCCGCACCCGTCAGCCTGACGTCGATGGCCGCGGCACCCTCGGGAACGCTGTTCGCGACGGCCCAGCGGTGTGTGAGCAACTGCCTCGCGCAGGCGACGTTTGTCGACGTGCTGCTGCGCGGCAGCAACCTCGGCGCCGCCTGGACCACCGTCGGGGACCTGCCCGCGGGCGTCGGACCAGGCAGGCTACTCGCAGCCAGCGACACCGCGCTGTGGCTGGTCGGCGACGGCAAGGTCGCGGGCTCCACCGACGGCGGGCGCACCTGGCAGACCTGGAGTTTCACTGGTGACGGCAAGCCGTTCTCGGACACCGCCGGCGGTACCGCATGGATCGCGCGCAACGGTGTGGTGAC
>CAZYCD010000256.1:0-6456 GCA_964645345.1 uncultured Micromonosporaceae bacterium
GAGCGCCGGGAGCGGCTGGCGGCCGCCCGCCGAGCGGCCCGGATCGCGGCCCGCAGGGCTCAGGCGCGCCGGGAGCAGGCGGAGCGGCTGGCGGCCCGGCGAGAGGCGCTGCGCAGGGCGGCCGCGGTGCGGGCGGCGGCTCAGCGGGAGGCTGTCCGACTGTCGCAGCGGTACCTGGACGGCTCCGTGCGGGGACCGGTCCGGGGCCGGGCGTACGAGGCGCGCGCGGCGGGGTACTGATTCGCCGGGGGATGCCGGTACCTGTTAATCTGGGCGCCGGTCTTCTGCCGGTACGGCGGGGATCGGCAAGGGGCTGTGGCGCAGACCGGTAGCGCACCTCGTTCGCATCGAGGGGGTCAGGGGTTCAAATCCCCTCAGCTCCACCCTTCACCACTCTGACCAGTGCAAACGCGCGGCAGAGATCCAGTACGACAGTTCTACGACCAAGACGCTCCGCTGACGCGGCGGGAACCGTGGCGCCCGCGCGGCCAGCGGTGGTCGCAAGCGACCCACCCGCTGGGCCCTCGGCCCTGCGGGGTCCCGGGCGGGCCGCCGCGCCAAGCCTGGCGCCCGCACCGATCAGTGGCGGCGCCGTCGCGCTCAATGGCCCGGGCGATCTCCTGCACGCGCTCAGCGGCAGCGTCCTGCGAAGATACACTCCCCGGTACTGCAGACATATGTCGCGGGCGATGTCTGCCGCGACCGCATCGGACGCGACAGCGGCCCGGTACCAATTGGGCACCGGGACCGCTGTCGCTGTCTTACCTACTTCATCACGATGCTGAATTGGGCGCTGTCGTTGGTGTAGTTGGGGTCGCCATACCCGTCAGCCACCATCACGAACGCCCTCGGCAGGAAGTTGACCTTGATCTGGTCCGCGTTCCCGGGCGCGTTGAGCCGCAGCGTGAACGTCTTGGTACCGCGTGCCGCGACCCCGGTCGCCGTGCATTTCACCTCGTTGTCCTGCTGGTTCACCTGCAGTGAGCAGCCCGGCTGTGTCACCAGCGTGGCGTAAAGGGGCAGCTGCACCGTTACCGAGAACGGCACAGAGGACGCACCGACGTTGCTTACCGTCACGGTCATCGTGCCGGTGCGCTGACCACCCGAGGGCGGGTCGAAGACCAAGTTCGTCGCGCTGGCCGCCAGGTCGGTGACCTTCGGGTTGACCGGGAAGCTGGTCGGCCCCTCGACCTGGGTGAACTGGCCGCCCGCCCAGCCGTACGTGCGCCACTGGGTCTGCGCGAACGGCTGCGGCTGCCCCACCAAGCCGGGGAAATCAGCGACCTGGACCCGCACATACCCCTGCGGCGTGGTGGCGATCGCCTTGACCTGCGGCACCGCGTCCGCGGACAGGACCGTGCCCAGCAGGCGTACCCCGCCCTGCGCGTCCCGGGTGAATGCGAGTACCTGGGTCGACCAGCCCTGACCGCCGCAAGACACCGCGACCACCAGATCGTCGGCGCCGTCATGCTCGAGGTCGACAGTCGCCGCCCCGGGTGGGCCGGCCACGGTGTAGGTGCCTAGGTCGACGAACTCCGATTCTGCGACAAAGTGCTGTCCGTTCGTGAACGTGACCTGACCCGAAGGGCAGTTGCCTGCGGCGGCGGGCCAGGCCGGGATCTCCAGCGTCGCGTTACACAGGTCGGTGGGGATCAGGCCGGTGTTGGCGCCGCGGGTCGGGGTCGCACCACCGGTTGGGCACTTCAACGCGGATGCAGTAACAGCCGCGCCGACGTCGGGTGGGATCGACACGGACGATCCGGACGGCGCGGGAGTGGGGCTGGCGGACGCTGAGGACGACGTTGCCGGTGTCGGGCTGACGCCACCGGCCGGGGCGGTGTGGTTCCGGTTGGCGAGTGCGACACCGGTCACCGCTGAAACGCCGACGATGATGACGGCCGCGCAGGCGAGCGCAGCGGTACGCGCCGTCCGCCGCCGCCCTGCGGTGGTCCGGGCCTGCTGGTACCCGGCGGGGTGGACGATCGGCATGACACCGCTCCTGAAGTCGGCGAAGACGTGGTTGAGTTCATCGATGTCGTAGTCAGCCATGGCGGCGCTCCATTCGGATATCGGCGAGCTGCGCCGCCAATGCGGTACGGCCGCGGTGTAGCCACACGCGGACGGTCCCCTCCGGTACCCCTTCGGACTCGGCGATGTCGGCGACCGGTAGATCGGCGAGGTGGTGAAGCACGACGGCCCGCCGATGGTTGGCGGGCAGTGTCGCCAGGGCCTGGGCAAGTACGACCCGGTCGGGGCTTGGCTCGGGGGCATGCTCCTCGCGGTACCGGCGGGCGAACGCCAGCGCGGTCCTGCTCCGCCGCCAACGGCTGGTGGCCAGGTTGAACGCGACCCGCCGGATCCAGGACAACGGATCGTCATAGGTGCTGATCCGCGACCAGCGCGGAATGGCCCGGCAGAATGCCTCCTGGACGAGCTCCTGAGCCAGGCTGAGGTCGGCGGTGTAGGCGTAGAGCTGAACCGTAAGCCCCCGGAAATGGGCGGCGTACAGCTCCTCGAGGCCGCCCATCGGCCGCTCGACGATGGTCCAGCCGGCGGACTGGCGCGGTACCCTCGGCGGCCCGTCGTGATCTTCGCGCAACGAGTCCACGTTGCATCCTCCCCTGTGAACAGGCCCAGGCGGCCCGTCGAAGCATCACACGCGCGGGGTACCGGGGTCGTTACACCCCTGGACGGTCGATTTGGCGGCTGGGACGATCCGGAAACCGGCCGAGTTGGCCGAAGCCCAGGGGCCACGTCGAGTCCCTTCGGCCATCGTTGTGGACTGCAGTCTGGCCACGTGTCGCAGCCGCGACTTCTCGCTGCGACGTGACTATCGTCAAGATCAGGTACGACAGATCCACGACAAAAGAGGACGGAAAGCGCTGACAATCGCTGTCAAACATTGGGAAGCCCTCGCGCTGGTCAGCGCAGCGATCGGTCCGATTGACGTCGATCTACGAAGCGCTTCGGTGTATGGGTTCAAATCCCCTCAGCTCCAGCCTTCAACAGTTCGAGCAGCGGAAAGCCGAGGCAAGATATTTCGGCCCAGTTTGGGAACATCTCAGCCTGGCTCTGCCCGCTTTGATAGTGGGTTCGCGAACACCCGTGGCGCTGGTCAGGGCGTTCCTACCGACAGGTCACTCAGCTCTGTAAGGAGCCTCTTGATGGCTGTCCGTCCTCAGGTCGTTTGCCTGGGCGGAGGGCGAAGGTGCCCAGTCCGGTCTGGAGTAGTTGGGCGGCGCGGTGAACATCGGCGGCGACTGCGGCCTGCACGCGAGCGGGCGTGCGGGCGGCGGTGAGGTGCCGGCCGATGCTGTGGAACTGGACCTGCCAGAGTCCGATCAGGGCGATCGCGGCGATCCTCGGCTCGGGGTCGGTCGCGGGCATGCCTGCCCGCTGGGCAAGGATGCCGGCGGCCACGTCGATGAGCTGATCGGTCATGTCGTGCTGGTGTGTGCGCAATGCTGGGGTCGTGTGGATCAATGTGCCGAAGCGGCGGTAGCGGCTGACCGCCAAGGCCCGGTCGGGCTGGGCCTTGAGCCAGGAGATCAGGGCGCCCAGTTCAGCGGCAAGGATGTGCAGTATCGCCTCGACGGGCGTGGCGGCGGGGTCCGCGAGGGCAGTTCTTAGTGCGGCTAGGGCGGAATCGGGCTGGTCCACGATCAGGGATTCTTTGGTGGGGAAGTAGTTGTAGACCGTCTTTTCCGACACCCCACACGCCTGCGCGATCTCCGCGATCCGGACGTTGTCGAAGCCCCGCTCCAGGAACATCTCGGTCGCCGTGTCGGTCAACTGCTGCCGGGTCTGCCGTTTCTTGCGCTCCCGAAGTCCCTCGGCGGTCGAGGTCTCCGGCTGGGGAGTGCGTAGTGCCGACCAGTCCACGGTTCGTGCGTCCATAGATTGACATCCTACCGCGACTAGAGGTTTATAGTTGACGTAAAAATTTAGTTGGTGTAAGTTGTGCTTGCCAGGGTCGGCGGGCTCGGCTTTGCAAAGGGAGTCGATTGGTGTTCGAGCCTCTCGTTCTGATCAATCTGTTTGCTGGGTTGGCTGAGTAGGTCGCCATCCCGGACACGAGCCGCCTCGGCTCATCCGCCTGACCTGCCAGACCCGCCACGCACCGAGCCGTCCTGAGGAGGACAGACGCCATTAGCAGGATCCACATTGTTCGCGACTACCCGTACCCGCTCGCGACCGTCTGGCGCGCTGTCACCGACCCGAACCTGATCGCTCGATGGACCGCCACCGGCGCAGGCGGCCGCCCTGAGGGATTCGCCACCGAGATCGGCACCAGGTTCCGGTTCGTCGCCAAACCCAAGCCCGGCTGGAACGGCGTCGTCAACTGCATTGTCTTGCAGGCGCAGGAACCAACCCTGCTCCGCTACACCTGGCAAGGCGACGGCGACAACAACACCACCGAGGTCACCTACCGGCTGCAACCACACCAAGGCGCTACCCGCTTCACCTACGACCACACCGGATTCACCGGCATCGGAGGCTTCGTCATGGCCCAACTACTGGGCAACGTCCGACGCAAGATGCTTACCGCGGGACTGCCCGCCGTGCTGGCCGACCTCACCGCAGACAACCCGACCTGAACACAGATACAGCCCCGCCAGACGGCCCACATCCGCACACCGCTGTTGTGTGAGCAGCGTGCCGCGCTCGTTCGTGAACATTTTCGCCGGTTGTCGTTGTGAGATGGTCCCGATTTGGTCCTAGCGTTCTTGGCGCCAACCACCCCACCCACACCAGCGTGGCGCTGCCGTTCCTCCATTTCGATCCCGTCACCGCGGCGTCGGTCGCATCGCGATCAGGCCGGCGGTCGCCCCAGACGATGGAGCCTTGGGACGTCCACCTCTCCCGCGGCGAAGTCGCGCGGGTAGCCGCCTACGGCAGTGTCCGTGCCGAGGCCGCCAGCTGGTCGGCGAGCGCGACGACGCGGTCGCGGAGCTCGTCCGGGCGCTCGATGACGAACGGTAGGTCGAGCGCGGCAAGCACCCCGGGCAGCCAGTCCAGACTCTCGGCCCGGATTTCCACCCGTTGCCAGCCCTTGTCCTCGTACTCCTGCACCTCGGCGACGCTGGCCGGTAGCCGCTGACGGATCTGCTCGATCGTCCCCTGTATACGCAGCGTCACATCATGCCGGTACGGTGCGCGTGCCATCGAAGTGAGAACACGCTGCGCGGGATCGAGTTCGGCCGGTGGCTCAAACGACCCAGGCAGCGCTCTCGCGTCGGCGATGCGGTCGAGCCGGAAGGTCCGATCCTCGCCAATCTCCGGATCGACACCAGTGACGTACCACCGGCCCGAGTGGTTGACCACCCCGTACGGATGCAACGTGCGGATGCTGCGCCGACCGCCGCCCGCGCTGTATTGGATCGAGATCGGTCTGTGGCGGCGGATCGCGTCGGCGATGGTGAGCAGGACATCCGTCTGCGGCGCGGGGACGTCGCCGGGCTCGGCGGTGAAGGCGAGGGATTCAAGTACGGCGTCCAGCCGTTCCGCGATTCGCGAGGGTAGGACACGGCGGATCTTCGCGGCGGCCGTCTCGCTCGCCGTACCCGTCGCCGTCGCCAACCCGGCGCGCCTGCCCGCAACCAGGCCGAGCAGCACGGCCAGGGCTTCGTCGTCGCTGAGCATGAGCGGCGGCAGCCGATAGCCGGCTACGAGCCGATAGCCACCGTAGCGGCCGCGCACCGACTCGACCGGCACGTCGAGGTCGATCAGATGGTCCACGTAGCGCCGCACGGTGCGCGGTTGGACGCCGAGGCGGTCGGCGAGTTCGTTCATCGTCCGGATGCCACCGGACTGCAGGAGTTCCAGGAGCGTGAGGACCTGAGCTGTCGGCCGGACCACGGTCCGAACCTTACCGGGAATACTGGACCGCTTCTGTCCAGTATTCGTTCTAGCGTGAGCGTCGCCCCGCAGGGCCGGACGCACTGACCAAAGGAGCGAACCATGGACTTCGTCTCGATCCGCGTTATCACCGGTGACATCAACCGCCTCGTCGGCTTCTACGAGAAGGTCACAGGCGTGCAGGCGGTCTGGGGCAACGAGGACTTCGCCGAGCTGCGCACCACCCACGGCACCCTGGCCATCGCCAGCACCCGCACCATCGCGCTGTTCGCGCCCGGTTCGGCCCGCCCGGCCGACAACCACACCGCGATCATCGAGTTCCTGGTAGACGACGTAGACGCGCTCTACGAGGACCTGAAGGGCGTCGTGGAGGACTTCGTGAACGTGCCCACGACCATGCCCTGGGGCAACCGGGCGCTACTGTTCCGCGACCCCGACGGCAACATGGTCAACTTCTTCACCCCGGTCACCCCCGAAGCGATCGAGAAGTTCAGCCGTTGACCACGGCCGTGGAGTCGGCCGGGGGCGTCGCCTGACTTTCACCGCGACATCGCCAGCACCGGCGCCTACACGCCCGCGCCCTACGTGGCGGCCTAC
>CAZYCD010000257.1:0-6446 GCA_964645345.1 uncultured Micromonosporaceae bacterium
CAGACATGCTGACCCGTCTGCGCAACGCCAACCAGGCGTACCACGACCGGGTGACCATGCCCTACTCGAAGATCAAGGCGAACATCGCCGAGGTCCTGAAGTCCGAGGGCTACATCGCCTCTTGGGCGGTGGAGGAGCCGGCCGAGGGCGCCGTCGGCAAGGTGCTCTCCGTCGAGCTGAAGTACGGCCCCAGCCGTGAGCGCAGCCTGGCCGGCATCCGTCGCGTGTCAAAGCCCGGCTTGCGGGTTTACGCCAAGGCTCCGGAGCTGCCTCGGGTGCTCGGCGGCCTGGGCGTCGCCATCATCTCGACGTCCCAGGGACTGCTGACCGACCGGCAGGCCCGCAAGCGAAACGTGGGCGGGGAAGTCCTCGCCTGGGTCTGGTAGCGGGAGGCTGACCATGTCGCGCATCGGACGCAAGCCGATCCCGGTACCCGCCGGGGTCGAAATCACCATCACCGGGCAGCTCGTCCAGGTGAAGGGCCCCAAGGGCGAGCTGTCGCACACCCTGGCGGAGCCGATCACCGCGGAGCGGGCCGAGGACGGCACGCTGAGCGTGAATCGGCCGAACGACGAGCGCCGGGCCAAGGAGCTGCACGGCCTGTCCCGGACCCTGGTCGCCAACATGATCGTGGGCGTCACCGAGGGGTACAAGAAGACCCTGGAGATCGCCGGTACCGGGTACCGCGTGCAGGCCAAGGGGCAGGACCTGGAGTTCGCCCTCGGCTTCTCGCACCCGGTGACGGTGACGGCCCCGAAGGGCATCTCGTTCTCCGTCGAACGGCCGACCGTGTTCAGCGTCGAGGGCATCGACAAGCAGCAGGTCGGCGAGGTCGCGGCGAACATCCGCAAGATTCGCCCGCCGGAGCCCTACAAGGGCAAGGGCGTCAAGTACCAGGGCGAAGTCATTCGGCGTAAGGCCGGGAAGGCAGGCAAGAAGTGACCGCCACGCTCCTGAAGCGGCGCAGCGGGGTCGCTGCCACGCGCCGGGTCGGCAAGGCACGCCGGCACTTCCGGGTACGCAAGAACGTCTCCGGTACCACCGAGCGGCCGCGCCTGGTGGTGAGCCGCTCGCTGCGCCACATCGTGGCCCAGGTCGTGGACGACACCCAGGGCCGGACCCTGGCGTCGGCGTCGACCATGGATGCCTCGATCCGGGGTACCGAGGGCGCCAAGAGCGACCAGGCTCGCAAGGTCGGCGCATTGCTGGCCGACCGGGCGAAGGCCGCGGGTATCAGCAAGGTCGTCTTCGACCGTGGCGGCAACCGGTACGCGGGTCGCATCGCGGCCCTCGCCGATGCCGCGCGCGAAGCCGGACTCGAGTTCTAGGGAGGGACGTCTCATGCCAGGTCAACAGCGCAGGGGCGGCGGGTCCGGCAGCGGTGGCGGCGAGGGCGGCGGCAACCGGCGGGAGAACCGCCGGGAGGGCGGCCGCGGCAACGCGCCGGTCGAGAAGACCCCGCACCTCGAGCGGGTCGTGACCATCAACCGGGTCGCCAAGGTCGTCAAGGGCGGCCGGCGGTTCAGCTTCACCGCGCTCGTCGTGGTGGGCGACGGTGACGGCACGGTCGGCATCGGCTACGGGAAGGCCAAGGAGGTGCCCGCGGCCATCGCCAAGGGCGTCGAGGAGGCCAAGAAGCACTTCTTCAAGGTGCCCCGGATCGCCTCGTCGATCCCGCACCCGGTACAGGGCGAGGACGCCGCGGGCGTGGTGCTGCTGAAGCCGGCCTCCGCCGGTACCGGTGTCATCGCCGGCGGCCCCGTGCGCGCGGTGCTGGAGTGCGCGGGCATCCATGACGTGCTCTCCAAGAGCCTCGGCTCGTCGAACCCGATCAACATCGTGCACGCCACCGTGGCCGCGCTGCGGAAGCTGGAGGCACCGGAGCGGGTCGCGTCGCGTCGCGGCCTCCCGGTCGAGGATGTCGCGCCGGCGGCCATGCTGGCCAGCCGGGCCGGGGCGGGGGCATGATGGCGCGCCTGAAGGTGACCCAGGTCCGGTCCGAGATCGGGTCGAAGCGTAACGCGCGCGAGACGCTGCGCACGCTCGGCCTGAAGCGGATCAACGACGTGGTGGTCAAGGAGGACCGTCCCGAAATCCGGGGCATGATCTTCACCGTGAACCACCTCGTGAAGGTCGAGGAGGTCGAGTAATGACGATCAAGGTCCACCACCTGCGCCCGGCTCCGGGCTCGAAGACCGCCAAGACGCGCGTCGGCCGCGGTGAGGGTTCGAAGGGCAAGACGGCCGGCCGCGGTACCAAGGGAACCAAGGCGCGGTACCAGGTCTCGGCGGCCTTTGAGGGTGGGCAGATGCCCATCCACATGCGGCTGCCGAAGCTCAAGGGCTTCAACAACAAGTTCAAGGTGACCTTCCAGGTCGTGAACCTGGACCGGCTCGCCGAGCTGTTCCCGAAGGGCGGGCAGGTCGGGGTGGTCGAGCTGGTCGAGGCCGGCGCGGTCCGCAAGGGCCAGCCGGTGAAGGTCCTCGGTACCGGTGAGCTCGGCGGCGTGAAGCTCCAGGTGTCGGCGCACGCGTTCAGCGCGTCGGCCAAGGAGAAGATCGAGGCCGCCGGTGGCTCCACCACCGTCGTCTGATCTCCCGGACGGCGGTGGAACGTTGGCTGCGGCGGCTCAGCAAGCGTCGCAGCAGCCGTTCGTGGCGCCCGTGACAGTTGCGGCAGCGGCTGGCGGGCGCCATGATCTTTCATTGGCGGCTGACGATGAGTCATCCACCCCTCACCGTTCCCAGGACGGGCTGTTAGAGTCCGTTCCCAGCTAGGTTTGTCGCACACCCTGGCCAGATACCCCCGCAGCACCCGCGGGCTGCTCCGCGCAGGAGGAGAAGTTGCTTACCGCCTTTCTCAGTGCGTTCCGAACGCCTGACCTGCGTAAGAAGCTGCTCTTTACGCTGGGCATGATCGCCGTTTACCGGCTCGGTGCGACCCTGCCCAGCCCGGGTGTCTCCTACGGCAATGTGCAGCAATGCATCAAGGTGCTGCAGAACGGCGACAACGGGGTATTTACCCTGCTGAACCTGTTCTCCGGCGGTGCGCTGCTCCAGCTGTCGGTGTTCGCGCTGGGCATCATGCCGTACATCACAGCGAGCATCATCCTCCAGCTGCT
The DNA here is from genome assembly GCA_964645345.1 of uncultured Micromonosporaceae bacterium. Taxonomy (GTDB): domain Bacteria; phylum Actinomycetota; class Actinomycetes; order Mycobacteriales; family Micromonosporaceae; genus Rugosimonospora. The sequence continues at coordinate 3,122 of CAZYCD010000257.1, forward strand.
GACCGTGGTCATCCCGCGGCTCGAGCAGCTGCGCAAGGAGGGGCAGTCCGGCCAGGCGAAGATCACCCAGTACACCCGGTACCTGACGCTGGCCCTGGCCGTGCTGCAGGCCTCCGCATTCGTCGCGCTTGCCCGCTCGGGCCAGCTGTTCGCCAACCAGTGCAACCAGTTCCCGATCATCCCGCAGACCAGGCTGCCGATGTGGCTGACGGTCAGCGTGATCGTGGTGACGATGACCGCCGGTACCGGCGTGATCATGTGGCTGGGCGAGATGGTGACCGACCGCGGTGTGGGCAACGGCATGTCCGTCCTGATCTTCACCTCGATCGCCGCCCGGCTGCCCAGCGAGGGCTGGCAGATCCGGCAGAACAAGGGCTGGGGCGTCTTCACGCTGATCATGCTGATCGGGCTGGTGGTCATTACCGCCGTGGTCCTGATCGAGCAGGCGCAGCGGCGGGTACCCGTCCAGTACGCCAAGCGCATGATCGGCCGCAAGATGTACGGAGGAACCTCCACCTACATCCCGATCAAGGTGAACCAGGCCGGCGTCATCCCGGTGATCTTCGCGTCCTCGCTGCTGTACCTGCCGCAGCTGGCCCAGCAGCTGATGGACGCCAACCACCCGAACTCGGTCTACAAGTTCATCACCAACCACCTGGTGAAGCAGAACGACTGGGTCAACATCACGCTGTTCGCCCTGCTGATCATCTTCTTCACCTACTTCTACGTCTCGATCACGTTCAACCCGACCGAGATCGCGGACAACATGAAGAAGTACGGCGGCTTCGTCCCCGGCATCCGGCCGGGCAAGCCGACGTCGGAATACCTCGACTTCATCCTCAGCCGGATCACGTTGCCCGGCGCGCTGTACCTGGCTCTGATCGCCGTCCTGCCCAACCTGTTCATGGGCCTGGCCGGCGGCAACAGGCAGAACTTCCCGTTCGGCGGCACGGCGGTGCTGATCATCGTCGGCGTCGGCCTGGAGACCGTCAAGCAGATCGAGAGCCAGCTGATGCAGCGCAACTACGAAGGGTTCCTCCGCTAGTGCGCGGGCGGAACGGACGTAGCGGGGCCGCCGAGTGAGGATCGTGCTCGTTGGTCCCCCAGGCGCGGGCAAGGGGACCCAGGCCGTATACATCGCCGCGCACCTGTCGGTACCCAAGATCTCGACGGGGGACATCTTCCGCAGCAACGTCGCCCAGGGCACCCCGCTCGGCGTCGAAGCCAAGCGGTACATGGACGCCGGCCAGCTGGTACCGGACGAGGTGACCATCAACATGGTCCGCGAGCGGCTGGCGGAGTCGGACGCCAGCGACGGGTTCCTGCTCGACGGGTTCCCGCGCACCCTGCCGCAGGCGGCCGCGCTGGACAAGCTGCTGGCCGACCTGGGTACCCAGCTGGACCTGGTACTGGAGTTGGTCGTCGACGACGACGAGGTGATCCGCCGGCTGTCCGGCCGCCGGCAGTGCCGGGGCTGCGACAAGATCTGGCACGTCGAGTTCGACCCGCCAGGCCGGGAGGGCGTCTGCGACCAGTGCGGTGGCGAGCTGTACCAGCGCGACGACGACAAGCCCGAGGTGATCGCTGAGCGGCTCAAGGTCTACGCGCGGGACACGGCCCCGCTGGTCGACTACTACGGGGCGCAGGGCAAACTCGTCGGCATCGACGCCACCGGCCCGGTCGAGGACATCACCGTGCGGGCGATCGACGCGTTGCGCTCGTACGGCGGCTGATTCGTACGGCGGAGCGCCGCGGGCGAGGCCCGACGGACGGGGGTTTCACATGCGCACGGCCACCCTGGACATCCAGTACAAGACGCCGGAACAGCTGCGCCTGATGCGCGCGGCCGGCCTGGTGGTGGCGGAGGCGCTGCGCCGGATGCGGGCCGCGGTCGTCCCCGGGGTCACCACGGCCGAGCTGGACCGGCTGGCCGAGGAGACGATCCGCGAGGCCGGGGCGGTGCCCTCCTTCAAGGGGTACTACGGCTACCCGGCGACGATCTGCTCCTCGGTCAACGAGCAGATCGTGCACGCCATCCCGTCCAGCAAGCAAGTGCTCGCCGAGGGCGACATCATCTCCCTCGACTGCGGCGCGATCCTGGACGGCTGGCACGGCGACGCCGCGATCACGGTCGCGGTCGGTGAGATCCGGCCCAACCTGCGCCGCGCGATCGAGGTGGCCCAGGACGCCATGTGGGCGGGCATCGCCGCCGCCGCACGGGGCGTCCGATCGGGTGCCGGTCGGCTCACCGACATCTCCGCCGCCGTCGAGGAGGCCATCCGGGCCGGTGGCCGGTACGGGGTCGTGAAGGGGTACGGCGGGCACGGGATCGGTACGGAGATGCACCAGGACCCGCATGTGCTCAACTACGGGCGGCCGGGTCGCGGACCCCGCCTGGTACCGGGCATGGCGCTGGCCATCGAGCCGATGATCACGATGGGCTCGCCGACGACCGTGGAGCTGTCCGACGGCTGGACGGTGGTGACCCGGGACGGCTCCTTCGCGGTACACGTGGAGCACTCGATCGGCCTATACGAGGATGGCGTGTGGGTGCTCACGGCCGAGGACGGCGGCCGGGAGCGGCTCGGTGATCTGGTGAGCGCTCGCGCTGACGTGGGAGACTCGTAGGGTGGCTGAGGAGCGGGCGGGGGAGCGGCGCGAGGACCTGCGGGCGGCGGACTCGGACCGGCAGTTTGTGGCGGAGCGGCTGCAGGCCGCGTTGAACGAGGGTCGGCTGACCCTGTCCGAGTACGACGAGCGGCTCACGCAGACCTACGCCGCCCGGACCTACGGCGAGCTGGACCGGATGCTCGACGACCTGCCGGCCACAATCACCGGGCGGGACTCGCTGATCCCTGCCCAGCCGGGCCCGACCCCGGTACCAGCCCCAGCGAGCCAGCCCGGACAGCCCACCGGGCGCCGGGCTCCGCACTGGCTCTGGGCGATCTGGGGCTCCTGGCTCACCGCCTCGACTGTCTGCACGGTGATCTACCTGCTCAGCGACGACCGGGGCGGAAACTTCTGGCCGAAGTGGGTGATCGGGCCGTGGGGCGCGCTGTTGCTCCTCAGCACCATCGGCGCCCTGGCCAGCGGAGACCCGCAGCGGCACGTGAGCAGTCGCGGGCAGTACCGGCGGGACCGCCGCGAGATTCGCCGACAGCACCGGCGGGACATCCGCGGGTACTAGGCCCGTGACGCGGTGGCGTCCGACACACCCGAGCGCGGGGGCCGACGACGCACCTGGCCGGCTGGTTTGCCGGCGACGGGTGCAGCCGCGTAGACTATCCGATCGGCGCACAGCGTCCACACCGTCATGCCCGCCCTG
>CAZYCD010000258.1:0-6440 GCA_964645345.1 uncultured Micromonosporaceae bacterium
GCGGTTTGAAAATTTGTCGATTCGGACCTGCGGATATGCAGGCGAGTCGATGGTGTTGGTGGAAGGATGGAAGACGTGGGAACTGCGTTGGCCGAAACTGCTATGCCTGCTATCTCGCCGCTTGCCGGCGAGCCGATTGAGCGTGCCGATGCCGAACGGCTCGCGGGAGTGCTGAAGGCACTCGCCGACCCGGCCCGGCTGCGTCTGCTCAGTCTGATCCAGTCCGCTCCGGAGGGCGAAGCGTGCGTGTGTGACCTCACCGCGCCGCTGGGACTCTCCCAGCCGACCGTGAGTCATCACCTCCGGATCCTGACCGAGGCCGGCCTGCTCGAGCGCGAGAAGCGCGGCGTCTGGGCGTACTACCGCCTGGTGCCGTCCGCGATCGCGGCGATCGCCGACCTCCTGACGCCGCCGCGCAAGCGGGCGACGAAGAAGGCGGCCCGCTGAGCGGGCTGAAGTCGACGGCCGGCGCCGGGGCCGGATCCGACCCACGGGTCGGGTCGGACCGGCGCCGGGCCTGCTGATGAATGGTGAACTACATCGCCGGCGACCTGCGCGACCAGTTGGCCCTGGTGGGCTACTCACTGGTCAGCGGGGGTCTGGTGGTTGGCTCCGGCGGTAACCTGTCGGCCCGGTCGCCAGGCGCGGACGAGATCTGGGTGACCGCGGCCGGTACCTGGCTGGACCGGTTGGACCGCCCGGACTTCGTGCGGGTGCACCTCGGTACCGGCGAGGCCCTCCCGGCCGAGGCGCTCGACTACGAGCCCGAGCCGGACGCGCCGGCCGCCGTACCGACCTCCGAACTGGCGCTGCACCTGGCGACGTACCGGGCGCGGCCGGACGTCAACGCCGTGCTGCACCTGCACCCGCAGATCGCCGTGCTGCTGGACGCGATCGACGAGCCGATCCGTCTCATCACCACCGACCATGCGTTCTATTTGCGGCGGATCGCGCGCACTCCCTTCCACCAGCCCGGCAGCGCGGAACTGGCCCAGGTCGCGGCGCAGGCGGCGGCCGACGGTACCAACTGCGTGCTGCTCGCCCGGCACGGCTGCTCGGTCATGGCCGACACCGTGGAGCTTGCCCACAAGCGGGCGCTCTACCTGGAGGAGGCGGCCCGGCTGACGTTCCGCGCGGTGGCCGCCGGGGTGGCCGGCCGGCTGCCGGACCTGCCCTGGATGGTCATCGCGAGCTGACCGGCCGGGTCAGTGGCGAGCGATGTACCGGGTGGCGTCGTTCGCCTCGCGCTTCTTCTCCCGGCGCGCACGCAGGATCTCGACGAAGATCGGGATCAGCGAGATCAGGACGATCACCACGATGACCGGCAGCAGGTATGTGTCGATCTTGTCGGGCGGGATCACCTTCTCGATCTGCCGGGCCAGGAAGTAGCCGATCAGCAGGACCCCGTCCGTCCACAGGACGGCGCCGACGATGTTCCAGAGCAGGAAGGTCCGGGCCGGTACCCGCAGGACGCCGGCGACCGGGTTCATGAAGGTACGCACGATCGGCGTGAACCGGGCCAGCACGATGGCCTTGCCCGGACCGTACCGGTTGAAGAAGGCCTCCGCCTTGTCGACGTACTCCTGCTTGAACAGCCTCGAGTTGGGCCGCTGGAACATCCGCCGCCCGTACCTGGCACCGAGCAGGTACCCGAGCTGGGCACCGGCCACCGCGACGATCGGCGTGACGATCAGCAGCGCGACGATCGACAGCCGCACGTTGAGGAAGTCCTTCGCGACCGGGGACGCCGCGACGCCGGCCAGAAAGATCAATGAGTCGCCGGGGAAGAAGAAGCCGACCAGCAGGCCGGTCTCGGCGAAGATGATGGCCCAGATGCCGATCAGGCCGAAGCTCTCGACCAGCGACTTGGGGTTCAGCAGGCTGCCCAGCGACTCGACCAGGGCCCGGCTCTTTTCTGCGGTGTCCACGGGCAATGAGGTTACCGGGGTCACCGGGGGCGGCAAGCCGGGCTCTGCGGATTCTCAGGTGGGGCGCGGTGCCGAAGCCGGCCTCGGCTTCGCGGCCGGAGCGCCGGACTCCTCCACCTCCAGCAGGCTGCTCTCGTGGCGCTCCTCCTCGTAGGCCTTCTTGCCGCCGCGCAGCCCGAAAAGCCGCTTGGACAGCAGCAGGTACACGACGGCCGCGACGTTGATCGCCAGCGCGCCGAGCCGGATGTAGGTGATGCGCTCGGTCAACTCGTAGATCTCGATGGGCAGGCCGAGCGAGGTGGCCACCACCGCGAAGTACTCGCCCCACCGCTTGAGCAGCCACAGGCCGGCACCCTCGACGAGCTGCAGGGCGCCGTACACGAGCAGGGCCAGCGCGATCCAGCCGAGGGTACTGGTCTGGGCCTGCACGACCGTGCGGATGCTGTGCACGATCGACGAGTCATCCAGGTTGTAGTGCAGCTTGTCGGCCAGCGGCTTGAGCAGCGGCAGGTCCTCGTCGAACGCCTTCTGGACCGCGTCGTGGTGGGCGCGGAACCGCCAGATGCCGTACGCGCCGGCCAGGATGAGCAGGGCGCGGATCCATCGCTCGGCCGCAAGCAGCCGGAGGATCACCGCGTCGCGCAGCGCCCGCCCGCGCAGGACCACCGGCGCGTCCCGGGCCGGGCCCTCCTGCCGCGGCGTGCCCAGCACATAGTCGCCGCAGCGAAGGCAGCGCCACGCCTCGCCGAGCGGGGTCTGCGCGTGCAGCCGCCCCCGCAGCTCGGGCTCGGTGGGCGCGTAAGTCACGTGGCCGTGCCGGCCGCACGAGCGCAGGTTCCAGTCCATGCCTCGAAGGTACCGACGTCGATCAAGCGCGCGAGCCGAATGAGCGCCGACCGGCGCCGCTGCGACAAGCTGCGCGGACGTACGGTGAAGGCATGCGGGACGGTCACACGGTGCCCACCCGGTACTGGCACGCTCTGCCGGACGGCCGGGTGCAGTGCGACGTGTGCCCCCGGGCCTGCAAGTTGCACGAGGGCCAGCGTGGACTGTGCTTCGTCCGGGCCCGCGCGGACGACCGGATCGTGCTGACCTCGTACGGGCGGTCCAGCGGCTTCTGCGTCGATCCGGTCGAGAAGAAACCGCTCAACCACTTCCTGCCCGGCACCCCCGTGCTGTCCTTCGGCACCGCGGGCTGCAACCTGGCCTGCCGGTTCTGCCAGAACTGGGACATCTCCAAGTCCCGGGAGATCGACACCCTCGGCGCCGCGGCCGGCCCCGAGGAGCTCGCCGCGACGGCGCAGGCGTTGGGCTGCCGGAGCGTCGCGTTCACCTACAACGACCCGGTGATCTTCATGGAGTACGCGGCGGACGTCGCGGACGCGTGCCGGGAACGGAGCATCCGGTCGATCGCGGTGAGCGCGGGCTACGTCAACGCCGAGCCGCGCGCGGAGTTCTTCGGTCACCTGGACGCGGCCAACATCGACCTCAAGGGCTTCACCGAGGCGTTCTACGAGAAGATCACCTTCGGCCGGCTCGCCACCGTACTGGAGACGCTGGAGTACCTGGCCGGTACCGGCGTCTGGCTGGAGGTCACCACGCTGCTGATACCCGGCCGGAACGACGGCGACGCCGAGCTGGCCCGGATGTGCGCGTGGTTCGCCGAGCACCTGGGGCCGGATGTGCCGCTGCACTTCACCGCGTTCCACCCGGACTTCAAGATGCGCGACGCGCCGCCGACGCCGCCGCAGACCCTGCGCCGGGCCCGCCGCATCGCGCTGGACCACGGGCTGCGCTTCGTCTACACGGGCAACGTGCACGACCCCGACGGCGGCACGACGACCTGTCCGGGGTGCGGCGCCGCCGTGGTGGTCCGCGACTGGTACCGAATGGTGCGGTACGAGCTGTCGGACTCGGGTACCTGTGTCCACTGTGGACATCAGGTACCCGGGGTGTACGACGGGCCGGCCGGCGACTGGGGTGCCCGCCGGCTGCCAGTGTCCATCGGTACCCGGTGAACGTCCGGCCGCCCGCGGTTGCCGGGATGTTCTACCCGGCCGAACCCGGCGCGCTCCGCGCTACCGTCGACCGGCTGCTGGGCTCGCTCGCGCCAGTCTCTGACGTGCCGGCGGCGAGCGCCTACGTCGTGCCCCACGCGGGGTACCGGTACTCGGGTCGGACGGCGGCCCAGGCGTACGCGCGGCTGCGCGCCCGGGAGGTCGACCGGGTCGTCATCGCCGGCCCGGCCCACCGGGTGCCGGTCCGGGGCTGTGTGGTACCGGCGGCCACCCACTGGGCCACGCCGCTCGGCACGGTACCGGTCGACGTCGACGGGGTCGAGACGCTGGCCACCGCCAGCCTGGCGACCGTGGACGACGCGCCGTTCGCTCCCGAACACTCGCTGGAGGTCCAGTTGCCGTTCCTGCAGCGGGTGTGCGCCGGACCGATCGCGGTCCTGCCTGTCGCGATTGGACTGTCCACTGTGGAGGAGGCTGCGGCGGTACTCGCGGCGGTCGCCGACCGGCCGGGCACGGTCGTGCTGTGCAGCACGGACCTGTCCCACTACCAGCCGGAGGAGCTGGCGCTGGCGCAGGACGCCGGTACCATCCGGGCGGTCCTGGATTTGGTGCCGGAGCGGATCGGCGTGCGGGACGCCTGCGGTGCCTTCGCCCTGCGCGCCCTGCTGGCCCACGCCCGCGCCGCCTGGCTGCGGCCGGCCCTGCTGTCCCGGACCACGTCTGCGGAGACCAACGGCGACACCGGCCGGGTGGTCGGCTACGCGTCGTTCGCGTTCGCCCCCCACCCGGCCGCTGCCGATCCGGTTACTTGACGACGAGCTTGCCCAACTTCGGTTGAACGGCCAGCGCCTGGTCGCCGATCCTGATCTGGATCAGGTTCTCGCCCGCTCCCTGCAGGTCGAAGGTACCGGGCCCGGCGACGGTGGACGCGTCCGCAGAAAGCGTGAACGTCACGGTCGCGGTGGCGCCGGACGCGATCGGCTGCACGCGGCGTGCACCCGCCTGCGGTGCATCGCGGTCGCCCGTGCCACGGCGGTACCGGCGGGCCGGCCAGGAACGCGCTCGCGGGGTGCGCTGGCGGCGCCACCGGCTGGTGGCCAGGTTCCAGGCGACGCGGCGTACCCAGGTGGCGGGGTCCTCGTACTTCTTGATCTTGTCCCAACGGGCGATCGCCCTGGTGAACGCCTCCTGTACCAGGTCCTGCGCCTCGTTCAGGTTGTTGACGTAGGCGTTGATCTGCAGGGTCAGTCCGGTGAAGTGGGCCGCGTAGAGCTCCTCGAAGTCGGCATGGCTGCCGGTCGCCGCGCGGGCGACTGGCCGGTCGAAGGGTGCGGCCCTGCCCGGTGCGCCTCTTTCCGACACTGCGCTCACAATGCCTTTCCTTAATGGCCTGGGCACGCCCCGTGCGTCCCCGTGCCTACTCCACGTCGGCCGGGTGGCCAGGGTTGCGAAGATCTTTTAGGAAGGACTGTGTACCACTCAATAGCCGAAGCCGTTGTCCCCGCCGGTGTCGGGTACCGCCGATGCGGAGCCGGCCGCCGCGGCCGCGTGCCATACGAAGTCGGTGCCGCCGAAGCTGTCCCGGACACCGTTGCCGGCCGCCCGGCCCGCCCCGCCGTCCGCGGCGGACGTGTACAGCGGCCGGCCGTCGTAGGTCACCTGGTTGGTACCGTCCGGCCGGGTCACCACCGCCAGCGACCCGGCGACCCCGGCGCCGCCGGCCGGGATGGTGCCCTGGGCGACCGTCAGGGGTACCCAGGCCGCCGCGCACTCCGCGACGCATCGGATGGCACCGCCGGTCTCCTGGTCGGTGAAGTACAGCGTCCGTCCGGCCCGGTCCACCAGGACGGTACCCACGCCGGCCAGGTCACGGGCGGATACCGTGGCGCCGGCCCCGCCGGTGCCCCCGCCACAACCGGCCAGTACCGCGCACACCGCGGCAGCCGCAGCCAGCGTGACCAGTCTGTCCGCTTGCATGTCCACCACCTCCTGACTGCTCACACGCAGCGGGCGGCGGACCGGGCTCAGCGGTAGTCGTCGTCCAGGTCGACGGTCCGGGCCTGCTCGACGGCGTCGTACTCGTTGATCTCGTCGCCCGTGTGGACCTCGTCCGGCTGGTCGGCCGGGTTCTGCGGGATGGCCTGCTCGAGGGCGTCCTCGGGTGGCGCCTCAAGATCGCGGAGGGTGGGGTCGACCAGGCTCTCGTCCCGGTCGCTGAACTCCGGCTCGGTCATGCCTCCCACCGTACGGCCTCCGACCGGCCCCCGCAGCCGGGTCCGCACAGCCCTCACCGAACCGTCCGCACAGCCCGCGCGGAGCCGTCCGCGCAGGCCCCGGGGCCGGGGACCGGCCCCGAGGTGAGGTCGGATGAGTGACGTGCGCGATACTGCCGGTCGGAGGACAGTGCGGTCCCATGCCGTCTCAGCACCAAAGGAGCGTCCAGATGCCCATCGCTTCCCCCGAGGTCTACGCCGAGATGCTCGACCGCGCCAAG
>CAZYCD010000259.1:0-6428 GCA_964645345.1 uncultured Micromonosporaceae bacterium
TGGTTGACCCGCCCCATGATCGCCCGCTTCCCGACAGTGACGCGCTGCTGGTGCGGCTGCTCAGCGGCCCCCTGGATGTAGACAAGCTGGACTATCTGCCACGCGACGCCCGCGCCTGTAACGTGCCCTATGGCGGCGTGGACGTGACACGACTGCTGGGGTCGCTGCGCGTGCTGGAGACGGCGGACGGGCCGCGGCTGGGGGTGAGCGACAAGGGCATCAGCCCATTGAACTCGCTGCTACATGCGCGGCAGGAGATGTTCGATAACGTGTACTGGCACCACACGAATCGGGCGATGATGGCGATGCTGCTGCGGGCGGTGCAGGAGGCGCTGCTGGCGGGCGAGCTGGCTCCGGAAGGCCTCGCGGGGCACGACGATTCGTCGCTCCTGGCGCTGCTGGCGAGTGAGTGCATGCCAGATGCGACACGGTCGTTGGTGGAGGCGTTGCGCATGCGCCGGCCCTATAAGGTGCTGATCGAGGTCAGTGCGCGGGCGGGTCGGGTGTTCAATCAGCTCGATGCGCTGTTCTGGGACCAGGGGAAGCGGCGGCGGGTGGAGATCGAGCTGGCGCAAGCGCTGGAGGCGGCGCTGGCCACGTTGGGTATGCCAGTGGCGCCACACGACGTGCTGGTGGATATTCCCAAGCCGGAGAAGTGGGAGATGGACGTCCAGGTGCGCTTTGACCATCCCCCGCTTGGCATGGCACCGCGGATGTCGTGGACGGAGGCGACGGGCCAGCGCGCCAGCGACCTGGGCATCTATGAGCAACACCAGCGGCGCATTCGCATCGTGGCGCGGGACGGCATCCGCGACGCGGCAGCCGGGCGGGCGCAAGACGTGCTGTTGCCCGTCCTGGAGCGCGTGCCCGCGATGTAACAAGGCGGCGAGCTTGGCCGCTAGATGCGCCCGCACGCCCCACCGCGACGATGCCACCCAGGCGATGCCGCCCGATCTGGCGGCTGACATGCCCGCCCGCAGCCAGCCGCGGAAACAGTGGGCGCAGATGGCGCCCGGCGTAGCGATAGAACGCCCGCTCACTCGTGAAGGGCTGCCACTGGGCGAACAGCGCCAAGGTAATTACCTCGCTGGAGCTCAAGGCAGCCGCGGTCCGCCTGCTGCTGGCAGAACTCATCCACCAGCGCGTACACTGTCGTCACAAAGGTGCCTACGTCCACCACTGGGGCGGCCTCCTTTGCAGGCCAATTCAATTCCCCAACCGTCGCGCGGGGAAGCAGAGGTATGCCAGCTTATAGCCGTGCGAGCGCACGAAATGCCGTGAGGGCGATGTTGAAGAAGGTATAGACCATCCAGGCGGAAGCGCAGCCGGCCAGCCAGCGACGGTCGTGCTTGGTGACAGCATCAAACGCGGGAATCGCGAGCAGCGCGGCGACGACGACGCCAGTGGTCACCCGGGTGGCAGCGGCGGAGTCCATGTAGGACGACGGGGTGAGCATGAGCACGAAGAGTACGATGTTGGCGAGCAGCGCCCACACCGGGATAGTGGCGCGGCGCCGGAGGATCGCCCACACGGAGAGGGCGAGGCAGATGAGGGCTGGCACACATACGATCTGGGCTGAGATTAGCTCGTCGCCATGCCAGGGCCATAACGCGAGCAAGCCGGAAAACGGGATGAGGCGCGGCATCAGGCTGGCAGGTACGCCCGTCGAGTCGAGCCAGAGCAGCAGGAACAGTTTGTAGACGAGCAATGGCCCAACAGACAACACCAGCATGAATGCGGCAGGGCGCCAGTTGCGGCGGAGCATCCGCCGAAAGATCTCGGTGGCGATGCAGCCCTCGCTGTTGGGGCTGTCGTGAGGTGGCTCTACGAGGCGGGCCACGATGTAGATCAGGGCGAAGACAAGCGTCGTCTCGCGAGCGAGCGCGGCGAGGCCGAAGCACAGCCCGGCCCAGAGCGCACGGCGGCGGCTGAACTCGAAGCAGCAGATTGCCAGGATGACGAGTCCATAGGCCAGTGGCTCGGTTAAGTCGCGCTGGTAGCCCACCGAGACACCGGCGGAGAGTCCGTAGACGAGCGCAAGCCAGGGGGAGATGCCATGGCGGCGCAGCCAATACGCTAGCAGCAGGACACCGCCGGTAATCGCGACGACGTTGACAGCGATGAGGGTATAGGGAATGAGTGACGGCTGGCCTAGCGCGAGTATCCGGACGAGTAGGGGATACAGGATGCGTTCGTAGCGATAGGCAGGGGCATCCATGTAGTAATGGGCGTTCTTGGGATCGAGGGCGAGGAAGTAGCAGAACTGCCCATCGTAGCCGAAGGCAGGACCATAGTGGAAGGTTGGGCCAAACGTGATGACGGTGCTTGCGGTGCTTTGATGCGCGAACCACCAGCCGACAAACGCGAAGTCGGTGGCGGTTTGGCCCGCACGCAACGCAGCTAACGTCCAGGCCCCATAGATGAGCAGCACCGCACCGGCGACGGCCAGTGGAGACCGCCAGAGCCACCAAGCCGCCGAGCGCACACGCTCCCACCAGCCTATGCCGGCGGTGTGCCAGCCTGCATGGGCGGTGCTGGAACGAAGGCTGGCGGCAGAGATCTGATCTTTTTCGCTCCTATATGAGGTGGTATCCGAAGGGTCTGTCCGAAGCAGGGCGACCAGGAGTGAGCGGATGAATGCCATGTCTGTCGTAGTACCTTCCATGTCGTCTTCTTGCACCAGGCGCCCGCAGAATACCTGCAAGGCAACCCATCTATAGAACGAAGACGACGACCTCTGGTACACCTTTGGCGGATGCACCGGAGCATGCATGGAAAGTGCGAGGCGGCCATGTATCGTGCCAGCGACACGGCAATGTGTGGCTCCTGCCGGCCCTATGGCGTCAGGCGATTGATGTCGCGCGGGAAGAGGGTGGCGAGCTTGATGCTGGGCACGCCGGTGAGCTGCATGAGCAGCCGCTCCAGCCCGATGGCAAATCCCCCCTCCGGCGGCATGCCGTAGCGGAACGCCTCCAGATATTCGGCGAAGGGCGCGTAGGGCAGGCCGGCGCGCTCCAGCGCCGCGACGTAATCGGGGTAGCGATGCAGCCGCTGTCCGCCCGTGACCAGCTCCGTGCCGCGAAAGATGAGGTCAAAGGAGTTGGAGTATTCGGGGCGGGCGGGGTCGGGATGAGTGTAGAACGGACGCTTGCGCATCGGGTAGCCGGTGACATAGAGGAAGTCGCTGCCGTGTTCCTGGCGCGCCCACTCGCCCAGCCAGCGCTCGTCTTGCGGGGAAAGGTCCGGCTCGCCGCGCACATCCACGCCGTGCCGCTGGAAGATTAGATCCTGCGCCTCGGCGAAGTGGAGATGCGGGATGGTTTCCGGCACGGTTGGAAGCGCAACTTCCAGCAGCGCCAGCTCGGCGGCGTAGCCCTCCGCGAGGGCGGCGAGGATGCCGGCGATGGTGTCGCGCAGCACGGCCATGACGGTAAAGTGATCTTCGATGAAGCCGAATTCGGCGTCCAGGCTGACGTATTCATTGATGTGGCGCGTGGTGTCGTGCGGCTCCGCGCGGAAGACGGGGCCGACCTCAAAGACGCGCTCGAAGACGCCGACCATCATTTGCTTGTAGAACTGCGGACTCTGGGCGAGGTACGCCGGGCGCCCAAAGTAGTCGAGCTGGAAGACATTGGCGCCGCCCTCCGTGGCGGAGGCGACGATCTTGGGCGAGGAGATTTCAGTAAAGCCGCGCGCGGTGAGTGTGGCCCGGAAGCCGGCCATCGCGCCAGCGCCCAGCCGGAGCAGCGCCCGCCGCTTCGGATGCCGGTTGGCGACGACGGCCTCGTCCAACAGGGTGTTGAGGCTGGCCTTTAGCTCGCGCTTGCTGAGGGTGACGGGTGGGGCTTCGGTGACAGGCACCAGCACCGCGAGGCGGATGTCGCGCAGCTCGATGCCACCGGGCGCTTGTGGCGCTGCTGTGGGTACGCCCTCGACAGCGATGACGCTCTCGACACCGGCGCCCAATTCTGCGAGCGGGGCGAGGTCCGCGTCGCTGGCCGCGACGGCCTGGAGTGTTCCCCAGCCGTCGCGGATGATGAGAAAGCTGATGCCGCCGAGGCGACGCAGCGCGTGCAGCCAGCCCTCGACGCGGACGCGCTCGCCGGTATGGGCGGCGGCTTCCGTGGTGCGTATTCGTATGCGTTCCATGATGCGGTCTCTCCTGTGTTGTCTTCTCGATGAGGTGGGCCTGCCCGGAAACGTGGCGGAAGCGCGCCCCGGCAGGCTTCTCCCGAAGACTCAGGAGATCAGATCAGGCGCGTTCCCACGGATCGTTATCGCCGTCGCAATCGCAATCGCAATCGTCCGCCATTGGGTCATCCTCTTTCTGTGTGGTTGCAGTGCCACCTACGACGGGCGTCCACCGGACGCCCCTACGAAACCACGGGCCGGCGAGACGCAGGCGGTACAGCGTGGGGCCAACAACAAAAGCCCCCGTCCCGCTTGGGGGACGAGGGCTTCGCAGCCGGTCGTGGTACCACCACCATTCGCCCAGCGCACAGGAAAAGGCGCGTTGGGCCTTGTGTCGCGCGGTAGCGGGCGCGAACCGGGGCGGGCTACTGGTGCGCGGGAAGAAGGCGCAGGTTCACCTGCCGGCTCAGGGGTGTCACGCGGAGGGTTGGGTGGCGGCGCTCGCAGCTTTTGCGCCGCTCTCTGCGCACCGAAGTGTCTCCGTGTCTGATCCCGTCACAGCCACTGTCGTTGCCAAGGGTTGCCAGCCGCATAAATGCTTTTCCGGCTAGCACATCCAGTATAGACCAGAAGTGGAGCCGGCGGCAAGGATTCTGGCCGGCGGTTACGCCCTGGCCCTGCTCGGCATCATGTACATGACCAGCCCGATGACGAGCAAAACGGCGCCGACGATGGCGATGATGGTGCTGGCATGCCCGGCGCTGCCAAGGAAGTTCTTGACGAAGTGATTGACAAGGCCGAGCACGACGACGATGAGACCGATGACCGCGAGAATTCCGCCGAGACCCTTCATTGTTGTCCTCCTGGAACAAGCTCGCTAACACTGTTGGCGCGCCGGCGGCGGTAAATTGCTCCGAATGCGAGTACCTGCCTACCGGCAGAGCTACTATAGACCTATCTCCTGTGCAAGTCAACCATCTAATTTGACATTCATTGACACAGCGCTTGTGAGGCGCTCGGTGAGCGCGGGGGCCAGTATTTCCGGGTCGCCACGCTCGACGATGATGGTCTGCGCTCCCAGGAACGCGGCCAGCTCGCGCAGCGCCTGGGTGATGCCGGCGAGCAGCGTATCATCCACCGCGACACCTGGCTCCAGGTAGACGGCGCGAACGAGCAGCCGGCGCTCGTCGCGAACGAATTTGGGGTCCAGGCGACCTACAATGCGCCCCTGGTGCAGGATGGCGAGGCAGTAGTAGCCGTAGCGGCGCTTCTCCGGCAAGACGTACGTCTCCAGGCAAACGTCGTAGTTGAACAGCTCGCGGGTGCGGAGGCGGTGCCAGATGAGGTTGTCGAACGGGCTGAGCAAGGTGGTGCGCTCCGGCCGCTCGCCCGCGCGCAGCCGCTCCAGGTCGGGCAGGCGGGCGGGATCGAGATAGGCGGGGCCGGGCAGACCTTCAATCTCGACGGGGAGTAGCTTCTTTTTGGCGGCGAGGGCGGCGAGCGCCTCTTCGGCGGCGGCGCGCTTCGTGGGCTTGTGGCCGTTGGCGGCGGCGTTGATGACGTAGTCGTGCAGGCGGAAGTAGTCCCAGAGCCAGGCGGGGGTGATGACGCCGAGCGCACGGATGGTGCGGCGGATGAAATGGTCGCGCTGCTCCAGCGGCGTTGGGAGACGGGTGTCGCGCGGGACTTTGCCGAAGGCTTCTTTGAGCACGCGCTCGCGCAGGTCATAGACACGCTGGCCGCCGCGCCGGCTGGAGATCATCAGCTCGCCGAGGGTCCAGAGCACGTCGAGCGCTTTGCGGCTCTCTTTGGGGCCGTACCAGTCCCAGGGATTGGCGCGGGCGGCGGTGGGGTCGCGCTCGAAGTCGGCGGAGGCGAGCGGGCCGCGTGTTCGAATGGTGGCGCGGGTCTCCTCGATGACGGTGGGGTTCTCGTGCATCCAGGCGCGCAGATTGTCCCAGAGATGGATCTCGGCGGCGTGGAGCATGTCGGCGCGGTAGTAGGGATAGTCGCTCATGGGGACGATGGAGGCGGCATGGCTCCAGTATTCGAAGATGCCGCGATGTGGGCTGTGCAGGGCGTCCAGCAGGGCGGAGTCGTATGGGCCGAGGCGGCTCCAGAGGACGAGGTATTGCGAGCGGGCGACGACGGAGATGGTGTCTACCTGGACGACGCCAAGCCGCTCGATCTCGGCGCGCAGGTCGGCGGCGGTTACCGATTCTGCCGGAAGAGGAAAATTCACCACAGAGGACACAGAGGACACAGAGGACACAGAGGACACAGAGGACACAGAGGAC
>CAZYCD010000260.1:0-6387 GCA_964645345.1 uncultured Micromonosporaceae bacterium
CGACGTGGGTCATCACGCCGCCGGCCGCGTACGGGTAGTTGGCCTCGATGGTGTTGAGCGCATCGGACAGCCGCTGCTGGTCGGTCTTTGACGGGTTGCGGGCCAGGCTGGCGGTGAGGAACACCGTGTTCACCGGCGGGAACCGCACCAGCACGCCGTCGATCGTCGTGGCCGGCGGTATGAAGGCATCCAGGTCGAACTGGATGTCCGGAAGCTGCGTGGCGGCATGGGCCGGCCGCGCGGGTACCCACGCGATCTGTGCGAGCAGGTCGAGGGTGCCGAGGGCGGTGGCCAGAGCACCGGTGCGCGCGAGGAACGCCCGGCGGGACAGCCGTCCTCGAGGGGTACCAGCGGCGCGGTGCAGTGGCGGATTTGCGGGCGTAGGTACTGACATGGACAACAGTCAATAGATGGGGGACTGTTTGCGAAAAGAGCAGGGGACCCCCAGGGTGGCCGAATGCCCCTAAGGGGCCGGCTGTCCCGCCGGGTCGGGGGGTCGGACACCGGGCACCACCGCCGCCGCGGTTGCCGCCGCTTTCGGCTCGGTACCGCCCTGCGCCGGGTCGACCAGGCCCATCCGGTACGCGATGGTCAGTGCGCCGGACCGGTTGTGCGCGCCGAGCTTGCGGAACAGCCGGGCCTGCGTGTTCTCCACGGTCTTCACGGCGATGCCGAGCGAGCGCGCCGTCTGCCGGACGGTGTGCCCCAGGGCGATCGAGCCGAGGATGTCTGCCTCACGGGTGGTCAGCTCCGGTACCGCCGGCCGCTCCCCGGGCAGGCCGAGCCAGCGCACCAGGTCGTCGAGGTGCTCGGTCGGCATGGCGAAGTACCCGTGCGCGACGAGCGCCACGACCGCCGCCAGGTCGGACCCGACGTCGTGGCCGCGGACCATCGAGCGCACCCCGCGCAGCAGTGCGTCGGCGATCTCCGACAGGTCCGGCTCGTGGAACAGCACCAGCATGCTGGGTGCGCCGACGACGTCGACGGTGCGCCAGTCCGCCGGCCCTGGGTCGATGAGCACCACCGCCGACGGCTGAGGCCGCTCGAGCACCGGCCCGTGCGTAGCGGCCGGCGCCTCGGGCGCCTGGGCCGCCTGCGGCGCCGCGGGGGACTCGCGGCCGGGCCACTCGACCGAGGGATCGGCATGCACGAACGGCAGCCCCGCACCGGCCAGGGCCTCGGCCACCCGGTCGAGCCCCTCGCCCGGACTGCCGGACACCACGATGAACGGGGGCCGTCGCTCGTCGGCATTGCCGCGCGGCCGGGCCGGGTCGCCGGTACCCGGGCCGATCAGCCCCATGGAGGTCGCCTGGGAAACCGCGCGTATCTGATTGCCCACACCCAGCTTCACGTAAATCCGTCGCTTGTGGTTCTCCACCGTCCGGGGGCTGATCCTCATCAGCCGGGCCATCTGGGGCACGCTGTGTCCCGCGCCGAGCAGCGAGACCACCTCAAGTTCCCGCTCGGTCAACGCGAACCCGTCGTGTATCGGCGGGGTACCGGCCGGGTACTGGCGCAGGGTGCGCACGAGGCTGGCCAGCCCGTGCGCGCAGGGCACCAGCGCGCTCACGCCGGCCTGGATGGCGCCGGCGAGCATCTGCGGGTGCAGTTCGGCGTAGGCGATGACCACCTGGGTGGCCGGGAACGCCGCGCACAGCTGCCGCAGTTCGGCGATCGTCGGGGTACCGGCGGGTTCGGCGTCGATGAGCACCACGTCCGGGCGGCGCAACGCACACAGCGCGAGCATGGTCTCGATGCTCGCGGTCTGCCCAACCACGGTGAACTCGGGCCGGCTGGCCAGGTACGCGCAGAGCGCATCACGCACCAGACGCCGCCGGGACTGCACCGCTATGCGCGTCGCGCTTCCGGCCATGGTGCCAGGTTCCTCGGACGACCAGGTTCCTCGGATCACAGAGCCCAGCCGAACCGGCCAGCCCGGGGCGGCGGGACTGTAAGCGAAGGTTACGGCTCCCCCACCGCCAGTGAAAGACTTCGGTCAATGTCAATGTCTTGTTTCGCGTACCAGGAGGCGACGAGAGTCAGTTCATGGACGATCCCGCCGGCTACCGCGCGTATCGTCACCGACGCCGGTGCGCCGTCCGGCTCCGTACGGACCTGGCCCACGTACACCACGGGCAGCGCGAAGCCCTCGACGACCCGGCACAGCCGGCTCACCGCGATCGCCAGCTCGGTACCGCTCGCGGGCCGGTCAAGCGGCAGGTCACCGTCGAGGCACACGGTCGGACCGGCACCGGTCAGGCGCGGCAGCACCAGCACATCGCGCTCCTCGAACCAGCTCCGCAGGCATCGCCAGGTACCGGCGAGATCGGTGCACCGCATGAACGCTGAGTAAAGGCGGCGTGTCCGAACCGAACAATCACAGGAATCCCCCGGGTGGCCCGAAGGCCCCCAGGGACGTGCGCGCGCCGCAGGCAGTCGGATCGGCGACACAGTGCAGAATGATCGCGACGTCGGGGCCACCATCGGGCCACGATCACCGAACGCCACCCCCTGGAAGGGCCCCCTCCATGGCATCGAACATCATTCTGCTCATCATCGTCGGCCTGGTGTGCCTGGTCGCGGTGGTGGTCGTCGGGTGGGCGCTGGGCACCTACAACCGTCTGGTGCGGCAGCGCAACCAGGTCGACGCGTCCTGGGCGCAGATCGACGTGCAGCTCAAGCGCCGGTACGACCTGATCCCCAACCTCGTGGAGACCGTCAAGGGCTACGCGGCCCATGAGCGCGGCACCCTCGACGCCGTCGTGCAGGCGCGCAATAGCGCGGTCGCCGCCGCCGGCCAGGGCGCGGCCACCCGGGCCGAGGCCGAGAACGCGCTGACCCAGACGCTCGGCCGACTGTTCGCCCTCGCCGAGGCGTACCCGAACCTCAAGGCCAACGAGAACTTCATGAGCCTGCAGGGCGAGCTGTCGGGTACCGAGGACAAGATCGCCTACGCGCGGCAGTTCTACAACAGCGCGGTGCAGACCTACAACACGAGCACGCAGTCCATCCCGACGAACATCATCGCCGGTATCGGCGGGTTCAAGGCGCGCGACCTGTTCCAGGCGGTCGGCGACGAGCGCGGCCCGGTACAGGTCCGGTTCTGACGGGCATGTTCTCGCTCACCTCGGGTCAACTGGTCGCGATCGCGGTCGGCTTGGGCGCCGTCGGCGGCTGGTTCGCGCTCTACGGGCTCGCCCTGGTGGTCACCAGGCCGGCCCGTCCCGCACCGCTGCCGGCCACCCAGGACCTGCCCGGCTCGGAGCCCCCCGCCGTGGTCAGCCTGCTGGCCGGCGGCTGGGACCTCAGCGAGGACGCGGCCGAGTCGACGCTCATCGATCTCGCCGCCCGCAAGTACCTGGAGTTCCGGCAGCCGGGCAACGATCCGATGCAGACCACGATCCACGTCAAGCAGCCGAACCCGACCGGGCTCAACCGGTACGAGCAGCGGATCTTCGACCGGGTCGCCGGACTCGCCGTCGGCGGCGTGGTACCGCTGCCCGCGCTGACCTTCCGGGACCAGGGCCAGGCCAGCACCTTCGAGAAGCGGCTGCGCGCGGAGGTCGTCGCGGACGCCCGGGCACGCGGGTTGTCCCGGCGCCGCTTCGGCCCGGCGATCCTCAGCATGCTGACGGTGGCCGCGATCGTCGCGGGCGGCGGGCTGGCGGTCGCGGTGTTCCTCCTGACCAGGCACGGCTCGGGCGGCAGCGGCGGTGCGGTCAAGGGCGCCGGCTTCACGTGGTTCTTCGCCGCCGCCATCCTCGCCGGCATCGGGCACCGGCCGATCGGCGAGCGGGACACGCCGGCCGGGCGCGAGGCCGCCGCCAGGTGGTTCGGGGTACGGGACTGGCTGGCGCGGACCGAGGCGTTCGCCGACCTCCCGCCCTCGGCCGTCGCGGTCTGGGACCGGTACCTGTCCTACGGCGACGCCCTCGGTACGACCAGGGTCTGTGCCGCGGTCATCGACCTCGGGATGGGCAACCGCAAGCGGGTCTGGTCCTCCTACGGCGACACCTGGCACCGCGTCCGCGTCCGGTACCCGCGCCTGTGGCCCCGGTACGGGCGCACGGCGCGGTACCTGATCGTGCGCGGCGTGCTCCTCGGCGGCCTGGGCTTCCTGCTGCTCTACTACTGGGCCAAGGGCGTGGCGGCCGCGCTGCGGGAGCCCGCGATCGGTCAGAGCCACGCCGCGCAGTTTGCCGGCTCGGTCAAGAGCATCGGGCTCGCGGTCGGTACCGTGCTGTTCGTCTACGGCCTGTACCTGCTGGTCCGCACGATCATCGACCTCGCCGCGCCGAAGCAGCTCACCGGTCAGGTGCTGTGGAAGCAGGTCTGGCGGTCCAACTCGGGTGGGGAGAACTCCCCGGCGGTACCGTGGCTGTACTACCTGGCTGTCGATGACGGCAGCGGCGACAGAACCACGGCCTGGGGCCTGCCCAGCCAGATCGCCGGCCGCGCGGTCGACGGCGACACCGTGAAGATGTCCGCGCGCCGGTGGAGCCGGCGCGTCACCGAGCTGAGCGTGGTGGAGCAGGGCACCGGGCGGCGCTGGCGGGACGCCGGGTCGTCGAACAACCAGACCGAGGCGATGATCGCCAAGGCGATGAGCCTGCCCGAGGCCCGGGTCTCCGCCGACGCGGACCCGTTCGACGAGATCCTCGGCGCCGCGGCCGGCGCGGGAGCGGGCGGCGTGCTCGGCCTGCTCGGCGGCGTGGTGCGGGCGCCGGCCGTGCCGGCCGTCGGCCTGCTCACCGCCAACGAGGTCAGCGGCGCGCTGGGCATGCCGGTCACGCCGCACGCCGTCGGCGGCGACAACCAGCCGGTACCGCTCCAGCAGGTACAGTTCCGCGACCCCGGCGGCAAGCCGGTGCTGATGCTGATGGCGGCCGGCGGGATGGTCGGGCAGCTCGCGGTGCGCGCCCGGCGGCGCGGTCAGCCGCTGCCCGGCATCGGCGACGAGGCGTTCACCGGCGACGGCTGGGCGGTCGGGCGGCACGGCGACACGGTCGTCACCATCGCGCTGACCGGGGCCGGGAAGCGGGCCGAACCGGGCAACCTGCACTGGCTGCTGGCCACCGCCGTGGGCCGGCTGGCCGCGGCACCCTCCAGCACGGCCTGACGCGCGTCCCGCGGCCGGCTTCCCGGCCGATCGCGTTCGCCCGCTGTTGTCCCGGTCCAGCCTGCGATGTTCATCCGGCCGCATCAGCATGTGGCCATGACTCGATCCGATAACCCAAGCCAGGCCGGCATGAGCCGGCGGGCCGTTCTCGGTGCGGCCGGCGCGACCGCGGCGGGTGCCGCGGGGGCCGTCATGCTGCCGGCCGCCGCCTCCGCCTCCCCCGGCCCGGCGCTGTGGAGCCGGCCCGGCGCCGCCGGCGCACCGGACGTGCACGGTCTGCACCTCCAGTTCGGCGCCGACGCCTCGCGGGAGGTCGTCGTCTCGTGGAGCACGCCGACCTCCGTCGGCCGCCCGCGGGTCCTGGTCGGTACCGACCTCGACGGCTACGGCCGCTCGGAGTCCGCCGACACCGTGACGTACCGCGACGCGCGGTCCGGTACCGAGGTGTTCATCCACCACGCGCGCATCAGCGGGCTGCGCGCGGACACCGCGTACAGCTACGCGGCGGTGCACGACGGTACGACGCCGATGCCCGGCTTCTTCCGCACCGCCCCGCGCGGCCGCGCGCCGCTGACCTTCACCAGCTTCGGCGACCAGGGCACCCCGACCCTCGGCAAGCAGACCACGCCGGCCGGGGCGACCAGCCCGATCTGGGTCAACGACAACCTCGGCTCGCCGGCCGGGTCGGACACCGTCGACGGCATCGAGCGCATCGCGCCACTGTTCCACCTCGTCAACGGCGACCTGTGCTATGCCAACCTGTCCACCGACCGGATCCGCACCTGGTCGGACTGGTTCACCAACAACAGCCGCTCGGCGCGGTTCCGGCCATGGATGCCGGCCGCCGGCAACCACGAGAACGAACTGGGCAACGGGCCCATCGGGTACGGCGCCTACCAGTCGTACTTCTCCGTCCCCTCGCCGTCCGGCGACGCGGAGACGCGCGGGCTGTGGTACGCGTTCACGGCCGGCTCGGTGCGCGTGGTCAGCCTGAACAACGACGACGTGTGCTACCAGGACGGCGGCAACTCCTACGTGCGCGGGTACTCGGGCGGGGCGCAGAAGCGCTGGCTGGAGCGGGAGCTGGCGACCAGCCGGGCCAACCGGGACATCGACTGGATCGTCGTGGTGATGCACCAGGTGGTCGTCTCGACGGCCGACCAGTTCAACGGCGCGGACCGGGGCATCCGCGAGGAGTGGGTACCGCTGTTCGACAGGTACGGCGTGGACCTCGTGGTCTGCGGGCACGAGCACCACTACGAGCGGTC
>CAZYCD010000261.1:0-6129 GCA_964645345.1 uncultured Micromonosporaceae bacterium
GGATCACGGCGTCCAACCCGTGCTCGGAGTACATGCACCTGGACAACTCCTCGTGCAACCTGGCCTCGCTCAACCTCCTGAAGTTCCTGCGCGCCGACGGCTCGTTCGACGTGGAGAAGTTCGTGCGTTCGGTCGAGCTGGTCATCACCGCGATGGACATCTCGATCAGCTTCGCCGACTTCCCGACCGAGAAGATCGGCGCGACCAGCCGGGCGTACCGGCAGCTCGGCATCGGGTACGCCAACCTGGGCGCGCTGCTGATGGCCTCGGGGCTGCCGTACGACTCGGAGGAGGGGCGGTCGCTGGCCGCCGCGATCACGAGCGCGATGACCGGGACGGCCTACCGCCGCTCGGCCGAGCTGGCCGGTGTCGTGGGCGCCTACGACGGGTACGCCCGCAACGCCGCCGCGCACCAGCGCGTGATGCGCAAGCACGCCGAGGCCAGCGACGCGGTGACGGCGCGCGGTGCCAACGCGACCGCGCTGCTCGCCGAGGCGGCGAAGCAGTGGAAGCAGGGCAACAAGATCGGTGACAAGAACGGCTGGCGCAACTCGCAGGCATCGGTGCTCGCCCCGACCGGGACGATCGGCCTGATGATGGACTGCGACACCACCGGCATCGAGCCGGACCTGGCGCTGGTCAAGTTCAAGAAGCTGGTCGGCGGCGGCTCCATGCAGATCGTCAACCAGACCGTGCCGCGTGCCCTGCGCAGCCTCGGGTACCCGGAGGAGCAGGTCGAGGCGATCGTCGAGCACATCGCCGAACACGGCCACGTGGTCGACGCGCCCGGCCTGAAGACCGAGCACTACCCGGTCTTCGACTGCGCGATGGGTGAGCGGTCGATCGCGCCCATGGGTCACGTGCGGATGATGGCGGCGGTGCAGCCGTTCATCTCCGGCGCCATCTCCAAGACGGTCAACATGCCGGAGTCGGCGACCGTCGAGGACGTCGAGAAGATCTACTACGAGGGCTGGACGCTCGGCCTCAAGGCGCTGGCGATCTACCGGGACAACTGCAAGGTGGGCCAGCCGCTCTCGGTGGCCAAGAAGCCCTCGGCCGCCACCCCGGCCACCGTCGCGGCTCCGGCAGAGAAGACGGTCGAGAAGGTCGTCGAGTACCGGCCGGTGCGCAAGCGGCTTCCGAAGAAGCGCCCGTCGGAGACGGTGTCGTTCTCGGTCGGGGGCGCCAAGGGGTACCTGACCGCCTCGTCGTACCCGGACGACGGCCTCGGCGAGGTTTTCCTCAAGATGTCCAAGCAGGGCTCCACGTTGGCCGGCGTGATGGACGCGTTCTCGGTGGCCATCTCGATCGGCCTGCAGTACGGCGTGCCGCTGGAGACCTACGTCTCGAAGTTCACCAACATGCGCTTCGAGCCGGCCGGCCTGACCGACGACCCGGACATCCGGATGGCGGCCTCGGTGATGGACTACATCTTCCGCCGGCTGGCGCTGGACTTCCTGTCCTACGAGCGCCGGTCGGAGCTGGGCATCTTCACCGCCGAGGAGCGCGCCGCGCAGCTGCGCGCGGAGGCGTCGGGCGGCGGCGACGACTCGATGGACCTCGCGGAGATGGCGAGCTCCGCACCGGTGAGCCCGGCGCAGTCCGAGAAGGCGGCTGCCAAGGCCCCGTCGGTGGCGGCGCTGCCTGCGGCTGCGGCGAGCGCGACCGTCGCTGGGAAGCCGGCCGAGGCGCGCCCGGCGGCCCGGGTCGGCTCGTCGACCGAGTTGCTGGAACTGGTACAGGGCAAGGCGGCCGACGCGCCACTGTGCTTCACCTGCGGTACGAAGATGCGGCCGGCGGGCAGCTGCTACGTGTGCGAGGGCTGCGGGTCGACCAGCGGCTGCAGCTGACTTCGGGTTCTAGTTCACGGGGGAGTCGGCGGCCGCGCCGGCTCCCCCGGTCGTTCCCCGGCCGACGATTGTGTCGCACTGGCGGCAATCGGCTCCCCGGCCCGGCGACCACGGCGTCGGCGTTCGTGGACCTTGCCGTTCAGTCGTCTCCGAGCGCGATCGTCCTGCCGACCGGCACGATCGTCAGGGGCACGTCGGTCAGCATCTCGGGACCGAGGAACCGGGTCATCGACTGCTGCCCGATGTCGCTGAGCATGACCTCGTGGATCTGGATGAGGCGCCGCGGCGCCACCTCACGCGTGTAGTCCGCAGCTTCTCCAACCTTTGTCCACGGGCCGCTGGTGGGCAGCAGCAGCGTCTCGACCGGCGCTGGCGGGACGTGGTAGGCGTCTCCGGGGTGGTAGAGGCCGGCGTCGACGAGATAGCCCACGTTCGCGACTTGCGGGATGTCGCGATGGATAATCGCGTGTCGGCGGCCGAACACCGCGATGTCAAAACCGGCAACGGTGAACTGGTCGCCGTCCGCTACAGCGGTGATCTGGCCGCGCCGCGCCTCCCGCCAGCGGTCGACGACACTGGCCGGGCCGTAGACCCGCAGTTCGGGACGCTCGTCCAGGGACCGGGCGATCACATCCTCATCGAAGTGGTCGAAGTGCTCGTGGGTGATCAAGACGGCGTCGGCGGCGGCCACTGCTGGGGAGGCGTCCGGGGTGAAGGTCCCCGGGTCAATCACGATCCGACCGCTCTCCTTGCTCAACGTCACGCAGGCGTGCGCGTGCTTGGTCAACTGCATGGTCGGCTCCGATCGATCAGCGATGCGGGGAAGACTGTACGCGCAGCGTTGACCGGCTCGCCCCCGATCCCGGCGGCGGTGCTCGATCCGATCGACCTTCGCGGGCCGACCGGGCCGCCGCCGCGTCAGCATGCTGGCGCAGGCGCTTCGGGCGACGCTGACCGGGGACGAACATCCGGGTGAGGGTCCGGCGGTCACCGTTGCCGCTCCGGCTGCGAGCATTGGCGGATGACGATCGCCGAGGTGTACCGCGACTTCGCCGTACGCGAGGCGCGCGGCGTGTCACCCGGGTACGAGCGGCTGTCGGCGGCCGTCGCGGGCGACGGCGAACTCCTGGCGCTGCTCGCTACCCTGCCGCCCGACAAGTGGCAGCCCAACCTGCTGTTCGGCGTGGTGCGGCTGCTCGGCGGCCAGGTCGCGGATCCGGGCGCGTTCCGCCGGTACGCGCTCGCGAACTGGCCGGCGATCGAGGCAGAGGTCAGGACCAGGGCGGTACAGACCAACGAACCGGGGCGGTGCGCCGTCCTGCTGCCGGTACTCGCCGGGCTGCCGCAGCCCTTGGCGCTGCTGGACGTCGGCGCCTCCGCGGGACTGTGCCTGTACCCGGACAGGTACCGCTACCGGTACGGCGACCACCTGGTCGGCGACGGCGAGCCGGTCCTCGACTGTGCCGCGACCGGGCTGACGCCGCCCGGGCGGGTACCGGATGTGGTGTGGCGGGCCGGTCTGGACCTCAACCCGCTCGACGTGACCGACCCGGCGGACGTCGCGTGGCTCGACGCCCTCATCTGGCCCGAGCACGCGCACCGCCGGGCCCGGCTGCGCACCGCGGCTGCGGTGGCCGCGGCCGAGCCGCCCCTGCTGGTGCGCGGCGACGCGGTCGACGACCTCCCGGCGCTGGCGGCCCGGGCACCGGCCGGCGCGACCCTGGTGGTGTTCCACACCTCCGTGCTCTACCACCTGCCGCCGGCCAGGCGGCGGGCGTTCGTCGAGGTGGTGCGCGCGCTGCCGGGGCACTGGATCGCGGTCGAGGCGCCGGACGTGCTGCCGCACGGCACGCTGCCCGGGCCGCCGGACGGGGCACTGCACAACGTGCTGGCCCTGGACGGGCGGCCGCTGGCCTGGGCGCGGTCGCACGGCCAGGCGATGGCCTGGTTCGGGTAATTGCGTCGCGGCCGGCGCCGCGGGCGTGGTTCGCTGGTCGGGACGCGTCGCCGAGGAATCGAGGAGTGGCAATGCGAGCAACGTTCATCCCCGTCGAACCAGACCTGTTCGTCTCGAAGGGCATGACGGTTGCTGCGCAGCACACTCAATCTCGGGATTCTGGCGCATGTCGACGCCGGTAAGACGACCCTGTCCGAACGGCTGCTTCACGCGGCCGGCGTCATCGACGAGATCGGACGGGTCGACGACGGAACCACGCAGACCGACTCGCTCGCGCTGGAGCGAGCGCGGGGCATCACCATCCGGTCCGCGGTCGTGTCGCTGGCCGTGCACGGCGTCCCGGTCAACCTGATCGACACACCCGGCCACCCGGACTTCATCGCCGAGGTGGACCGGGTGCTCGGCGTGCTCGACGGCGCGGTACTGGTCATCTCCGCGGTGGAGGGCGTCCAGCCGCAGACGCGGGTACTCATGCGCGCGTTGCGACGGATGCGGGTACCGACGCTGCTGTTCATCAACAAGGTGGACCGGCGCGGGGCCGACGTGGACCGGGTACTCGCACAGGTCCGGCCGCGGCTGGGTGTCACGCCGGTACCGATGGGCCGCGTCCGGAACGCCGGTACCCGGGGCGCCCGGGTCACACCGTCCACAATGCACGACAGTGGAGCCCTCCTCGACGCTCTGTCCGGAAACGACGACGCGCTCCTGACGTCCTATGTGGACGATGAGTCGACGGTGACACCGGCCCGCCTGCGCGCGGCCCTCGTCGCGCAGACCCGCCAGGGCCTGGTGTACCCGGCGTACCCGGGCTCGGCGGCCACCGGTACCGGTGTCGGGCCGCTGATGGACGGGCTGGTCGAGTTGCTACCGGTGGCGACCGGCGACCCGGACGGACCGGTCAGCGGGAGCGTGTTCAAGATCGAACGCGGCGCGGCCGGCGAGAAGGTGGCGTACGCGCGGATCTTCTCGGGTACCGTCCGCACCCGCGACAGGCTCTACCACGGCCGGGACAAGGTGACCGCGATCAGCGTGTTCGCGGGCGGCGCCTGGGCGCGCCGCGACGCGGTCCGGGCCGGCGATATCGGCAAGCTGTGGGGGCTCGCCGGCGTCAGGGTCGGCGACGTCATCGGCGGGGCGCACGGCGCTGCCGCCCGGCGCGCCGCCCGGCCGCAGTTCGCCGCGCCGGCGTTGGAGGCGGTGGTGGTGCCCGTGCACGCGGCCGACCACGTCGCGCTGCGCACTGCGCTGACCCAGCTCGCCGAGCAGGACCCGCTGATCAACGTGCGGTCCGACGGGGCCGGCCGGGAGCTGGCGGTGTCGCTGTACGGCGAGGTGCAGAAGGAGGTCATCCAGGCCACCCTCGCCGCGGACTTCGGGGTCGAGGCGACGTTCCGGGAGACCACGCCGCTCTACATTGAGCGACCCAGCGGTACCGGCGAGGCGGTGGAGGTCCTGAACGCGCCGTCCAACCCGTTCCACGCCACCATCGGGCTGCGGGTGGAGCCCGCGGTACCCGGCTCCGGGGTGCGCTTCCGGCTGCGGGTGGACTTCCGCGGGGTACCGCTGTTCGTGTACCGCAACCTCGGCGACTTCGCGGACAGCATGGCCGGGTACGTGCGCGACGCGCTGCGGGAGGGGCCGCACGGCTGGCCGGTCACCGATTGCGTGGTGTCCATGACCCGGTCCAACTACAGCTCGTTCGACGGGCCGCCGGCCACCCGCGGGCCGCTGAGCACGGCGGCCGACTTCCGCAAGCTCACCCCGGTGGTGCTCGCGCGGGCCCTGGACCGCGCCGGCTCGGCGGTGTGCGAGCCGATGTCCCGGGTCCGGCTGGACACGCCCGCCGCGACGCTCGGCCCGGTCCTCGCCGCGCTCGCCGGGCTCCGGGCAGGGATCGAGGCGCAGACGCCGAACGGCGAGGACGTCGCCGTCGACGCGGTGCTGCGGGCGGTGGACGTACCGGACCTGCAGCGCATGCTGCCGGGGCTGACCAGCGGCGAGGGGGTGCTGGAGGCGAGCCTCGACGGGTACCGGCCGGTGCGCGGCCAGCCGCCCTCCCGGCGCCGTACCACGGCCGACCCGCGCAACCTCGACGAGTACCTGGCCGCGGTCGGCCGGTAGGTCGCCGGGCGTAGACGGCGGACCGCCGACCGGGAAGCCCCGGCGGCGGTCCGGCCGTACTGCTGGTCAGGCGGCGGCGATCCGACCCGGCCGCAGTCCGTCGATCATCACGGCGAGCAGCCGCTGGGCGTGGTCCTCGCCCGGTACCCGTTCGGCTGCCCAGACGATGCCGTTGACCATGAGGATCAGGTCGGCGTCGTC
>CAZYCD010000262.1:0-6027 GCA_964645345.1 uncultured Micromonosporaceae bacterium
CCAGTCCGCGCACACGTCGGAGGTGGCCGGCTGCAGCGACCCGCACCGGGCGTCCCGGTACAGCCGTTCCAGCGGGTTCCCGCGCCGGGTCGCCGAGGTACCGGCGGCCTCCAGCATGGACGCGGCGACCTCGGCCGCGGTCGTCCCGGCGAGCAGCTTCGCGCGCCACACCCAGCGGTTGGTCTCCGGGTCCCCGGGTGCGTTGTCCACGCGACGGGCGGCCTCCTCGACCGCGAGCCGGGCGGCCGCGACGGCCGCGTCCGCCCGACCGACCCGCGCCCGTACCCACGGCAGGTCGGCAACCCCCCGAACGGCCACATGGGACACACAGGCGTCCACACAGGACTGTGCGACCCCCACGTAGACCGCCGCATAGCTGGCCACCAGCCAGTGCGGCATGAGCTGCGCGAACCACAGGGCCAGCCCCTCGACACCGCCGAGCAGGTTGCCCTCCGCTACCTTGACGTCCAGGTGCAGGTCGTGCGAGCAGGTCGCGCGCATGCCCAGGGAGTCCCAGGTCTTCTCGACGGCCAGGCCGGGTGTGCCGGCCGGTACAAGGAACTGCGACACGGTCTCCGGGTCGTCGGTGCTGCGCGCGGCCACCAGGTAGGCGTCGGCCTGCCCGGCGCCGGAGACGAACGCCTTGCTGCCCTTGACCCGGAACCCGCCGTCCTCCCGCGAGTACACAGTGGACAGTCTCGACAGCCGCGAGCCCGCGCCGCGTTCGCTCATCGCCACCGCGAAGAACGCGCCGCCGGCGGCGGCCCGCAGGATGTCGTCGCGTGCGGCGAAGAACTCGTCCGGTACCCCGAGCGCGCCGGCCATCGCCTCGGGGATGCCGGCCAGCGCGCCGGTGACCGAGGCGTGCATGTTGAACACCAGGGCGGTCGCGCCGTTGCCGCGGGCCAGTTCGTAGGCCACCGCCGCATAGTCGGTGAAGCCGGCGCCCAGCCCGCCCAGCCGTTCGGGCACCATCAGCCCGAACAGGCCGGCGTCGCGCAGGTCGGCGAAGTCGTCGACCGGGAAGCTGCCGTCCCGGTCGTGGCCGTCGGCCCGGCCGGCGAACCGCGGTGCCAGCCGCCGCGCGGCAGCGAGCGCCTCACCCATGCTTCACTCCCCGCCCCTGGTACAGCACGGCCGTCGACCGGCTCGGCACGATCGCCACCTCACCCCGCCGGGTGAACAGCCAGCGCAGCAGCCCGGCTGCGGCCGGCCGTACCCCCCGGATCCTCAGCTCTACCCCGTGCCGGGCGCATTCACTCGTCAGCACTCCCGGGTCAACGAACAGCCGGGGGTCATGGATGCCCCGGACGCGTACCAGCCGCTCGCCGATTTCCACGGCGAGGACCCGGGCGGCCAGGGTCGCGTTCAGCGTGTCGAGCACCAGGGTGCCACCCGGCCGCAGGATCCGGCACGCCTCGGCGACCACGGTGCCCGGGTCCACCACGTGCTCCAGCAACTCACCCGCGCTCACCACGGACGCGCAGCCGCTGCGCAACGGGAGCCGGGCGACGTCCGCGCGGACCGGCGCGACGCCCCGCTCGGCGGCCTGTACCAGCGCCGAGGTGACGAGGTCGACGCCGATGTGCCGGTACCCCTTGCCGGCCAGGTGGGGTGCCAGCAGGCCACCGCCGCAGCCGAGATCGACGAGGATCTCGCCGGGCCGGGCGGCCGGCGGTACCAGCCGGGCCCGCGCCGCGGCCAGCCAGTGCAGCATCGCGAAGACGCCGGTCGGGCGCCACCATTCGCCGGCCAGGGCGTCATACTGCGCCAGATCGTTTCGCAGCATCCCCGCAAGCCTGGCATGAATCTTCACGATCCAACAGACTTGCGGTCACCAGCCGGCGACCGCGCGTGTCGCCGCGCCTCACGTCTGGGGGATCCCTTGGGGGTACGCGGACTGGTCAAGGCGAGCCATCCGGAGCCGGCTGCCGCGGTGACCGCCGTCGGCTGCCTGCTCACCATCGCCGCCGGCCGGCGGCCGGTGGACACCGTGACCATCACCGTCGCGGTGCTCGCCAGCCAGCTCGCGGTGGGCTGGACGAACGACTGGCTGGACGCGGAGCGGGACGCGCGGTCCGGCCGCCGGGACAAGCCGATCCCGTGCGGCGAGGTGTCCCGCGGCACGGTGGGCATCGCCGCCGTGGTCGCGGCCGTCGCCAACGTGCCGCTGTCGCTGCTGTCCGGACCGGTACCGGGCGTGTTCGGCATCGTCGGGATGGTGTCCGGGCTGCTGTACGACTGGCCGTTCAAGTTCACCGTCGCGTCCGTGGTGCCGTACCTCGTCGCGTTCGGCTCGCTGGGCGCGTTCACCGCCGGTACCCACCACTGGTGGCTGATCACCGCGGCCGGCCTGCTCGGCGGCGGCGCCCACTTCCTCAACGTCCTGCCCGACCTGGACGGCGACGCCCGTACCGGCGTGCGCGGTCTGCCGCAGATGCTCGGCGCGACGGGCTCGTGGCTGGCCGGCGGCGGCCTCCTGCTGACCGCCACCGCGACGCTCGTGTTCGGCCCTGCCGGCCGGCCGAGCATCGCGGGCCTGGGCATCCTGGCGGTCGCGGTGGTCGCGCTACCCGCCGGTTGGCTGCTGTCCCGGCGGTTCGGCGCACGCGCGGCCTTCCGGTCGGTCATGCTGGTCGCCCTGGCCGACGTCGTCCTGCTGCTGTTCTCGGGTACCGCGGGGTGAGCCGACCGGGTCCGGCGCAGGCGGCGAAATGATGACCACTACGCTGTGGGTCGTTGCCGTCTGACGTGGCCCGGGGCGCCAACGCACCGCGGCGCCACCGCACAGCACAGGAGGATCCGTGACCCGCTCGCATCGGTTGCGCCTGGCCGTACCGACCGTGGCCGGCGCCCTGGTCGCCACCGGTCTGCTCGCGGCGTGCAGCGCCGGTCAGCTCGCGGCCACCTCCCTGGTGGTACCGGCGGTCGCCGGCGCGCAGGGCAGCGTGAACGCGCCCAGCGAGAACGACCCGACGGGGACGATCGCGGTGTCCAACGCGACGCTCGACTTCCCCGGCCCGGGCGGGTACAAGCCGGGTGACAACGCACCGTTGACCCTGTGGATCTTCAACAACACGTCGAAGGACATCACGCTGGACGCTGTGGGCAGCGTCATCGACCAGGCCGGCCCGGTGGTCATCTCCACCGGTGCGCACAGCGGCGCGCCCAGTCCGTGCCTCAGCTCCGCGCGGCCGATCCAGCCCAACCCGTCGACCGGCGCGCCGACCGCGGGCGTGGGACCGTCGGCCGGCGCGTCCGGCGGGGCGAGTCCGGCCGGCCCGACCGGCACCCCGTCCGGCCGACCGTCCGCGAAGCCGACCGGTTCGGCGTCCCAGTCGGGCCCGGCTTCCGCGTCGCCGTCGCCGAGCCCGTCTCCCGCGCCGGCCGGTTCGACCGACATCAGCGTGCAGATCAAGGCGTTCGGCTGCGTCGTCCTCAACCGGGACGCCTCCCAGTTCCTGCAGATCACCGGGTTAAAGAAGGCTGTCGGCTCCGGCATGACGCTCAACGTCGCCTTCCACTTCACCCAGGCCGGTGGCGCGCAGTTCACCATCCCCAGCACGGGGAACACCGGGATCGCGGTACCGGTCAACGTGCCGGCGAGCGCCGGGTCCCGGGCACCGGCCGGAGAGACGCCCGGCGAGTAGCGCCGGTTCCGTCGTACCCCTCGGCTAGTTTGCCGGCATGAGCGAGCGCGGAAACGGGCCGGCATGACCGAGAGGACGGCGGCCCGAGCGGCGGCGGCCCGCCCACGGGCACGGGCGGCATACGAGTGCGACGCCTGCGGGCACCGCCCCCCCAAGTGGGTCGGCCGCTGTCCCGAGTGCGGCGAGTGGGGATCCATTGTGGACTCCACGGGAGGTGCCAACCAGCCGGCCAGCCTCCGGGCGGTCACCGCTCGGACGCCGGTACAGCCGGCGAGGCCCATCGCCACCATCAGCGCCGAACCGGCGCGGTTCCGTCCGACCGGCGTCGGCGAGCTGGACCGCGTGCTGGGCGGTGGACTGGTACCCGGCGCTGTGGTGCTGCTGGCCGGCGAGCCCGGGGTCGGCAAGTCAACCCTGCTGCTGGACGTCGCCCAGCAGTGGGCCAAGGGCGCCGAGATGGCCGAGGTACTCAGGACCGGAACCATCGGACCGGCGCTCGTCGTGTCCGGCGAGGAGTCGGCCAGCCAGGTCCGGCTGCGCGCGGAGCGGCTCGGCGCCCTGCACGACCGGCTGTATCTGGCGGCCGAGACCGACCTGGAGTCCATCCTCGGGCATCTCGACGCGGTGAAACCCGGGCTGCTGGTGGTCGACTCCGTGCAGACCATCTCCGCGCCCGGCATGGACGGCGTACCGGGCGGCGTCAACCAGGTGCGCGCCGTCACCGCGGCGCTGGTCACCATCGCCAAGGAGCGGGGCATCGCCACCGTGCTGGTCGGCCACGTCACCAAGGACGGCCAGGTCGCCGGGCCGCGCGTACTGGAGCACCTGGTCGACGTCGTGCTGCACTTCGAGGGCGACCGGCACTCCTCGCTGCGGATGGTACGGGGCCTGAAGAACCGGTACGGCCCGGCCGACGAGGTCGGCTGCTTCGAGATGCACGAGGGCGGCATCGCCAGCCTGCCCGACCCGAGCGGGCTGTTCATCACCCGGTTCGCCCAGCCCCGGCCGGGCGCCTGCCTGACCGTCACGATGGAGGGCCGGCGGGCCCTGGTGACCGAGGTACAGGCGCTGATCGGCGGCCAGGTTGCCGGATCGCCCCGGCGTACCGTCTCCGGGCTGGACTCCGCCCGGCTGGCCATGGTCCTCGCCGTACTGCACCGCGCCTGCGACATCCAGCTGCACGACCGCGAGGTGTTCGCGGCCACGGTCGGCGGTATCCGCGTGGTCGAGCCCGCCGCCGACCTCGGCATCGCGCTGGCCGTGACGTCCGCCTCATACCAATTGCCCTTCCCCAGCGACCTGCTGGCCATCGGGGAGGTCGGGCTGACCGGGGAGGTGCGCCGGGTCGGCGCAGTCGGCCGCCGGCTCGCCGAGGCCGCCCGGCTCGGTTTCCGCTATGCCCTGGTACCGCCCGGATGCGTCCCCGCCGCGAGCGGCCCGACGCCCGCCGACATGGTCGTCCGCGAGGTCGACCACCTCGCGACCGCGCTCAAACTGGCCGCCACCTTCAGTGCCGGCGGGAGAACTGAGTCGTGAACCGCACCGGAGCGTCACGGGGTGGATATCGATCCGTAGAATGTGCGGGTGCCGATCGACCGCGACGTCACCCGGATCAGCAGCGCCGGACCCACCCGGGCCGGCGCCGGTCTGTCGTTCCGCCCGGGTAACAGCGGGATGGCGGCCTGGTCCGGGGCGAGCGCGAGCAGCGACCCGTTGCGCGCCAACCTCGCACTCATGGCCCCGGGTACCGCGCTGCGCGACGGGCTCGAGCGCATCCTTCGCGGTCGCACGGGCGCGCTGATCGTGCTCGGCTACGACCGGACCGTGGAGTCCATCTGCACCGGCGGCTTCGTGCTGGACGTCGAGTTCTCGTCCACCCGCCTACGGGAACTGTGCAAGATGGACGGTGCCGTGGTGCTGTCCAGCGACGGCACCAGGATCGTTCGGGCCGGCGTGCACCTCATGCCCGACTCGTCGATCCCAAGCGAGGAGACCGGTACCCGTCACCGGACGGCCGAGCGGGTCGCCAAGCAGACCGGGTACCCGGTCATCTCCGTCAGCCAGTCCATGCACATCATCGGCCTCTATGTGGCCGGTCAGCGGCACGTGCTGGACGACTCGGGAGCCATCCTGTCCCGCGCCAACCAGGCATTGGCCACCCTCGAGCGGTACAAGCTGCGGCTGGACGAGGTGTCCGGCGCACTGTCCGCGCTGGAGATCGAGGATCTGGTGACGGTACGGGACGCGGTCGCCGTGGTGCAGCGGCTGGAGATGGTCCGCCGCATCGCCGACGAGATCGCCGGGTACGTGGTGGAGCTGGGCACCGACGGGCGCCTGCTGGCCCTGCAGCTGGAGGAGCTGATGGCCGGCGTGGACG
>CAZYCD010000263.1:0-6027 GCA_964645345.1 uncultured Micromonosporaceae bacterium
GCACCTCAACTTCACCGGCCAGTTCCTGGTGCCGTTCATCGTGCTGTGCGTGCTGCGGCTGGCCCGGGGTGTCCGTCCGGTACGCACCGGGCTGCTGCTCGGCGTGCTGGTGATCCTGGACTTCTCGATCGGCGCGGAGATGCTGTTCTTCGTCGCGCTGGCACTCGCGCTGTTCGTGGCGGTGTGGGCACGGCTGCGCCGGGACGAGGCGCGCGCGGCCGCGCGGGGCTTCCTGACCGGGTTGGCCGTTGCCGCGCCGGTCGCCCTGGTCGGCCTGGCCTACCCGCTGTACCTGCAGTTCCTCGGGCCGCAGCGGTACCACGGGATCGGCTTCAGCCAGAAGGTGCACAGCGAGAACCTGGCCTCCTTCGGCTCTTACCCGTACCTGTCGCTGGCCCGGCTCGCCGGCCTCTGGCACACCTGGGCGCCCAACTTCACGGAGGAGACCACCTACTTCGGCGTACCGCTGCTGATCCTCGCGGTGTGCTGCTTCGCGGTGCTGTGGCGGCGGCCGGAGGTACGCGCGATGGCCGTCGTCGCCGCCGTCTTCGCCGTACTGTCCCTGGGTCCGGTGCTGCACTTCGAGAAGTGGAGCACCGGCGTGCCGCTCCCCTTCTGGGTTCTGGACCGGCTGCCCATCTTCGACACCGCGCTGCCGGCCCGGCTCGCCCTGATCCTGGTGCCGGTGCTCGGCATCCTGCTGGCGCTGACGGTCGACCGGGTGCTGCCCATGGCGCGCCGGCCGCGACTGTTGTGGCTGGCCGCCTTCGTGGTGGCCCTGCTGCCGATCGTGCCCGTGTCCATCCCGGCGATCCCGCGCGATCCGGTGCCGCATTTCTTCACCGACGGTACCTGGCGCCAGTATGTCCACAGTGGACAGACGCTGGTACCGGTCCCACCGCCGTCGGACCTGCTGCCGGACGGGCAGCGGTGGCAGACGGCGGCGCACTTCGGGTTCGCCATCCCGGCCGGGTTCTTCCTCGGTCCCGGCGGGCCGGGCGGTACCAGCCGGATCGGCCCGGTCCCGCGGCCCACCTACGACCTGCTGACCGCCGTCGCCCTGGACGGGCTGGACCGGCAGGTGACGGACGACGACCGGGCGCGAGCCAGGGCGGACCTCGCGTACTGGCACGCCTCCGTGATCGTCATGTCCGACCCGGGCGCCGGCGGCCGGTGGGGCCAGAACGCGGACGTCCTCCGGAAGGTCGCCACCGAACTGTTCGGTCCGCCACAGCGCGTGGACGACGTCTGGCTGTGGACGGTCGGCTGAGCGGAGCCGGAGCCCGGTGTGTGACGAGGCGAGCACAGCCTTCGTGACTTGGACTGAGCCGAGTTAGGCTCACAGTCATGTCCGGTACCGCAGTTCAGGCAGGACCCGCCGTCGTGCGGGCCGGGACGGTCGAGTACCTGGCCGCGTGGGACGAGCAGCGCCGGGTACACGAGGCGGTCGCCGACGGGCGGTCCCCGGACACCGTTCTGCTGCTGGAGCACCCGAGCGTCTACACCGCCGGCAAGCGCACCGAGCCGCTCGACCGGCCGCTCGACGGTACCCCGGTCATCGACGTGGACCGCGGCGGCAAGATCACCTGGCACGGCCCGGGGCAGCTCGTCGGGTACCCGATCCTGACCCTGCCCGACCCGGTCGACGTGGTCGCCTACGTGCGCCGGGTCGAGCAGATGCTCATCGACGTCTGCGCCGAACTGGGCCTGGCCACCACCCGGGTGGAGGGGCGCAGCGGGGTCTGGGTCGCCGAGGACGACCGCGGGCCGGCCCGCAAGATCGCCGCGATCGGCATCCGGGTCGCCCGCAGCGTGACCCTGCACGGCTTCTCCCTCAACTGCGACTGCGACCTGGCCGCCTACGACCGGATCGTGCCGTGCGGCATCCGGGATGCCGGAGTCACCTCGCTGTCGCGGGAACTGGGCCGTGACGTCACGGTCGCGCAAGCGCTCCCGGTCGTCGAGCGCCACCTGGCCACCCTGCTGCCGGCTCAGGGCTGAGCCGCCCCGCCGGTCTCCTCCGGCTTCCCCGCCTGCGGGGCGCGGGTCACCAGGAACTCGTCGATCATCCGGGTCACCGCCGCGTAGGCGTCCTGGTACGTCACGCCGAGCCGGTGCAGCGCCTCGGCCGCCCGTCCCTCGCCCAGCTTCAGGAGGCCGAGCAGGATGTGCTCGGTACCGATGTAATTGTGGCCCATGCCGAGCGCCTCCTCCAGGGTCGCCCGCAGGACGGTCTTGTTCCGGTCGGTGAACGGGAGGTGGGTCGGCGGCTTCTCGGTGCCGGGGGTGAGCGCGTCGAGGACGGCGCGCTCGGCCGCCTCCCGGGACCCGGCCGCGGCGATGACCACCCGGCCGCCGATGCCGCCCTCCTCGGCGATCAGGCCGAGCAGGAGATGCTCGCTGTCCACCTGGCCGTGGCGAAGCTCGCGGGCCTTCTCCTGGGCCAGCACGACCACGTGCCGGGCGCGCTTGGTGAAGCGGCTGAAGTTGGCCTCGCCCGGTACCCATTTCTGCTGCGCGGCCTGCTTGGAGACGCCGAGCGCGTCGCCGAGCTGGCTCCACGAGGCGCCCGCCTCACGGGCCTTGGAGACGAAGTGGTCGACGAGTTGGTCGCCGATGCCGGTCAGCGTCCTGGCCCGCTGCTGCGCCTCGGTGACCTTGCTGAGCGCGTCCGCGGCGGGCAGGTCGGTGTCGAGTTGTTCGATCAGTTGCCGGAGGTTCACATTGAGCGGTGTCATGCGTCAAGTCTGTCTTGACGACGCCCTCGGCGTCAAGACGGGGTTGACGATTTCCTCCGACTGGCGGCGGCGTGACGTCCGTCGCCTGAGCCCCTTCCGCTGCCCGATTTCCCGCCATCCGGGCGTACTCTCGCCTCGTGACCATGGTTGCTCCTGACGGCAGGCGCCTGCTGCGTATCGAGGCCCGTAACGCGCAGACCCCGATCGAGCGCAAGCCGCCATGGATCAAGGTCAAGGCGACCATGGGGCCGCAGTACACCCAGCTGCGCGGCCTGGTCCAGCGCGAGGGGCTGCACACGGTCTGCCAGGAGGCCGGCTGCCCCAACATCTACGAGTGCTGGGAGGACCGCGAGGCCACCTTCCTCATCGGCGGCGACCAGTGCACCCGCCGCTGCGACTTCTGCCAGATCGACACGGGCAGGCCCGCCGAGTTCGACGCCGACGAACCGCGCCGGGTGGCGGAGTCGGTGGTCGCGATGGGGCTGCGGTACGCGACGGTGACCGGCGTGGCCCGGGACGACCTGCCCGACGGCGGAGCGTGGCTCTACGCGGAGACCGTCCGCCAGATCCACGCGCTGCTCCCCGGCTGCGGCGTCGAACTGCTCATCCCCGACTTCAACGCCCAGTCCGACCAGCTCGCCGAGGTGTTCGGCGCGCGGCCCGAGGTACTGGCACACAACGTCGAGACGGTACCGCGCATCTTCAAGCGGATCCGGCCGGCCTTCCGGTACGACCGGTCGCTCGAGGTGATCACCCGCGCCCGCGAGGCCGGCCTGGTCACCAAGTCCAACCTGATCCTGGGCATGGGCGAGGAGCGCGAGGAGATCTCCCAGGCGCTGCGCGACCTGCACGAGGCCGGCTGCGAGCTGCTGACCATCACGCAGTACCTGCGGCCGAGCCCCCGCCACCACCCGGTACTGCGCTGGGTGCAGCCGGACGAGTTCGTGCAGCTGCGCGAGGAGGCCCTCAGCCTCGGCTTCGCGGGCGTCATGTCCGGTCCGCTGGTCCGCTCCTCGTACCGCGCCGGCCGCCTGTACCAGCAGGCCGTCGAGGCCCGGGCCGCCGCGGGCTGAGTTCGCCGACGACCACTAGAATCTGCGGCATGGCAAAGGCAGCTGAACCGGAGAAGGTCGGATTCTGGCAACGACTCCGGCAGATCGGCATCGCGTTCACCTTCACCGCGAAGCGCGACAAGCTTTTCGTACCGCTCGTCGCGGCCGCGGTTCTGCTGCCCCTGATCGTCGCGGTCGTGCTGGTCACGCTCGGCCTCGGCTGGCTGTACCTGCCGCTGGGCGTCCTGATCGCGGTGATCCTGGTGCTGATCGTGCTCAACCTGCGCTCCACCAAGGCGATGATGGCTGAGGCCGAGGGCAAACCGGGGGCGGCCGCCCAGATCCTGGAGATGATGCGCGGCGACTGGCGGGTCACTCCCGCGCTCGCGTCGACCACCTCCTTCGACTTCGTCCACCTGGTGATCGGCCGGCCCGGCGTGATCCTGCTCGCCGAGGGCAACCCGAACCGGGTGCGCGGCCTGCTCGGCCAGGAGAAGCGGCGGCTGTCGAAGGTGATCGGCAACGCCGACCTGCGCGACTACATCATCGGCAACGAGGAGGGCCAGGTACCGCTGGCTAAGCTCCGGGTCACCCTGATGAAGTTGCCGCGCACCATCAGCGGCAAGGAGGTCAACGCGCTGGACACCCGGCTCAAGGCGCTGACCGCCCGGCCGCAGATGCCCAAGGGCGCGATCCCGAAGAACATGCGGCCGCAGAACATGCCGCGCGGCGGGCGGATGCGCTGACCGTCGGTGCCCGCAGGCGGCCCGGCTTCACCGCACTGTGCGGCTACCACTGCCGGGCGGCCACCGCGGAGACCGGCTCCTAGACCCCTGCCGGCGGCGGGCCGGTGACGATCGTGCCGGCCGCCCGGTCGTGCCAGCCACGCTGTTGGTCATCCATCACCAGCGCGGGGATCACGATGGCGAGCAGCACACCGCGCACGAGCGCGCGAACGGGTCCAACCGGCCGGCCGGTGGCCACCCCCAGGCACCGTAGGCGCAGCAGCCGCATGCCCGGAGTCTGGCCGAAGAAGCCCACGAAGAAGGTGTACTCGAGGATCAGCACGCTGACCGGAGCCCAGCCCTCGGTGAGCGGGTCGGCGAACAGCCGCGAGACGAGCAGGCACAGGATCCAGTCGATCATCAACGCGCCAAACCGGCGGGAGAGGCCCGCCGGCGCCGCTTGCTGAGGGCTGGTGCGGCCGGTTGGGTCCGCGCCGCCGGCTCCCGGAGTAGTGTCCGAAGACGTCGAGCGCTGCGCCATGCGTCGAGCGTAGCCGGCGGGGGTTGCGGCGGCTCGGACCGGGCGGAGCGGGCGGCTCAGTGACAGGTGGCCCGGCCCACATCGGGACCTCGTAACACGGGCGAAACATTAGAGACACGGCCGGGCAATCCCGTAGTCATAACGTCGCGGCCAACCAGACCAGCACCGCGGCTGATTCCCCACCTGTGGATACCAGGAGGACATGTTGTTCGCCAATTCCGATGAGCTTCTTCGGTACATCAAAGACGAAGGCGTGAAGTTCGTCGATGTCCGATTCTGTGACCTGCCTGGCGTGATGCAGCACTTCAACGTCCCGGTGGAGTCGTTCGACGAGAAGATCTTCTCGGAGGGCCTGGCCTTCGACGGATCGTCGATCCGGGGGTTCCAGCAGATCCACGAGTCCGACATGCTGCTGCTGCCCGACGCCGCCAGCGCCTTCGTGGACCCGTTCCGGGTGGAGAAGACAGTCGCGCTCAACTTCTTCATCCACGACCCGTTCACCCGTGAGGCGTACTCCCGCGACCCGCGGAACATCGCCAAGAAGGCCGAGACCTACCTGGCGGCCAGCGGCATCGCCGACACCGCGTACTTCGGTCCGGAGGCGGAGTTCTACGTCTTCGACTCGATCCGGCACGAGACCTCGGCCAACCGCGGCTTCTACTACATCGACTCCATCGAGGGCTGGTGGAACACGGGCGCCGACGAGCCGGGCGGCAACCGCGGGTACAAGACGGCGTACAAGGCCGGGTACTTCCCGGTCCCGCCGGTGGACCACTACGCCGACCTGCGCGACGCGATCGTCCGCAACCTGATCGACACCGGGTTCACGGTGGAGCGCTCGCACCACGAGGTGGGCACCGCGGGCCAGGCCGAGATCAACTACAAGTTCTCGACGCTGCTGCACGCGGGCGACCAGCTGCAGCTGTTCAAGTACATCGTGAAGAACACCGCGTGGGCCGCGGGCAAGACGG
>CAZYCD010000264.1:0-5959 GCA_964645345.1 uncultured Micromonosporaceae bacterium
GAGACGCTGCGCGAGATGGTCAGGCCGAAGGCGCGCTCCACCCGGTTGGCGAAGTCGCCGTCGAACAGCCGCAGCACCACCCGCAGGTCCGGGGCGAGCGCCCGGCCCAGCAGCGCGGTCTCCAGGTTCGCGACGTCGTTGGTGGATAGCACCACGAGGGCGCGGCAGTTCTGCACGTACGCGGCGCGCAGGATGCCCTCCTGGGTGGCGTCCCCGACCAGGACCGGTACCCTCAGATCGCGGGCCACCTGCACGCCGCGCGCCTGCGACCGGTGGTCGACGGCGACCAGCTCGACGCCGTACTCGTGCAGCGCGGTCAGTACCCGGGTGCCCACGTTGCCCAGGCCGACCACCACGATGTGGTCGCGCATCGGCTCGGTCGGGCCGCCGGTGGCCAGCGCCAGCCGGGCGCGCACGGCCGCCTCGACGACCGCCGCCGTGATGATCGGGATCAGCGCGACGCTGATCACCGTCAGCACCGTCTGCAGAACCTGCTCGGGGCGCGAGGCGCCGAGGTCGGGGCTCGCCCCGGCGACCGTGTTGAGGATGGTCAGGTAGGCGGAGACCCACCAACTCTGATGCCGGACGAACTTGATCAGGACGGTACCCACGAGGAGCAGCCCCACCACGACGGCCAGCACCAGTCGCAGCCGGGGCCCGATCACGGTGCGCAGCGCGCGCAGCGGGTGCCTGTGCCGGCGCCGCACCGCGGGACCGGCGGTCGCCGGCGCGGACGTCGCGAGCACCAGGTCCGCCCGCGCCTCGTCGGCTGGCAGCAGTTCGGGCTCGTCCGGGTCGGTACCGTCGACGTCCCCACCGACGGCCAGCCCGCACAGCACGTCGCCCGGGGCCACGTCCGACCGCTGGGCCAGGAACACCCGCCGGTCCGGCAGCCGCAGGTAGGTGGGGAAGCTGTCGCCGAGCGCCGCAGCGACGAAGCCCGGCGCCGCGATCGCGGACTCGGACAGCACCGCGCAGTCCCGCAGCAGCCGCCGAACGCCGTCGGCCAGGCTCTGGTTGAACATCCGGATGACGATCCGGATGCCGGGCCTGATCTCCTCGGCCAGCAGCGCCGCGTCGATGTTGCCGGCGTCGTCCTGCGCGACCAGGGCCAGCGCGGCGGCGCGCGCGATGTCGGCCCGGTGGAACGCCTCATCGGTCAGCCGGGCCGACTCCACGATCGTGACCGCGGGCAGCCCGGCGGGGTTCGGCCCCGGCTGCCCGTCGACGGGCGGCCGGATCACGGTGACCGCCATGCCGTACCGGCTGACCAACTCGTCGGCGAGGCGGAAGGCGAGCGAGTTGTCCCCGCACACGATGCAGTGCCGCCGGGCGGTCTCCCGCTCGTCGGCGACGACCCCGGAGGCGTCGACCACGGCCGGCATCGTAGCGGCGCGGGGTTAACGCGCGGCGACGTGGCGTACCTTCGGGCTATGGACCTCGCGGAACTCTTCTCGCGCAGCGTCGACGGCTTCACAGTCCGGGTGAAGCAGATCGAGCCGGACCAGTGGACCGGGCCCACCCCGTGTACCGAGTGGGACGTCCGCACGCTCGTCAACCATGTCGTCGGCGAGCAGCTCTGGATGGCGCCGCTGTTCCACGGCGCGACGGTCGCGGAGGTCGGCGACCGGTTCGACGGCGACCTGCTCGGCGACGATCCGGTGGCGACCGCCGTCCGCGCGGCCGACCAGGCCCGGGCAACCGTCGACCAGCCCGGCGCCCTGGACCGTACGGTCAACCTGTCCTTCGGCGAGACGCCGGCCGAGGAGTATGTGCGGCAACTGCTGGCCGACCACCTCGTCCACGCCTGGGACCTGTCCGTGGCCATCGGCGTCGACCGCCTGCTCGATCCGGGCGCGGTACACGAGACCGCGGTGTGGTTCGCCTCCCGGGAGGAGGCCTACCGGGCCGGCGGCGCCACCGGCGCCCGGCTGGTACCCGACGATCCGGCGGCACCCGAGCAGGACCGGCTGATCGCCGCGTTCGGGCGCGACCCGGGGCGCCCGTGACCGCGCCGGCCGGGACCGGTCCGGTCGTCGTCACGGGCGCCACCGGGCAGGTCGGCCGGCGGGTCGCCGCCCGGCTGGCCGGCCGGGGAGTGGCGCAGCGGCTCGTCGTGCGCGATCCGGAGCGCGCCCCGCACCTGGAAGGTGCCGAGGTGGCCGTCGCCGACTTCGGCGACCCGGCCGCGCTGCGGGCGGCGTTCACCGGCGCGGGCGCGCTGTTCCTGGTATCGGCCGCCGAGGCGGCCGACCGGATCGGCCTGCACGCGAACGCGGTCGACGCGGCCGTGGCCGCCGGGGTACCGCGCATCGTCTACCTGTCGTTCCTGGGCGCCGGTCCGCAGGCCACCTTCACCTTCGCGCGCGACCACTGGCACACCGAGGAGCGCATCCGGGCCGCGGGTACGCCGTTCACCTTCCTGCGGGACAGCCTCTACCAG
Organism: uncultured Micromonosporaceae bacterium; assembly: GCA_964645345.1. Lineage (GTDB taxonomy): Bacteria > Actinomycetota > Actinomycetes > Mycobacteriales > Micromonosporaceae > Rugosimonospora. Next base: position 2,444 of record CAZYCD010000264.1, read on the forward strand.
GACATGTTCCCGCTGTTCGTCGGCGAGGACCGGGTGATCCGCGGGCCGGCCGGGGACGGCCGGGTGGCCGCCGTGGCCCGCGACGACGTGGCGGCGGCGGCGGTCGCGGTACTGCTGGACCCGGCACACCAGGGGCGCACTTACGACCTGACCGGGCCGGTGTCGTTCACGGTCGCCGAGGCGGCCGCCGCGATCACCGAAGCGGCCGGGGTACCGGTGACCTACCACGCCGAGACGCTGGCCGAGGCGTACGGGTCGCGGGCCCGCTACGGCGCGCCGGACTGGGCGGTCGAGGGCTGGGTGACGTCCTACAAGGCGATCGCGACCGGCGAACTGGACGTGGTCAGCGACGCGGTCGCCACGCTGACCGGCCGTCCGCCGATGGACCTGCCCGCGTACCTGGCGGCCAACCCCGAAGCGCTGAGCCACATCAGAGCCGATGGATGAAAGCCCACGGTCCCGACGCGGCTTCCGTCCCTGGGCCGCGGCGGGACCGTGGGGGTCCGGTGCCGGATAGGTCCTACCGTACCGGGCGATCGCAACGAGCGCGTGCCCTACGTCCCGCGGAGCGGAAGCTCCCTCATTCCGGGTGAACCTCCACACAGGACGGTGGATGGCACCTTGGACATCCGGGGGACTGGCACGCCACCGATTTTCCCGCTATGCTTCCCACCGCTGGGCCGACGTCTTCCCCCGTGGACGCCGGCCCGCCCTATTTCCGCCCCCGGCGTCTTCGCCGGGCATGCTGGACTCCTACCCGCGCTCGGCAGCCCCTCCATCCACATCCGTGACGGTCAGGCGACCTATCTGTCAGGCAAGGTCCCTGACTTAGTCGCGCAACTGACGCAACGTTGCCGAGTGATCACCGATAAAGTCTTGCGAGCACTCCCCATCCGTCACGGTCAAGGAGGCACTGTGACCCCCTCTCCGACCACCAGATCCCGCGCTGCCGTCCTTGTCCTTGCCGCCCTGCTCGGCTGCGTGCTGCTGTCCGCCGCCCCGGCCGCGGCCGCCGGACCGGTCGGCTACGTCCGGCTGGCCCACCTCTCGCCGGACACCCCGGACGTGGACGTGTACCTGGCCGCGGTCACCGGCGGCACGCCTCAGCGCTTCCCCGGCGTGGGGTACGGCACGGTGTCCACGTACCTGAGCGTCCCGACCGGTACCTACGCGGTGTCCATGCGGGCGGCCGGCGCACCCGCCACCGACCCGCCGGTACTGACCACCAACGTCACGGTCGCCGACGGCAAGGCGTACACGGTCGCCGGCGTCGGCAAGCACGCCGACCTCGGGCTGAAGGTCATCGAGGACGACCTGAGCCTGCCGCCCTCCGGCAAGGCGAAGGTGCGCATCGTGCAGGCGTCGGTACGGGCGCCGGTGATGACGGTGTCGATCGCGAACGGACCGGTGATCGCGGACAACATCGCCTTCGCCACCACCACGGACTACCTGGACGTCTCGCCCGGACACTGGGCGCTCAAGGCCCAGGGCGCGGGCGGCTCGCCGTCCAGCACGCTGACCGCGACCCTGGCCGCGGGCGACGTGTACTCGCTGATCGTGCTCGACGCGAAGACCGGCAACGGGCTGACCGCGCAACTGCGGGTGGACGCGCAGCGCACCGGCCAGGTACCGACGGGCGGCGTGGCCACCGGTGCCGGCGGTACCAGCGGACGGAGGCTCACCCTCCCGCTGGCCGCGGCGGCCGTGCTGTTCCTGGCCGGCGCCGCGGGGCTCGCGGTCCGCGCACGGCGATACCCGGTCCGGGTACCGTCGCGGCGGTGAGGACCGTGGCGGACCGCCGCCGCTGGGCGTTCCCGCGGGCGGCGGTGCTGGTGCTGGCCCTGTGCACACCCGGGAGCGCGCTCGTGGGCTGCGACGGGGGCGGTGACCACGGCGCGGCCTGGATCGCCGCGCCGGCCGGCGCCGCCAGCGGCCGGGCCGGCGGCGGCGCGACCGGTGGCGCCCTGCCCACCGCCGACCCGACCGGCCCGACCGGTACCGGGCCGCCCCAGCGGGTACGCATCCCGGACATCGGCGTGGACGCCCCCCTTGAACTCCTGCACCTGCTGGCCGACGGCTCCCTCGACGCGCCGAAGGCGTGGGCCGACGCCGGCTGGTACGCCGACGGCACCCGCCCCGGCGACGTCGGGCCGGCGGTGATCGCCGGGCACGTCGACTCCCGTGGCGGCCCGGCGGTGTTCTACAAGCTTGACAACGTACGGGCGGGCGCGGTGGTCGAGGTGCTCGAGGACGGGCGGTGGCTGCCGTTCCGGGTCACCTCGGTCGGCCGGTACCCGAAGAGCGCCTTCCCCACCGCGCTGGTCTACGGTCCGACACCCGACGCGCAGCTGCGCCTGATCACGTGTGGCGGCGAATTCGACCGTGCACACTCGTCCTACCTGGACAACACTGTGGTCTACGCCGTGGCGGCGTGACACGCGGGCGGTACGACATGTCATCTGCGCAGATCCTGGTCGCCGGGCGGTACCGGCTGCACCAGCAGCTCGGTGCGGGCGGCATGGGCCGGGTCTGGCTGGCGCGCGACGAGATGCTCGGCCGCGACGTCGCCGTCAAGGAGGTCGTGCCGCCGGCCGGCCTGTCCGAGACCGAGCGCAACGAGCTGCGCTTCCGCACCCTGCGCGAGGCGCGCACCGCGGCCCGGCTCAACCACGCCAACGTGGTCAAGATCTACGACGTGGTGCACACCGAGGAGTGGCCCTGGATCGTGATGGAGTTCGTGCCGTCGCGGTCGCTCTACGACGTCATCACCACCGACGGCCCGCTGCGCCCGGAGCAGGCCGCCCGGGTGGGGCTGGCGATGCTCGCGGCGCTGACCGCGGCCCACCGGGCCGGCGTGCTGCACCGCGACGTCAAGCCGGGCAACGTACTGATCGCCGCCGACGGGCGGGTGGTGCTGACCGACTTCGGGCTGGCCACGTTCGACGGTACCGAGAGCGCGGTGACGGTACCGGGGCTGGTGCTCGGCTCGGCACAGTACGTCGCGCCCGAGCGGGCCAAGGACGGCACCTCCTCGCCCGAGTCCGACCTGTGGTCGCTGGGTGCCACGCTGTACGCCGCCGTCGAGGGACGCTCGCCGTACGCCCGCAGCAGCACGATGGCGACGCTGACCGCCCTGGCCACCGCGCAGCCCGACCCGGCCCGCAACGCCGGGATCCTCAAGCCCGTGCTCAACGGCCTGCTGCGCCGCAACCCCCGGGACCGCATCTCCCCCGACGAGGTCCAGCGGCTGCTACTGCGGGCGGCCGGCGAGCCAGTGACCGGGCGGCGCGCGCCGCGGCCGCGCCGCCGCGACTCCGGCGAGCTGCCACCCGTGATGGCCGTGGGGCCGGCACCACCGGACCAGTTGCCGACCATCACGCTCGGGCCGGTACGGCCGAAGGTGGCAACGGTCAGCGAGGACCCGCCGCCGTCCGCCCCGCCCCCGACCCGCCGCCGGCTGCTGCTGGCCGGCCTCGCCGCGCTGCTCGCGGTGGTCGCCGCGGCCGGGGTGCTGCT
>CAZYCD010000265.1:0-5937 GCA_964645345.1 uncultured Micromonosporaceae bacterium
GCCCGGGCCGCCGCCGCCGTGCGGGATGCAGAACGTCTTGTGCAGGTTCAGGTGGGACACGTCCGCGCCGAACCGGCCCGGCTTGGCGAAGCCCAGCAGCGCGTTGAGGTTGGCGCCGTCGACGTACACCTGCCCGCCCGCGTCGTGCACCTTCGCGCACAGCTGCGCGATGCCCGTCTCGTACACTCCGTGGGTCGACGGGTAGGTGACCATGATCGCCGCCAGCCGGTCGGCGTGCGCCTCGATCTTGCGGTCCAGGTCAGCCAGGTCCACGTTGCCGTCCTCGTCGCAACCCACCACGACGACCCGCATCCCGGCCATCACGGCGCTGGCCGCGTTGGTGCCGTGCGCCGAGGACGGGATCAGGCACACGTCGCGCCCGGCATCCCCGGCCGCCTGGTGGTATCCGCGGATCGCGAGCAGCCCGGCCAGCTCCCCTTGCGAGCCGGCGTTCGGCGCCAGGCTCACCGCGTCGTACCCGGTGACCTCGGCCAGCCAGCGCTCCAGGTCGGCGATCAGCTCCCGGTACCCCTCGGTCTGCGCGGCCGGTGCGAACGGGTGCACGTCGGCGAAGCCGGGCCAGGTGATCGGCTCCATCTCGGTCGTCGCGTTCAGCTTCATCGTGCACGAGCCCAGCGGGATCATGCCCCGGTCCAGCGCGTAGTCCTTGTCCGCCAGCCGCCGCAGGTACCGCAGCATCGCCGTTTCGGAACGGTGCGCGGCGAACACCGGGTGCGTCAGGTACTCGTCGGTGCGCAGCAGGGCCGCCGGCAGCCCTGCCTCGACGTCGTCCACTGTGGCCACACCAAACGCCGCCCACACCGCCTCCAGGTGCCCGCGCGTCGTGGTCTCGTCGCAGGCGATACCGACCCGGTCGGCGTCCACGTGCCGCAGGTTGATCCCGGCCCGCTCGGCGGCGGCGACCACCTCGGCGGCCCGGCCCGGCACCACCGCGGTCACCGTGTCGAAGAAGTCCTCGTGGGCGACCTGGACGCCGCCCGCGCGCAGCCCAGCGGCGAGGGTCGCGGCTCGGCCGGCCACGCGATGCGCGATCGCCCGTAGCCCCTCCGGCCCGTGGTAGACCGCGTACATGCTGGCGATCACCGCGAGCAGGACCTGCGCGGTGCAGATGTTGCTGGTCGCCTTCTCCCGCCGGATGTGCTGCTCGCGGGTCTGCAGGGCGAGCCGGTAGGCGGGCGCGCCGTCGGCGTCCCTGGACACGCCGACCAGGCGGCCGGGCAGGTTGCGCTCCAGGCCGGCACGCACCGCCAGGTAGCCGGCGTGCGGGCCGCCGTAGCCCATCGGTACCCCGAACCGCTGGCTCGTGCCCACCGCGATGTCCGCGCCGGCCGACCCGGGTGAGCGCAGCAGGGTCAGGGCGAGCAGATCCGCGGCGACGGTGACCAGCGCGCCGCGCCGGTGGGCGGCGTCGATGAGCGGGGCGTGGTCGCGCACCGCGCCGCCGGCGCCCGGGTACTGCAGGTGCAGGCCGAACAGCTCGTCCGGCAGCGGCTCCCTGTCAACGTCCAGCACGCGCACCTCGATGCCGAGCGGCAGCGCGCGGGTGGCGATGACCGCGATCGTCTGTGGCAGGGTGTCCGCGTCCACGACGTAGACCGGAGATTTCGCGGTACCGGCCCGGCGCGCCAACGTCATCGCTTCGGCAGCGGCGGTACCCTCATCGAGCATCGACGCGTTCGCGGTCGCCAGACCGGTGAGGTCGGCGACCGCGGTCTGGAAGTTCAGCAGGGCCTCGAGCCGGCCCTGGCTGATCTCCGGCTGGTACGGCGTGTAGGCCGTGTACCAGGCGGGGTTCTCCAGCACGTTGCGGCGGATCACCGCCGGCGTGTGGGTGCCGTGGTAGCCCAGCCCGATCATCGACGTGAGGACTCTATTGCGTGACGCAAGTGAGTCCAGTTGGGCGATTGCTTCCGATTCGGTGGCGGCCGGCGGCAGGTCCAGCGAACCGTGCCAGCGGATCGCCTCGGGGATCGCGGCGTCCATCAGTTCGTCCACCGAGCCGTACCCGACGGTGGTCAGCATCAGCGCGACGGCCTCCGGGTCGGGACCGATGTGGCGGCGGGCGAAAGGCAGATCGCTCATGGGCTGCTCCAGGGGAGGCGGCAACTAGTGTCCCCTCCCCCTCTGTCGAGGACCGGGTCCCCTCCAGAGGCGCCTGCCAGCGTCGCGGTCCCTTTTGCCTGAGAGGTTCCGGGGAGGATTTGCCCCTTCGGCGCCGCCGCGGCCCTGGTGCGGCCCGGCGGACTCTCCCGCGTGGCGTATCGGCAGGTGCCAGGTTACCAGTCAGTGGACCTGTGCCGACCCGGGGTTGACCATGAGCCCGGTCGTGTCGACCGCCTCGAAGTCCGAGCCGTGCAGGCCGCCCAGGGCGTGCAGCGCGTCGTTGCTCCACCCCTGGTCCGGCGCGCCGGAGATGTACCACGGCGACCCGTTGTCCGCGACGATCACGCCGTACTGCTGCATCGCCCTGGCCACCACCCGCGCCTGGGTGGGCAGCCCTGCGATGTTCACCGAAGCCTTCAGCCGCAGCCGCAGTCCCATCGGCGGCAGTGCCGGGTCTGACGAGCTGGACGCGGCGTGCCGGGCCGGCCACAAGTAGCTGTCGCGGCTGTGCGGGACTGTGACCCGGATGGCGTGGTCGACGTGCCCGGCGGCGACCTCGTCGTACCGGACCAGGCCGGCCAGGATCGGCAGGCCGGCCGCGTCGGCCGAGGTCCAGCCGGTTGGGCGCAGGGCATTTCCGCGCAGGTCGAACACCGCGCCCGAGCCGGCCTGCCAGCCGCCACCGCTCGGCTTCGCGGCGTACAGCTCGTAGTCGCGGCAGTGCGCCGGATCGAAGACGATCACGTGCCGGTCGCCGGTACCGGACGGTCCGCCCTCGACCGCGGCGTTCGCCGGTACCGGGTAGGGGCCCGGATCGCTCTCCGACCGGTACTGGAAGATGACCGGTACCGCCGGCTGGCCCGCCGGTACCGTCGTGACCGGGATGCCGATCGGGCCGCCGTCCCAGCTGCCCGAGCCGAAGTCCGCGTGCACCGCCGCGCCGGTACCGATGCTGCCCACCAGGGTCGCGGAGTTGCCCAGTACCGGCAGCCGCGAGACGTCGGCGTGCCACACGTTGTCGGCCGGAAAGATCGGGCAGTCGCCGGCCCCGGCCGGTACCCCCGGCGGCGCGGACTCCGACGGTGCCGGCTGCGCCGCGAGGTGGGCGACGGCCGAGGCCGGGGCGGCCGACACGGAGCCGGACGGCGTGGACGCCGGATGTGCCGGTGCGCCGGCCGTGCAGCCGGCCACCGGGCCGACCGCGAGCACGAGCACCATGGCCCTCACCACGGCCGAGCGGGCGCTTGGGCGCAGCCGTAGCCGGGTTGTGGCGGAGGCGAGCACAGGCCCGGTGTTGCCGCTACGCATCGCAGGCATTCTGCCGATCGCTTAGCCGGACCGCAACGCGTCGCGCACGCCGTCCTGCGGTGGTCCCAGCGCCCTCGGGTCGCGACCGGTCGCCATGTCCAGCACGGCCTTGACGCACGCGCCCTGCTCCCGCACCGAGGCCCGCCACCAGGAGAACCAGCGGCCGCGCACGCTGTCGTCGCCCACGCCCACCGCGTCGATGCCCAGGTGGCGGCACAGCGTCACCGCCCGGTCCAGGTGGTACGTCTGGGTCACCACCACCGCCCGGCTCACCCCGAAGATCCTTTTGGCCCGGGCGCACGAGTCGTACGTGTCGAACCCGGCGTAGTCCACCACCACCCGGGCGGCCGGTACCCCGTGGGCCACCAGCCAGCCCCGCATGGTGTCCGGCTCGTCGTAGTCGGGCCGGCCGTGGTCGCCGGAGACCAGCAGCACCCGCACCTTGCCGGCGTCGTACAGCCGCTTGGCCAGCGCCAGCCGGGCGGTCAGGAAGGGCGACGGTGTACCGTCCGGCTGCACCAGGGCGCCCAGCACCAGCGCGACGGGCTCGGGCGTCACGTCGTCCGCGGAGTAGAGGCGTCCGTGGGCACCCCGGTCGACGTACCAGACGCTGCCGAGCACGGTTGCGGTACCGGTCACGGCGAGAAGGATGAGGACGGGGAGCAGCCTGCGCCAGCGCGGCCACCGACCCGGTCGGGGCCCGGGATCGGGTTCCCGCGCGGTCAGCCGGCCCGCCGCCGTGCCCGGCGGGCCGCGAGCTCGTCGGCCACCTGGTGGCCGTCGGCGTCACCGGCCCGCGCGCCGTCGGCGCCGGTCGCGGGCTCCTCGTCGCCCGCGCGCTCCGCGGGCAGGTGGGCGAGGGAACCCTGGATCTCCTTGAACGCCCCGCCGATCGCGATGCCGAACACGCCCTGCCCGCCCTGCAACAGGTCGACGACCTCCTCGGGCGAGCGGCACTCGTACACCGTGGTGCCGTCCGAGATCAGCGTGATCCCGGCCAGGTCCTCGGCGCCCCGGGAGCGCAGCGCGTCGATCGCCTTGCGGATGTTCTGCAGCGAGACGCCGGCGTCCAGCAGACGCTTGACCACCTTCAGCACGACCATGTCACGGAAGGAGTAGAGGCGCTGGGTACCGGAGCCGGACGCGTCGCGGATGCTCGGCACCACCAGGCCGGTACGCGCCCAGTAGTCCAGCTGCCGGTAGCTGATCGACACCGCGTGGCAGGCCGTCACCCCCCGGTACCCGACCTGGCCGTCATCGACCGCGGAGTGGTGCGGGTCCTGCGGCTCGTCCACTGCCACTGCCCTCCCCGCTTGCTGGCCACCGACCGGCGGCACGCCAACGCTATAACGCCCCGACTCGCCCAACGCCGACCTTCGGCCCGACACGCCGTATCCGAGGCGCGGCCGCCTCGTTGGTCAGCCGGCGAAGTCCTCCGGGCTGACCTGGTCGAGGAACTCGCGGAACTTCTCGACCTCGTCCTCCTGTTCGTCCGGGATGACGATGCCCGCCTCGGCCAGTACCTCGTCGGTGCACCGGATCGGCGCGCCGATGCGCAGCGCCAGCGCGATCGAGTCGCTCGGCCGGGCTGAGACCCGGATCCCCTCGCCGATCAGCAGGTCGGCGTAGAAGATGTTCTCCTTCATCTCCACGATCTCGACGGCGTTCAGCGGAGCCTTCAGCGCCGCCAGGATGTCGCGCATCAGGTCGTGGGTCAGCGGCCGCGGCGGCTTGACCCCCTGCTGCTCGTAGGCGATCGCGGTGGCCTCTACCGCACCGATCCAGATCGGCAGGTACCGGTCGCCGTCGACCTCCTTGAGCAGCACGATCGGCTGGTTGCTGGGCAGCTCGACCCGAACCCCGACCACGCTCAGCTCACGCACCGCCGCCTCCGTGTCCTCCGAACGGGCACCTGGGCCACACCGCACGCGGCGGCGCCGGCCCGCTGCGTCCCTTCCCTGCACGGTACACGCGCCGCTCGGGGAACGGGTCGAGCGCGCGGCGCCGAACCACCCGCCGGTTGCGCTCAGCGACGAGCCTAGTGCAGATCCGCGGCCCTACTGACCTAGGGTGTCGCGCAGTCCGGCACGGACGAGGGCGGCGTGCAACTGCTGGGACAGCGCGGCCAGCTCCTTGACCGTCTCCGCGGCGCGGGCCCGGGCGGCCGGCGTGGACTGCCGGGCCAGCGGGGCGACGAGCTGCGCGAACAGGCCGACCTCCCGGTCGGCGGCGGCACGGTACCCGCGCAGGTGCCGCGCCTGCAGCCCGTACTCGGCCAGCTGCGCGGCGACTCGGGCGACCGTCAGCGCGTCCTCGTCGTACCGCCCGCCCCGCTCGCGTACCAGCCCGTGCGCCTCGAGGTCGGCGAGCATCGGCTCGCCAAGACCGGAGCCTGCCAGCAGCTCCTCGCGGGACAGCCACGACCGGGCGGGCTCCGCCGCGGCGGCGTCCGGGTCCACGGCCAGCAGCGCCGGGCGGCGCGGCGCCAGCGGGGTGACGCCCTCC
>CAZYCD010000266.1:0-5726 GCA_964645345.1 uncultured Micromonosporaceae bacterium
TGAGGAGGGTGCCGTGGGGGACGCGGTCGGACACACCATCGGCCTGGTCGTGCACCCGCACAACCCGGTCCGGGAGTCGGTCGACGTGATCACGGAGGTCGCCCGCGAGCGGGGTGCCACCGTCATCGCCGTGGAGGCCGACTCCGGCCGCGCCGGTACCGGAGTGGAGCCCGTCAGTACCGAGGAGTTCGTCGAGCGGGCCGACGTGGTCATCAGCCTCGGCGGCGACGGCACCATGCTCGGCGCCATGCGCCTGCTCGCCGGGCGGCGCACGCCGGTGCTCGGCGTGAACCACGGCAACCTCGGGTTCCTCGTCGAGATCCCGCCGGCCGGCGTGCGCGGCGCGCTCGAACGGATGGCCAGGGGCGAGTACACCCTCGAACCGCACACCTGCCTGCAACTGGACGTGGACGCGGCCACCGTGAGCCGCACCGGCGAGGTGGCCTTCAACGACGTGGTCGTCACCGCCGACCGGCCGCTGACACCGATCAGCGTGGACCTGGGAATCAACGGGTCCGAGCGCGTCGGCTTCTACCGCTGCGACGCCGTCGTCGCCTGTACCCCGACCGGGTCCACCGCCTACAACTACGCCAGCGGCGGCCCCATCATCTCGCCCACCCGTCCCTGCATCGCGGTCACGCCGGTCGCCCCGATGTCCGGAGTCGCACGCACCATCATCTTCGGCGATGACGAGGTGGCGCTCGTGGTACCGGCCGAGTCCCCCTCCGTGCGGTTCGCGCTCGACGGGGCGCTGTCCGATCCGGTGCCGCCGCCGGCCACCCTGACCCTGCGCCTGTGCCCCGACCCGGTCAACGTGGTGCGCCTGGACATCGAGAGCTACGCACGCCGCAGGTCCGTCAAGCTCAGCCTGCTCGACCTGCCGCTGCGACCGGACCAGCTCATCGAGTTGTTCCCGCCGCAGCTACGGGAACGGGCCGTCCAGTTGGGGAAGACGGCCCCGGACGCCGTGATGGGCGAGGGATGACCGGCCCGCCGGCCCGCCCGCGGGTAGCGGCGATCTCCGTAGAATCGGTGTCGTGGCCGAGATCGTGCAGTTGCTGGCCTCGCCGGTGCACCGCTACGAGGGCCGGCCCGCCGACGGTCCGGCACCCGCCCCGCCGGGGGAACTGGTCGGGGAGATCCGGGTGCGGGAGGGCCTCGGCATCGTCGGCGACCGGTACTTCGGCCACCGGGCGCACCGCGACGCCTTCGTCACCGTGATCGCGCGGGAGTCGCTGCCGCCCGGCGCCTCGCTGGTACAGGTCCGGCGCAACATCCTGGTGTCCGGGATCGCCGTGGACGACCTGGTCGGCCGGGTGTTCAGCCTCGACAGCGGGGACGGCCCGGTGCGGCTGCGGGTCAACCGGCCGGCCAACCCGTGCGCCTGGATGGACGCGACCATCGGGCCGGGGGCGCGCGACGCCTTGCGGGGCAAGGGCGGCGTGCGGTGCACGCCGCTGAACGACGGGGTGCTGCGCGTCGGCCCGGTCACCGTCGCGATCGACGGCTGACGGTACCGGCACTCCCACTATTCCCTCGGTGTATTCACTCGGGTTATAGTGGGGCGGTGAACGTACCCGACACCCTCCTGGGGTTGCTGGAGCCCTCGCCGAGCCACGGCTACGAGCTCAAGCGCGAGTACGACTCCCTGTTCGGCCAGGGCCGGCCGCTGCCGTTCGGCCAGGTCTACTCGACCCTCGGCCGCCTGGAGCGGGACGGACACGTCGCCGTACACGGAGCCGAGCCCGGCGGCGGGCCCGAGCGCAAGCGTTACGCCATCACCGATGCCGGCGTGCACCGGCTGGAGCAGTGGCTGGGCGAGCCGGAGCAGCCGGAGCCCCACCTGCAGGCGCTGCTGTTCGCCAAGGTGGTGCTGGCCCTGCTGTCGGGCCGGTCCGCCCGCACGTACCTGGACCGGCAGCGCGCGGCGCACCTCGAACGGATGCGCGAGCTGAACGCCGTGCGCCGAGCCGGGCCGCTGAGCCGGTCCCTGCTGGCCGACTACGGCCTGTTCCACCTCGACGCCGACCTGCGCTGGATCGACCTGACCACGGAGCGCCTCGACCAACTCGCGAAGGAGTTCGCCCGATGAACACGCCGCTGCTGCGCGCCCGGGGCATCACCAAGTCCTTCGGGCCGACCCCGGCCCTGTGCGGAGCCGACATCGAGGTGGCGGCCGGCGAGGTGCTGGCGGTCATGGGGCCGAGCGGCTCCGGCAAATCGACCCTGCTGCACTGCCTGGCCGGCATCCTGCGCCCGGACGCCGGCGAGGTGTGGTTCGACGGGCGGCGCGTGGACAACCTGCCCGAGCGGGCCCGCACGACGCTGCGCAGGGAGACCTTCGGCTTCGTGTTCCAGTTCGGTCAACTCGTACCGGACCTTCCGGCGCTGGAGAACGTGATGCTCCCCCTGCTGTTGGCCGGTACCGGCACGCGGGCGGCGCACAAGGTGGCCGCGGCCCTGTTCGAGCGCCTGGAGCTGGACGGCTTGCAGCGGCGGCTGCCCGGCGAGCTGTCCGGCGGGCAGGCACAGCGGGTCGCGGTCGGCCGCGCTCTGGTGGCCCGGCCGCGGGTCATCTTCGCCGACGAGCCGACCGGGTCGCTGGACTCGCTGTCCGGGGAGCGGGTCATGGACCTGCTGGTCGACTCCGCCCGGGCCCAGGACACCACCGTCGTGCTGGTGACCCACGAGGCGCGGGTGGCGGCCCAGGCCGACCGCGAGGTCGTGGTACGTGACGGGCGCGTCGCCGCGCTGGCGTCGGCCTGAGGGGGCGGGGTCCGATGTTCAAGCTGTCGCTACGCATGGCCTTCGGCGGCGGCCGGGAGCAGTTGGTCCGGTTGGCGGTCAGTACCCTGGGGGTCGCCGCCGGCGTGGTGCTGCTGCTGCTGGCCGCCGCCGTCCTGCCGGCGATCCACGCGCACGAGGCGCGCGCCGCGTGGACCGACACGGCAGTCCACAATGGACGGCCGGCGCAGGACGAGTCGCGTACCGACCCCCTGCTGTGGCACGTCCGCTACGACGGCTTCGACGGCCAGGACCTCGTGCGGGTGGACCTCGCGCCGCTCGGGCCGCGGGCGCCCCTGCCGCCGGGCCTGTCCCGGCTTCCGGGCCCCGGCGAGCTGGCCGTCTCCCCCGCGCTGGCGCGCCTGCTGGCGAGCGTTCCGCGCGGTCAACTGGCCGACCGGTACCCGGGGCGGATCGTGGCCACCGTCGGCGACGCGGCCCTGCGGTCCCCCGGTTCGCTCGTCGTCTTCGTCGGCCACGACCCGGCCGAACTGCGTGGCCGGCCCGGCGTCGAGGAGGTCCGCAGCATCGAGTCCCGGCCCCGCAGCGTGTCGCTGACCCGGTTCGGCCGGGTGGTCACAGGCCTCGGGGCGACCGCCCTGCTGCTGCCTGTCGTGGTGCTGATCGCGACCGCGACCCGGTTGGCCGCGGCGCGCCGCGAGCAACGGCTGTCGGCGATGCGCCTGGTCGGTGCGAGCACCGGCCAGCTCCGGATGGTGGCGGCGGTCGAGGCGGCCGTGGCCGCCCTCGCCGGTACCGCGCTGGGATTTCTCGGCTTCCTCGCGGCCCGGCCGTACGGGGCGCGCATGGACATCGACGGATCACCGTTCTTCGTCAGCGACCTGCGCCTGTCGCTGTGGCCGGCGGTACTGGTCGGGTTGGGGGTACCGGTGCTGGCTGTCGCGGTCGCGCTGCTGGCGCTGCGCCGCGTGGAGGTCTCGCCGCTGGGCGTCAGCCGCCAGGCACTCCCGGTGCGGCCGACCTGGCGGCGGCTGATCCCGCTGGCCGTCGGCGTGGTCGGGTTCGCCGTCTCGCTGCCGGCCCTGAACGCGGCGCACGGCGACTGGGTGGGATGGGCGGTCGCCGGGATCCTGGCGGTACTCGTCCTCGGTATCGTGATCGCCGGTCCGTGGCTGACCAGGGGCATCGGCGTGGTCTTCGTCGGGCTGTCGGTCAGGCCGTCGACCCTGCTCGCCGGGCGGCGCCTGTCCGGCGATCCGGCCGCCGGGTTCCGCTCGATCAGCGGGCTGGTCCTCGCCGTATTCCTCGTGACCGTGGCCAGTGAGGTCACGGCGGGCGCGGTGGCGCCGGCCGCCGACCCCGGCCGGGTACGGATCCCGTCGAGCATCGTCGGGCAGGAGTACACGGGGCCGGGGACCGTTCCGCTGCCCGCCGACCGGGCCGGGCCGCTCGTGGCGGCGGTACGGGCGATGCCCGGCGTCACCGGGGTGCTGGACCTGCGGTGGGCCTCGGCCGGACAGCCGACCGAGGACGGCAGCACCATGCCGGCGGTCGCCCGCTGCGCGGACCTGCGCGCGGCCGGCCTGGCCGGCTGCCCGGATCCGTCCGCGACCGTGGGCCTGGACGCCCGCCAGCTCGGCTACGGCTTCGTGCGAGGGATCGGCGCTCAGCCGGAGACCACCACGCCGGACCGGCTGCCGCTGCTCGCACTGCTGGTCATCACCGATGGTCGGCCGTCCACAATGGAGGGTGTGCGTACCGCGATCGAAGCGGCGACCGCCGGGTACACCGCCCGGCTGCCGTGGACCACGGGCGAGCTCAAGGCGCAGTCACACAAGCAGGCCGACCAGATCATGCGGATCAGCGACGCGGTCCTGCTGGCGACCCTCCTCATCGCCGGGCTGAGCCTGGCCGTCTCGGTCGCCGGCGGGCTGGTGGAGCGCAAGCGACCGTTCGCCCTGCTGCGCCTGGCCGGCATGCGCCCGGGCGAGCTGCGTCGGGTACTGCTGGCCGAGACCGCCGGGCCGCTGGTCACCGTCGCGCTCGCCAGCGCGGGGCTGGGCATGGCGGTCACCGCCGATGTCGCCTGGGTCACTCACGTTCCGTGGCGGGTACCGCAGCCCAGCTACTGGTGGGTCCTCGGCGGCGGTATCGCGCTGGCGCTGGGTGTCGCCGTGGCGGCCACGGTACCGCTCCTGGGCCGGCTGACCTCGCTGGAGACCGCCCGCTTCGAGTGACGGGTAGGGTCCGAACGGTGACCGACGTCCATGCCGCGCTGCTGCCGGCGGAGGCGTTCCGAACGATCGGTACCCGCCGGACACTCGTGGTCGGTGAGGGCCCGGGCCGCGACGAAGTCGGCGAACGGTACCAGCCACTCGTCGACACCGGGCGACAGCGCCGGACCACCAACCTGAAGTCCGGCGTCGACGTCCTTGACCGCGTGCGCGGTCGCCTCGTCGAGCCGGTGGTAGGAGGACAGGTCAGGGACCACACTGGACAAAGCTCCGCTACCTTTCGCATGTCGGGACCGGCCGCGCCCCAGCGCCCCTGAAGAGGCGCGGCCGGAGTTCCGGGAGTTGACCATGCTGCGCGGGGTCCAGTCCGAAAATTTCGGCAACATTTAGCAACGCTTGGCGGCAACGTAAACGGGTGTATCGGCATGTGTCAAGGCTTCGATTTCCGGCACGAGCCGCTACTATCGACAGGGACCTCTTCCTGACGGCGAGCCCGCGGGCCGTTCGACCGATGCTGCCCCGCATCAAGGCGCGGCATGGCGGCACGAAACTTTCGGGCTTGGCGTCGAGGGATTGAGGTCTGCGGTGCATGGCCGCGCGGCCGGTGGATCAGCGGTTCGGCGTCAGGCGCGCACCGGCGCCGCCGTGCTGGAGCGGACCACCAGCGGCGTGGCCAGCTCGACCCGGGTGGTCTCCAGCTCCTCCCCGGAGATGAGGGCCAGCAGCATCCGGGTGGCCATGCCGGCC
>CAZYCD010000267.1:0-1863 GCA_964645345.1 uncultured Micromonosporaceae bacterium
CCGTACGCCTCGGCGATGCCCGCCTGCCCGCCGCCGTAGAGGATGCCGAGCAGCACCAGGGCGGCGATCAGCGGTGGGATGAACCGGCCGGTCCGGATGAATCCCGCCAGCCTCATGAGTACCAGCGCGGTCATTCGGCACCGCCGGTCGCCGGCGCGGACACGGCGGCGCCCGAGCGGGACCCCGGGACCGTGCCGGCCTGGTCGGCGTGCCGTACCCGCAGCACCCGGTGGCCGCCGGCGCGCAGGGCGGCGACCGCGGCCGGCCCGTCCTCCGCGGACACCTCGATCACCCACGGCGCGTTATCGACAGGCTCGTCGACGGTGACCCGGGCCGAGGCGACCGTCCAGGTGGTCGCGCCGGGCAGCCGCGCGGTCTCCCCGCGATGGTCGCTGACCAGTACCGCGACCCCCTTGGCGACCAGCTCGGCGACGATACCGGGCACGAGGTCGCGGGCGGCCGCGTCCAGCCCCTCCCACGGCTCGTCGAGGATCAGCAGGTCGGGGTCGGAGATCAGGGCCTGGGCCAGGCCGACCTTCTGGGCGGTGCCCTTGGATAGCTCGCCCAGCCGCACCGTCCGGAACGGTACGAGGCCGAGCCGCTCCAGCCACATCTCGGGGGAGCCGGCACCGGCGAAGGCGGCCATGGCATCCAGGTACCCGGAGACGGTGAACGGCTGCTCGGCCGGGAACCGCTCCGGTACCCAGCCGATCCTCGCCGGCCGGTCGAGGATTCGTCCCCGGGTCGGCCGGAGTACCCCGGCGATCAGCTGCAGGAGGGTCGACTTGCCCGCGCCGTTGCGTCCCCGTACCACGACGATCTCACCGGCGTCGATGCCCGCGTCGACCTCGAGCAGCACCCACTCACTCCGGGGGCGGTACCGGAATGACACCTCTTCCAGGCGCATGGAGGACACCATGCCACAACGCGACGGCGGGTACGACCCCCGAGGTCGTACCCGCCGGTATCGATCAGCGTCGCGGACGCTACTGCTCGGCAGCCTCGTGCAGGTTGCGGTGGACGTTCGGGTCGACCGGGATGCCCGGGCCCATCGTGGTCGTCACGAACACCTTCTTGAGGTACTTGCCCTTGGCCGCGGACGGCTTGGCCCGCATCACCTCGTCCAGCACCGCGGCGTAGTTGTCGACCAGCTGGTCCGCGCTGAACGACGCCTTGCCGATGATCAGGTGCAGGTTGGAGTGCTTGTCCACGCGGAAGGTGATCTTCCCGCCCTTGATGTCCTGCACCGCCTTGGTCACGTCCATGGTGACCGTGCCGGTCTTCGGGTTCGGCATCAGGCCGCGCGGGCCCAGGATCCGCGCGATCCGGCCGATCTTGGCCATCTGGTCGGGGGTAGCGATCGCCGCGTCGAAGTCCAGCCAGCCCTCCTGGATCCGGGCGACGAGCTCGTCGGTACCCACCGCGTCGGCGCCCGCGGCCTCGGCCTCGGCGGCCTTGTCCCCCGCGGCGAACACGATCACCCGGGCGGTCTTGCCGGTACCGTGCGGGAGGTTGACCACCCCGCGCACCATCTGGTCCGCCTTGCGCGGGTCGACCCCGAGGCGCATCGCGACCTCGACCGTGGGGTCGAACTTGACGACGGTGGTCTCCTTGGCCAGCTTGATCGCTTCGGCCGGGCTGTAGAGCTTCGACCGGTCGACCAGCTCGACCGCCTTGCGGTAGTTCTTGCTGTGCTGCATGAGAGTCATTCTCCTGTGGTGTCTGGCGGACGGGGTCTTGCCGTCCTCCCACGGTGGTGGTGCGGTCAGTCCTTGACGGTGATGCCCATGGAGCGGGCGGTACCGGCGATGATCCGCTCGGCCATCTCGATGTCGTTGGCGTTGAGGTCGGCCATCTTCTTCT
>CAZYCD010000267.1:1963-5671 GCA_964645345.1 uncultured Micromonosporaceae bacterium
GCGGGACCGACCGGCGGAGCCGGGGTCGCCTGCCCTGCCGGCAACTGAAGCGTGAAGGTCTTGACGAGCTTCTTCTTCGGAGGCATGGCAGCTTTCTTCCTGGGCTGGTTGATGTCACATACCGCCGGCCCGATCGCGTCGCACGGTTCGACGCGGCCCGGGCCGGACGTTCAAGAATACCGTGACCAGGTTAGATCTTGGAAACCTGGTTGAAGTTGAGCTCGACCGGGGTCTCCCGACCGAAGATCGACACCAGTACCTTGAGCTTCTGCTGGTCGGCGTTGATCTCGCTGATCGTGGCCGGCAGCGACGCGAAGGCGCCGTCGGTCACCGTGACCGAGTCGCCGACCTCGAAGTCGAGGACCTTGATCTCCGGCTTGGCCCTGGCCTTCTCGGTCGTCGCCGCCGGGGCCAGCCACTTGAGCACCTCGTCGAGGGACAGCGGCGCGGGCCGGTCGGCGCGGTCGGTGGCCCCGACGAACCCGGTGACCCCAGGCGTATTGCGCACGCAGGAGTACGACTCCGGGGTTAGCTCCATCCGGACCAGGATGTACCCGGGAAAGACCTTGTTCTGGACCTGGAGGCGCTTGCCGTTCTTGACCTCGACCTCTTCGCGGGTCGGCACCTCCACCTGGAAGATGAAGTCCTCCATGTCGAGGCTGGTGATCCGGGTCTCCAGGTTGGTCTTGACCTTGTTCTCGTACCCGGCGTAGGAGTGCACCACGAACCAGTCACCGGGCGCGAAGCGCAGCGCGGCACGCAGCTGCTCGACCGGGTCGCCGTCCTCCTCGTCGGCCGCGCCGCCCAGGGCCGCGGTGGCCGCCGCCCGATCCGGCTTCACGACCTCGGCCGCCGGGTCCCCCGCGATCTCGTCGGGCTCGGCGATGTCGGCCTCGACCGCCTCGGGGTCACCGCCGTCGTCGATGGCGTCCGTGACGGCGTCCTCAGAGGTGCTGACGATCTCTTCGTACTCAGGCACGCTCTTTCTCTTCCCTACTTCTTGCCGTTGCCGAAGACGAGCAGCACGCCCTTGGCGAAGCCCAGGTCGAGCAGGCCGACGATGGTCAGCATGATCGCCACGAACACCACGACGACTGTCGCGTAGGTCAACAGCTCCTTGCGAGTCGGCCAGATGACCTTACGCAGTTCGGCGACCACCTCGCGGACGAACCGGCCGAGCCGGCCGAACGCGCCAGGGCCGCCCTCCTCCGTCGCGACCTTGACGCCCTTGTCGTCAGTGCGGTCCCGACCGGCCTTCGCCAGGGTGCGGGTCGACCCGCCCCGGCGGCGGCGCGGGGTTTCCTCGTCCTCGCTGAGGGCGTCGTCGTCCTCGACCGCGTCGTCGAGAGCCTCGGCGTCGAACGCGTCGTCGAGGTTCTCCTCCACGGCGTCCTCGCCGCGGCGCCTGCTCTCGGCCACTTCGCCCTCTTCCGTGTCACCCAGTGATCTGTCGCGAGCGGTATCGATCAGTATGTGCCGCCGTGGTTCCGGCGGTCTCAGCCGGCCGGCCCAGCGCCGGATCCTGCAGGGGCGACAGGACTCGAACCTGCAACCTGCGGTTTTGGAGACCGCTGCGCTACCAATTGCGCCACACCCCTATGCGGGGACACGACCCGGCGCGGTTGGCCAGGGCTGACTGGCCCCACGGCCGACCAGTGTACGGGTATCGACCGGGATTTCCCAACCGGTACCCACCCTGCCCGGGCCGGGTCAGCTCGGCCGGACGGTCGCGCGGGCCTGGGACAGAACCTTGTCGGTACCGCACGTCGCGGTCAGGTCGAGCACCGCGTACCCCTCGTCGGTCCACTGGCGCAGCGCGGCCTTGACGATGAGTTCGGCGCCCTCGTCCGTGTCGGGTACGACGACCGGGCGCGCGAAACGGACGTTGAAGTCGACGATGCCCGCCGGGTTGCCGGCCCACTCGGTCAGCGCACGGCCGACCAGCGCCATGGTCAGCAGTCCGTGCGCGATGACGCCGGGGAGTCCGACCGCCGCGGCGAACCGGTCATTCCAGTGGATCGGGTTGAAATCGCCCGAGGCGCCCGCGTACTTCACCAGATCGAGCCGGGTTACGCGGAACGTGCGGTCGGGCAGGTCCAGGGTGCGTTCGCCCGCGTCCACCGCTACTCCCCCCGTACCACGAGCCGGGACCACCCGGTGACGACCAGCTCGCCGTCCTCGGCGGTGACGTCACTGCGCACCACCAGGAAGTCGTGGCCGCCCCGGGAGGTGATCTCCTCGATCTTGCTGACGCAGCTGAGCACGTCACCGGCGTGGATCGGCCGGTGGTAGGCGAAGCGCTGGTCGCCGTGCACCACCCGGCTGAAGTCCAGCCCCAGCTCCGGATCCTCGACCAGCAACCGGACGCCGGAGTTGGTCAGCACAATGGCGAAGGTGGGCGGGGCGATCGCGTCCGGATACCCGAGCTTGCGGGCCGCCTCGAAATCCAGGTACGCCTCGTCCGAGGCACCGATGGCCTCGCAGAACTCCCGGATCTTCTCCCGACCCACCCGGTACGGGACGGTCGGCGGGTAGCTGTGGCCAGCGAAGGACGCGTCTAGCGGCATGCTGGGTAACCCCTACCGTCTGGCCGGAACGCCGGTGGTGTCGCTGTGGTCAGCGGGTCTCGCGGTGCACAGTGTGCCGGCCGTCGCGCGGGCAGAACTTGCGCAGCTCGATGCGGTCGGGGTCGTTGCGCCGGTTCTTACGCGTGATGTAGTTGCGCTCCTTGCACTCCACACACGCCAGCGTGATCTTTGGACGTACGTCGGTCGCCTTGGCCACGGCGGAGTGCCTCTCTCGCTAACTGAAGATTGGTGCGGCAGTCAAGGGTAGCCGCTTGCGGACCGGACACGCAAAGCGACGGCCCTCGGGGAGTAGCGGTGGCCGGACTTGAACCGGCGACACAGCGATTATGAGCCGCTTGCTCTGCCAACTGAGCTACACCGCCAGGCGTCTGCCGTGTGGCAGGACCGAGCCCCCTTACGGAATCGAACCGTAGACCTTCTCCTTACCATGGAGACGCTCTGCCGACTGAGCTAAGGGGGCGTCACACTCCCCGTCCGGGGAGGCGCACCGGGTAAGAGTACACAACTCGATGCCGGTGGGCGAACCGGGTATCAGGGTCGGGCGTCAGGGCACGGCGCGCAGCCGGCGGACCTCTCCGAGTGGCGTGGGCTCGGTCTCGGTCTGGGCCGCGAACCACGCCTCCAGCCGGTCGTAGGACAGTGGCCGGCTGAACAGGAAGCCCTGACCCAGGTCGCACCCGATCTCCTCGAGCAGCGAGAGAGTCAATTCGCTCTCGACGCCCTCGGCGACCACGGTCAGGCCGAAGTGCCGGGACAGGTCCACCACGGCCCGGACGATCGCCAGGTCGCCCGGGTCGGTCGCCATCCCCTCGACGAAGGTGCGGTCGATCTTGACCTCGTGTACCGGCAGCCGCCGCAAGTACGACAGCGAGGAGTACCCGGTACCGAAGTCGTCGACGGCCAGCCGTACTCCCAGGTCGTAGAGGCGCCGCATGGACGGCAGCGGCCGTCCCGCGTCGCCAACCGCCCCGCCCTCGGTCATCTCCAGGGTCAGCCGGTCGGGACTGACGCCGTACTCCTCCAGCAGCCGCTCGACGCGGCCGGGAAAGTCCGGGTCGGTCAGCGTGCGCGGCGACAGGTTCACCGACACGCTCAGCGGGCGGCCGGCCAGCGCCCAGGC
>CAZYCD010000268.1:0-5621 GCA_964645345.1 uncultured Micromonosporaceae bacterium
GCACCCGAGCCGCCGCCGAGGACGCCCGGCTTCCAGGCGCTGCCCGACCCGCTGGACTTCGGTATCCACCCGCTGTTCAACCCACTGACGCCGCAGAGCGTGACGGTCACCAACACGGGCACCGCGCCACTGACCGTCTCCGCGGTGGCGCTGATCGGGAGCGCGCCGACCAACTTCCCGGGCGACTACCAGATCACCGCGAACACCTGTCTGGCGGCGGCCGTCGCGCCGGCCGCGACCTGCCAGGTGACGCTGACGTTCGCGCCCCAGGCGGTCGGTGCCCGACCCGCGCTGCTGCAGTTCACCGACAACGCGACGCCGGGCCCGCAGTTCGTCGCGCTGACCGGCTCCGGTGGCGCGCCGACCCTGGTGGCCAACCCGCCGCTGGCCCCGCCGGGTGCGGTCAGCCAGGTGACCGGTACCGGCTTCCCGGCGGGCAAGGTGGTCGTCCTGACCCTTGACCTGATGCCCGGCCAGGTGTCCGTGACGGCGGCCGCCGACGGTACCTTCCGCGTCCCGCTGGTCGTCTTCCCGCACACTCAGTACGGCAAGCGGCAGCTTCACGCGACCGTGCAGGGGGTTCCCACGCCGATCGTGGTGAGCATCGACTTCCTCGTGGTACCTGGCTCCCTGCAGCCGCCGGACTTCGCGGAGCG
This sequence comes from uncultured Micromonosporaceae bacterium, assembly GCA_964645345.1. Lineage (GTDB taxonomy): Bacteria > Actinomycetota > Actinomycetes > Mycobacteriales > Micromonosporaceae > Rugosimonospora. The sequence continues at coordinate 657 of CAZYCD010000268.1, forward strand.
GCGCTGACCGTCCGCCCGGGACAGTCCAGGATCGACAGTCCACTGCGGACACGACGCAACACCGCGCCGGCTCCCGAGAGGGCCGGCGCGGTGCTGCGGTTTCCGGGTTGGATGGCGGCTCAGCCGCCGCCGTAGACCCAGTTGCCCGAGCCGTCGCCCTTCAGCGTGAAGTGCAGGTGCCAGGACGAGTCGGTCATGTAGAACTGCTCCCAGGTGACCGTCATGTCGCAGGTGATGACCGCGATCGGGTCCTGCTCGGTGCCCTCCCACTCGGGGTCGTTCCAGTTCACCGCGACCGAGAACCGCTGGGCGGCGCCGATAGCGTGCACCGTGCACCAGGCGAACGCGTCCCGGATGTACCGGCCGTGGCCGTTCCACTGGCCGCCGAAGCGCCAGCTGACGCCGTAGGTCAGATGGTTGGGCGTGGCCAGCGTGCCACCGACCAGCGGGATCTCCCGCGGGCTGCTCTTGAACTCGTCCCACAGGTGGCGCTGGTCGGAGTTCCAGCCACGGCAGTTCGAGACGCCGTTCGCGGCCTGCGGTACCACGTGGTTGTGCGTGGTCTGCGGATTCTCCACGTTGGCGTCGAGGATGTTGAGGTGGTCGATCGCCTTGCCGACCAGATCGGTCCAGTCGCCCATCAGGCCCACTCTCCTTCGGCGTTCTCGGAGAGAGAACCGGCAGAGAGGTCAGATTCCGAGCTGCCCTGCTCCGTCTGATGCAGCGCGTACGTGTTCAGGTACTCTCGCTGTTCCTGGGTGAGGTCTTCGCCCGACCCGGAGTAGTTCTCCAGGTTGGGTCCTTCGGTTCCCTGTGCTTGGTCGGTCATGGGCTTCTCCTCGTTCCGGTACGCCCTGCTGGTACCTCATGGTGGACGACTCCCAATCCGGCGCCCAGCCCGATGGATACGTCCTAAAGTGCAGCGACTGCTTCCCCAACAGGCCGCGGCGCGGCGCTGAGGGGTACGGGTCAGCCGCCGATCAGCACGGTGCTGACGGCCACGATCTTCCCGTTCGGCGCCGGGGACGGGTCGCTGCACGTGTTGACTGTGTCGCCGGCGCGCGCCGCGGCCTTGTTGTTGATGAGCACCGTCGCGCTGCCCTTGACCACCTGGCCCTGGTTGGTCGGCGGGTTCTGGAACGGTCCGCCGGTGGGTACGTGCGGCGGGGTGTTGGTGGCGGTGCTGCCCATCACCGCCGCCGGCATGTTCTCGATCAGCACGTTGGGACTGCAGTTGCCCGTGATGGTGCCGGCGAACGGCATCGGGGTCGGCGTCGGTACCGGGCCGCCCGGGCTCGGCACCATGATGATGTGGGTGTCCTGACCCATCACCTTGTCACCCTGTTTTGCCGCGGGTGGCATGGCTCTCCTTCCCGGTACGCGTGATGCTGTCCGGCGGCGCGGTCTGCCGCGGTACCGGCGGATGCTCCTGGTCGTGCTCGTCGATGCGCGAGCGGCGCCACTGTCCGGGCCTGCGGGTCGCGGGGCCGCCCAACCCCGCGGCGCCCGGCGGTGTCGCGCGGTCCACGCCGAGGGTGATCTGGTCGGCCGGGGGCGCGATGTCGGTGGACAGCGGCCGGATGAGCGGGGCGCTGACGGTGAGGCCGAGCACGGTGCGGGCCGGCAGGTCGAGGCCGGCCCAGACCTGGGTGGCCTCCGGCGCCAGGCGTACCAGCACCGCCTGGTCGACGCCGCGCAGGGTACCGCCCAGCAGCGCCGGGTCGAGCCGTACCGTCGGTACCGTCGCGTTGAGCACGATGTCCAGCAGGGCGTCCTCGCGGTCGCTGTCCTTTGCCCACGCGCTCACCAGGTACAGCAGGTCGAACCGGCGTACCGGCGGCTGCCGCGCGGTCACCCGGCCCTGCTCGTCCCGCACGTCCTCCCAGTCCGCCGGTACCGCCCGGGGATCCTCGACCACCGAGGCGAGGAACAGGCACAGCGCGTTGCCCGGATCCGCGTGGGGCGGCCCGAAGCGCAGGTGTACGCCACTGGGCAGCAGCGGTGAGTACAGCGACCGCAGGGCCGCGCTGACTTCGGCGATCACCCCGCCAGGGTGGACTGCGGTCCCGTACGCGCGCGAGGTGTTGCCGGGCAATCGGCTGCGCACGTTCGGGTGCCCGAATGTGCGGCCGAGACTGCCCGGCACTCCGCCCCACTGCCGGTGCGGAGTGATCCGCTTCGCTGCGACGCTGGCCGCCATAAGGCTTGTCTGCTTCAGGAGGCACGATGGCCAGCAGCTACCTGTCGCCCGGCGTCTACATGGAGGAGGTTTCCTCCGGCTCGAAGCCCATCGAGGCCGCCGGGACGGCGGTCGCGGCGTTCGTCGGCTTCGCCGAGAAGGGCCCGTCCAACGAACCCGTGCTCGTCACGAACTGGACGCAGTTCACCCAGACCTTCGGCGGCTTCATCCCCGACTCGTACCTGGCGCACGCCGTCTATGGGTACTTCGCCAACGGGGGCGGCAGCAGCTACGTGGTACGGGTCGGCGGGGGAGGCAACGGCGCGGGGCCGGAGCCCGTCGCGCAGCTTCCCGCGGCCGGTGATGAGGGCAAGCCGGCGTTCACCGTACGCGCGCTGGCCGCCGGCGGCGGCAAGGGCGGCGACCTGACCGTCGAGGTGGCCACCGTGGCGGACCAGCCCGACGACGTGTTCAACCTGGTGGTCAAGCGCAACGGCACGGTGGTGGAGAGCTTCGAGGGGCTTACCACCCGCCGCGGGCCGACCAACGTGGCGACCGTGGTACGCCAGCAGTCCAAGCTGATCGCCGTCGAGGAGTCCACGGCGGGCAAGGGTTTGGCCCTGCCGCGCAAGGGCGCCGAGGTGTCGCTGGCCCCGGCCGCCCCGGCCGCCGTCGACGTACGCGCCTCGGACTACGTGGGCGACGCCGCGGACCGCACCGGCTTCGCCGGGCTGGAGGCGATCGACGAGATCACCATGCTGTGCGTGCCGGACCTGATGGCCGCGCGCAACCGCGGGCTGCTGGACGACGAGGGGGTACGCGCGGTCCAGCTCGCGATGATCGCGCACTGCGAACTGATGGCCGACCGGGTCGCGATCCTGGACGCGCCGCCCGGGCTGAAGGCGCAGCAGGTCAAGCAGTGGCGCGCCGAGGCGAACTACGACTCGAAGTTCGCCGCGCTGTACTACCCGTGGATCCGGGTGATGGACCCGCTGAGCGGCAACGCCATGTTCATGCCGCCGTCCGGCCACATCGCCGGCATCTGGGCGCGTAACGACGCGTCCCGCGGCGTGCACAAGGCGCCGGCCAACGAGGTGATCCGGGGCGCGATCTCGCTGGAACTCAACCTCACCAAGGGCGAGCACGACCAGCTCAACCCGGACGGCATCAACTGCATCCGGACCTTCGCCGGCCAGGGCATCCGGGTATGGGGCGCGCGCACGCTGTCAAGCGACCCGGAGTGGCGGTACCTCAACGTCCGCCGGCTGTTCAACTACATCGAGAAGTCGATCCTCAACGGCACCAGCTGGGTGGTGTTCGAGCCCAACGACCACAAGCTGTGGGACTCGGTCAAGCGCACCATCACGATGTTCCTGCGTCGTGTCTGGCGCGACGGCGCTCTGTTCGGCCAGACCCCGGCGCAGGCGTTCTTCGTCAAATGCGACGAGGAGAACAACCCGCCGGAGAACCGGGACGCGGGCATCCTGACCGTGGAGATCGGTGTCGCGCCGGTCAAGCCGGCCGAGTTCGTGGTCTTCCGGATCTCCCAGTTCGCCGAGGGCGCCGGGCTCGAAGAGTGACCGTCGACCACGACTGACCCGCCCAGCTAAGGAGACCACCAGTGCCTGCCGGACTCGGCCCCAGCCAACCCAACGACGCGCTCACCGCGGCCCGGTTCTCGATCACCATCGACGGCTACGAGATCGCCCAGTTCTCCGAACTGTCCGGCATCACCACCGAGGTGGAGCCGGTGAAGTTCATGGAGTCCAGCGACAAGGAAATCATCATGAAGCAGCTGCCCGGGGCCACCACGCCGGGCAAGATCGTCCTCAAGCGCGGCAAGAACAGCTCGATGGAGCTGTGGGCCTGGCACGAGGCGGTACTCAACGGGGACATCGTCGCCGCCCGCAAGAGCGCGTCGCTGGTCATGTACAACTACGACGGCAAGGCGGTCGCCCGGTACCACCTGGAGCACGCCTGGCCGGCGAAGATCGAGATCGGCGCGTTGAAGGCGGGCTCCAGCGAGGTGCTCATGGAGACCGTCACCATCGTCTGCGAGCGCATCCAGCGGGTGGCACCGTGACACCCAGCTCCGCCGTCGAGACGAGTGCGGGGCTGCGCACCGAGTACCCGTTCGTGCTGCCCCGCGGGTACGTCGACGAGCACGGCCAGGTACACCGGGACGGGGTCATGCGGCTGGCCACCGCGCGGGACGAGATCGCGCCGCAGACCGACGCCCGGGTACGGCAGAACCCCTCCTACCTCACGGTCATCCTGCTCGAGCGGACGGTCACCCGGCTGGGCACGCTGCCCGCGGTGGACACGTTCGTGGTGGAGAACCTGTTCGCCTCGGACCTCGCCTTCCTGCAGGACCTGTACCGGCGCATCAACCAGGAGGGCCGCACCGAGGCCGAGGTGACCTGCCCGTCCTGCGGACACGGGTTCGCGGTCGACGTCGCGGGTGATGCCCCGGGGGGATCCTGACGTACGCGACCGACCGCCTCTGGGAGGAGGTCGCGTACGTCGCCTACTACCTGCACTGGTCGCTTGACCAGATCCTCGACCTCGAGCACCCGGTACGGGGCCGCGTCATCGAGGAGATCGGAAACATCCACCAACGGGTGGGCGGTCAATGAGAGGGGCCGGTGAGCGCGATGCGGTGGCCGTCATGGCGGGGCCGGCGGGCAACCGCGCCCGCCGGTGAGCCGACCGCGGGCCAGTCCACCGTGGACACGGCACCGGCCGGCGCCGGACCGGCGCCGGACGCCGCGGCGGTCCACCCGGCC
>CAZYCD010000269.1:0-5611 GCA_964645345.1 uncultured Micromonosporaceae bacterium
CGGTCAGGCCGAGCCAGGCCACGCCGAGGCACCACGCACCGACCACATCGGACAGGTAGTGGACGCCGAGCATGATGCGGGAGACACCGATCGCGGCGACCAGGATGCCGACGGCCCACACCACCGGGCGGCGCGCGCGGCGCGGCAGTGCGGGCAGGAACACCAGCAGCAGGGCTCCGTAGCAGATGCTGGAGCCCAGCGCGTGACCGCTCGGGAAGCTGTTTCCCGTGCCGTGTGCGATCGGGTTGGCCACCACCGGCCGTAGCCGACCGACGGCCAACTTCAGCACGGGGACGAGGACGGCAGCGCCGAGGCCGGCCACGGCGAGGTACCCGGCCAGCCGGAACCGCCGGCGGACCAGCAGGATCAGCGTGCCGAGCACGACGGCCCAGGTCACGATGCCCGGGTTGCCCAGCGTGGTCACCGCGCGCAGCACGGCCACCAGGATCCGGTCGCCCGCGACCGCGCGGTTGAGGTCGGCCGCCAGCCCGTGGTCGACCGATTCCAGCGGCGCCCACTGCAGCCGTACGAGCAGCAGCAGCACGCCGAACGTGAAGCCGCAGGCGGCTACCGCGGCGGTAGCGGTCAGCCGGCGCCTGTTGCGGTGGGCCACGGAGGGTGCCGGGTCGGTAGTGGTGGAGACGGTGGTCGACATGGGCTCAGGACGTACCCGCGGGGCGCATTTATCAAGCATCCCTTCCGCGCGCCGTGGCCGCGTGTCCCCGGCACGGCCAGGCCGAGCAGGCCCCAGTTTGCCGATTCCGCGCATCGGGCATTCCAGCCGCCATGACATCGATGGCCCAATCCGCGCGCCGGACCGCCGGCAGGGCGCGCAACAGCAGCCTCCTGGAGGCGCTGACCCGCGGCGGCTTCGTCGGCTACGGCATGCTGCACCTGGCCGTCGGGTGGCTCGCGCTGCAGATCGCGTTCGGTGATACCACCCTGGAGGGCTCACAGTCCGGCGCCTTCAAGCTGCTGTCCCAGCAGCCGCTCGGCCGCCCACTGCTCGTCGTGGTCGCCGTCGGCCTGCTGGCGATGGCGGTATGGCAGGCGCTGGAGGCGGCGGTCGGGCACCACGACGAGACCGGCGGACGCCGGGTGGCCGAGCGCGTCTTCTCCGCCGCTCGCGCAGTGGTCTACACAGTGCTGGCCTGGACCGCGTTCAAGGTGCAGGCGGGCGCGCCGACCTCCAGCGCGGGGCAGCAGGAGCAGGCGACCGCCGGCGTACTGGCGCACCCGGCCGGGCGGGTACTGGTCGTGCTCGGCGCCCTCGTGGTGATCGGGGTCGGCATCGGACTGTTCGTCTACGGTGCCAAGCGGATGTTCCAGCGGCGGCTGATGACCGGCCGGATGAGCTATTCGACCCGCCGCCTTGTCGTCGGGCTGGGGCGGCTGGGCTACATGGCCAAGGGCGTGACGTTCGGCCTCGCCGGCGTGCTGGCCTTCGCCGCCGCGGTGAAGGAGGACGCGGCCCGCTCCACGGGGCTCGACGGCGCGCTGCACACGCTGGCCGGTAAGCCGTACGGCCAGGTGCTGCTGATCGCCGTCGCCGCCGGGTTCGCCGCCTTCGGCGTCTTCTGCTTCTTCCAGTCGCGCTACCGAAGGGTCTGAGCCGGTGCGCAGTGCCGTGGTCGTCAATCCTTCGAAGGTCGTCGACGTCGACGGGCGGCGCGCCGAGATCTGCGCCGCCCTGGCCGAGGCGGGCTGGCCGGAGCCGCTGTGGCTGCCGACCACGCCCGAGGATCCCGGCCGGGGCCAGACCCGCCAGGCGGTACAGGACGGCGTGGGCGTGGTCTTCGCGTGCGGCGGCGACGGCACCGTCATGGCCTGTGCGACGGAGCTGGCCGGTACCGGGGTGGCACTGGCGGTGCTGCCGTCCGGTACCGGCAACCTGCTCGCCGCCAACCTCGGTCTGCCCGACGACGTGGCGGCCGCGGTGGCGGTGGCAACCGGCGGGGAGCGTCGGCGCATCGACGTCGGCGCGTGCGACGAGCACTGCTTCACGGTGATGGCCGGCATGGGCTTCGACGCGGCGATGCTCGACGCCTCCCCCGACGGCCTCAAGGCGCGGCTTGGCTGGCCGGCGTACGTGCTGGGCGGGCTGCGCCGGCTGCGGGACCGGCCGATGCGGGTACGGGTCCGGCTGGACGGCGGCGAGGCGCTGCGCCGCGCCGCCCGGACCGTGCTCATCGCCAACGTGGGTCGGCTGCAGGGTGGCATCGAGCTGCTGCCGGGGGCGCAGCCGGACGACGGGCTGTTCGAGGTGGCCATCCTGAGCCCCCGGCACCTGCGGGACTGGTTGGCACTGGCGATCGCGGTGCTGCGCCGACGGCCCGGGGTGCCGCGGATGGAGACGTTCCGCGCGTCACGCGTGGAGGTGCTCAGCGACCGGCCTCAGCTGCGGGAAGTCGACGGGGACGTCATCGCGCCGGGGCCGCTGCTGCGCGTCGTGCTGCGCCCGGCCGCACTGACCGTGTGCGTACCCGCGCACACCCCGTCCGTACGGCCGCCGGCGGGCGCCGAGGGTGTGCGGGCGCCGACCGGCCCTGAGCAGATGCCGGCGGCGTCAGCCGCCGGATCCGGCCCGGCCGTGCGGGACGATGAGCGCGGTGCTCCCGCCCTGTAGGTCGAAGACGACCCGCTGGCCGGACACGGCAATGCCGGTCTGCGGCGGTCGCCCGGACGACCGCCGCCGACCTGCTGTCACTGCACGTTGATCGTCGTGCTCGCCAGCTGGGACGGGTAGCCGGCAACGAGATCGATGAGTTCCACGGTCCAGGTCGCCGTCGGGCCGGCGACCACCGCCCGCACCACAGCCGAGGAGCCGTACACATCCCCTCCGGAGAAGCCGGGACCGGTAACGGCGACGGCGTAGTCACTGCAGTACGGCACCGGATCGACGGACCACGACACGGTCACCAGCTGCCCGTAGGTCACGGGTGACGGCGCCGAGATGGCCCCGGGGGCCAGATAGCAGCCGGGGTTGCCGCCGTCGTCGGCGTAGGCCGGTATCCCCGCACCGGCGAGGCCGGCAGCCCCGAGTACGGTGACGGCCCCGAGCACAACCGACGACCGTACGCGACGTCCGCGTGGCCAGAGGCCATGGCTGCGCTTGCGTGCGAACATGCACTCCCCCTTCGCTCGTGTGCGACCGGCACGGGACCTGGCCGCACTCCCCCACGACCAAGGCGTTCGCAGTGTGGGCACGATCGTCGAGCGGATGTGCGGGCTGACAGGTGCTGTCGGCGGGCAAGCCATGGTGCGATCCGATTGTGACTGTGGACGATGACGCGCTGGTGGCGCTGGCTGAACAGCTTGTCGCGGTAGATGGGGTCGTCGCGGTGGTGCTGGGTGGTAGCCGGGCTCGCGGTGACCACCGGCCCGACTCGGACATTGACCTGGGCCTGTACTACCGCGGCGTTCCGGACGTGACGGCATTGCGGGCGTTGGCAGCCAGGATGGCGGACAGCCCGGTCGAGGTGACGGAACCGGGCGGCTGGGGACCATGGGTCGACGGCGGTGGTTGGCTGACCATCCAGGGATGGCGGGTCGACTGGATCTATCGTGACGTGGATCGGGTGCAACGGATCTGGGAGGACTGCCAGAACGGCGGGTACGAAGTGGGGGCTCAGGCCGGCCATCCGTTGGGCTTCTACTCCCACGCCTACCCGGGTGAGGTGGCGCTGTGCCGGGTGCTGGCTGATCCCACCGGTGAGTTGACGGACCTGCAAGCGCGTACCAGCGAGTACCCACCAGCGCTGGGCGACGCACTCATCGAGGGACTGTGGGAGGCGGACTTCGCGGTGCAGTTGGCCCGGTACGGCGCCGCGGGTACCGACCCTACGTACGCAGCCGGGTGCCTGTTCCGGGGTATCGGCGTGGTCTGCCATGCCATGCACGGCCACGCCCGCCGCTGGCTGATCAACGAAAAGGGCATGGTGGCGGCCGCCGGACGATTGCCGGACGCACCCCCTGCCTTCGCCGAACAGGCTCACTCACTGCTGGCCAGCATCGGGGAGTCTCCGCAGCAGATCGCCGGAACGGTATCCAAGGCGCAGGCACTGATCGCGCTGGTGCACGCCGCGACCCACCGTCCAGGGGCGTAACCCCGGGCCCTTCGGGGCGCCGACGCGTCAGGCTGGCGCCGGCTCCAGGGCGGCCACCGCCGCGCTGCCTCGGGTCGCAGCGAGGATCGCGGTACCCACGAGGCACAGGCCCACCGACGCCACGTACGCCAGCCGGTACCCGTGCACTTCGACCACGCCGAAGATGAGGCCGGCGAGCATGCCGCTGACCCGCCCCGCGTTGGTGAACAGGGTGGTGGCCCGGCCCAGCGCCGAGGGCAGCATCTGCTGGAAGTACGAGATGCCCAGGCCGCCAATAGCGCATACGTAGCAGGCGTGCAGCACCTGGGCCGCCGCCACCTGCCAGACCTGGTCGGAGAAACTGACCACCATGCAGTACGCGATGCCGAAGCCGCAGCCCGCCAGCAGCAGCCGGCGCAGCGGCCAGCGGTTGGCGAACCAGCCGAAGACCATCATCAGCGGGATCTCCAGCAAGGCGCACAGCCCCAGTACCAGGCCGGCGCCGCCCACGCTGCTGTGCAGGTCGACGCTGACGAACAGCGGCATGGTTATGACGGTCAGCGAGGTGGCGCACTGCAGCGCCACGAACGCCGCGGCGCTGCCGAGCAGCATCCCTTTGCCGGGTTCCCCGCCGGTACTCACGGCGGGGGCGGGCGGCGGGGTGGTACCCGTGGCGGCGGTCGCCGCACCGGGACGCTTGAGGATGGTGACCAGGCCGAGGATCACCAGGTGCGCCACGGCCGTGGCGATGAACAGCCCGGTGTAATCGATCAGGCCGAGCAGGGCGGCCGCCAGCGGCGCGCCCGCCGCCCAGGCCAGCGACAGCATCATCCGCAGCCAGTTCATGCCCACCATCGCCCGGGCCGGGTGGCCGTGGTCGAGGACCTCCCGGCCGAAGGCGAAGATCTGCGGCAGCAGTGACCCCGCGGACGCGACCAGGGTCAGCGCGACCAGCAGCAGGATCCAGTAGTTGCGGACGACGGCGTAGGTGGCGAACCCGGCCATACCGGCCAGCGCACCGCCCACCAGGATCCGCCGTCGCGCGCCGGGACGGTCGGAAACCCGCCCGACCGCGTTGCCCACCAGCACCGCCGACAGCGCCGCGAGGAACAGGAACAGCGATGTCTGTGCGGGGCTGGCCCGGATGACGTCGTGGAGGAACAGCGCCATGAACGGCGCGACGAACGCTTGGGTGAGGCCGACGATCGTGCTGGCGAGCCCGAGAGGTACGAGGGAGCGCACCCACCCTGCCGCCGACGCCTCAGCCTGCGCCCGTGCAGGAGTGGTCACGAGCGCAGGACGTTACCCCGGCTTCACAATCGCCCGACATGATCCACCGACAACCGTGATTATCGACACTCCCATCGCAACTATCGAAGACGTTGCGGCACCTGCAGCACGTAGCCGAGCCCGCGTACGGTCTGAATGAGCCGGGGCCTCCCGCCGGCTTCCAGCTTGCCGCGCGCGCGCGCAGGTAGCTGATGTAGACCGTTGCCGTTTGGTGAGCAAACGTGTGTGTTTGCTTT
>CAZYCD010000270.1:0-5570 GCA_964645345.1 uncultured Micromonosporaceae bacterium
GCAGCGCCGGGCAGTCCTTGGCCAGCGCCAGCGCGGAGTCCATGTCCTCGGCGGAGACCACCGAGTAGCCGATCACCCGGGAGCCGCTGCCGCCGACCTCGCCGAGCGAGGCGTAATCGGTCACCGCGTGGCCGACGTCCACCAGGGCCGAGCCCAGCCCGCCGAACCAGGCCTGCCACTCGGCCGGCGTCTCGGCGTTGGGCCGGTAGGCGGAGGGCACACGGTAGGAGAAAACGTACTTGGCCATGATCTGTGGTCCTGTTCTATCCGGGGCGCGCCCCGGACTGGGACCGCCTCTAACCGGGTAGACGCCACCGCCCGCCCCGACTTGGGCGCCGCAACGCCGCCCCATTCGCGGGCTCGGCGGCGTCGGTATAAGTAAGCGAGCCGAACGCGCCCGGCGGAAAGAAGAAAGGCGAGGATGCATGCCGATGGAGATGGACACGACGGACCTGATCGCTCGGGCCCGGGCCGGCGACCACAACGCGTTCCGCGACCTGGTCCAGGGCCACTCCCACGAGTTGCAGGTGCACTGCTACCGCATCCTGGGATCCCTGCAGGACGCCGAGGACGCGCTCCAGGAGACCCTCGTGTCCGCCTGGCGTAGCCTCGGCGAGTTCGGCCAGCGGTCCTCGCTGCGGACCTGGCTCTACCAGATCGCGACGAATCGGTGCCTGAGCATGTTGCGCGCCGACAGCCGACGCCCCCGCATCGCCGCCCAGCTGCCCGCGGCCACCCTGCCCGAACCCACCGGCGCCGGCGATGCCCCGCCCTGGTTGGAACCCTACCCAGACGTCCTGCTCGACCACCTCGTCGACCAGCGCCCCGGACCGGAGGCTCGCTACGAGAGCACCGAGGCCATCTCCCTGGCCTTCATCACCGCCCTGCAACTGCTGCCCCCACGCCAACGCGCCGCGCTCGTCCTCCGCGACGTCCTGGGCTACCACGCCGCCGAAGTCGCCCAGATGCTCGGCGCGACCCAGGAATCGGTTCAAAGCGCCCTCAAACGCGCCCGCGCCACCGTCGACAACCACCTCGCCGACTCCAGCAGCATCGGCACCGGCGATCGCAGGCCTGCACGCCAACCCGACACCGCCGCCGAACACCGGCTCGTCGCCCGGCTCACCGACGCCCTGGAACGCGCCGACCTGGAGGCCCTGATCGAACTGCTCGTCACCGACGTGAGAATCTCCATGCCCCCGGCCATGCTGGAATACCGCGGCATCGAATCAGCCCAGCGCCTCTTCGCCGCCGTCGTCTTCCGCCCCGGCCGCACCTACCGCGTGGTACCCACCCGCGCCAACGGCCAGCCCGCCTTCGGCGTATACCTGGCAGACCCCCACGCCAGCGTCTACCGCGCCTACTCCCTCCTGGTCATCACCACCGCCGGTGACCACATCAGCGCCATCACTGCCTTCAACAACACCAACGTCATGACGCGCTTCGGCCTACCCCGAACCCTCCCCGAAACAGATTGACAGACTTCTGGGGCCACCGGTGAGGGTCGGTGGGTGTGATCCAGTGTTGGCAGGAGTGTCCCCGACGCTGGGTTCGTCGGCGGGCGCCGTTGCGTTGCGGGATCGCCGGACGCGTCGAACCCGGTCGGGTCCGCGGTCAGATCGCCCAGATGAGCTCGGTGGACGCGGCGGCGACCCGCGACCTGGGCGGGCGTCGACGGCGAGTTCGCAGTGGCCGCGTCGGAGGTTCTGCATGCACGCATGGCCGGCGATGACGGCCTGCGCTGCCTTATCGGTCCGTAGCCCGCGCATCGGTCTGAGGTGTTTGAGCCGACCGTGGTCCGCATCAATCGGATTGTCGGCGTACTGCTCGACGTGGTGCCACGCCCGCGGGATCAGCTCGTCGAGCACAGCGGGGTAGGCCGCGGCCGCGTCGGTGACCACCTCGGTGGGCTTGACCTTCAACGCCGATAGCGCCCGGCGGAAGAACCGTCGGGCCGCGTCAGCGTCGCGGCGCGGCCAGACCAGCACATCGATGACCTGCCCGTACTGGTCGACCGTCCGGTACACGTACCGCCACACGGGACTGATCGGGCTGATCTGTCGGGCGGGTCCTCGCGGGCTGATGACCTGAGTCGCGCATGTAGCATTGGCGGGCAACGATGAGTTTGATGCACGTGGCCGGTCTGACCTGTTGACCGCAGCCCGCCAGCCGCGAAGTAGGGAGAAGGGCCGGCCAGTGTGGGGGGTGCGCGTCGAAGGAAGTCACAGGCGAGTCGAGCCGGGCTGTCCAAGGCCCCGGCAAGGAGGATGAAATGACTTCAACTGTTCAGCCGGTGATCATGACTGCGGACCTGGATCGCCTGCGGGCCTTCTATACCGGGCTGTTCGGAGCCACACAGACATCTCGTGTGCCCGACGAGGGTCCCGCCTTTTATGTCGGACTCCAGGTCGGCAACTCTGAGCTGGGCCTCGTCGCTGACGCCGAGGGAGCTGCCGCTGCCGATGGCCGGGTGCTGCTCAGCATCGCGGTCCGCGACGTCGATAGCCTGCTGGAGCGGGTGAAGGTCCTAGGCGGGACCGTACATGGCGGGCCGGAAAACATGCCATGGGGACAGCGAGTTGCGCATGTCGCTGATCCCGACGGCAACGCTGTTAACCTCACCCATCCAATTTGACCTGGCCCGCGAGGCAGCGCAGCCAGTTCTCTTGAACAGCACGAATCCCGCCTCGTGCCGGCGTCCCGGGGTCGGGGCGGCTAGGTGCTGTGCTGGTCAGGCGGCCGGGGCAGGCCGCGCCGGCGGGGCTGGGTAGGGGTATCCGGGGCTGGTAGGGCTTGCGGTCGCGGAGCATGGCGAGGATGACGTTGCAGCGGCGGCGGGCCAGGCAGATGAGGGACGTTGTGCCTTTTGCCCTCGGCACGCTCGCGGTCGTAGTAAGCCTTCGACTCGGGATCGCGCAGCGCGGCGAAGGCGGCCAGGAACATGGCGTTCTTGAGCCGGTGGTTGCCGCGCCGGCTGCGGGTCGCGGCGTTCAGGCTGGTGTCCAGACTGCCGATAGAGGCGCGAGGCCAGCGTAGGCGGCGAGCTTGCTGCCGGTGGCGAACCCGGAGCCGTCGCCGCTCTCGGCGAGGATCCGGGCTCGGGTGCGCGGCCCGATGCCTGGCATCGACGCGAGATCTCACCGAAAGGTGGGCGAGGAGTGCCCTCCTCGATCTCGGCTTCCAGTGGTTACGGCGGGCATGCAGCTGGTCCTGCACGACACCGCCACCGCGTACAGCCGTGACGCCCTGTCCTGGCAAGCGCACCATGACCAGCACGCCCAACCCCTACCGCCCACACCTGCCTGGATCGACCGACTCCAGCAACTCGATCCCGCCGGCGTCGTCTTCGCCCAGACAACGCCGTATGGGAGCCAACCCATCGATCTACATCATCGAATAACGAAGTACGGCTGCCCTACTGGGGCAACTTCGCGATAGTAATCATCCGGTTGTGGTCACTGCTCAACGGGTTGCCGTCCTCGCCGTATCCCGTGACGTGGGTGAACCCTGATGCGGTACACCAGTCGCGCAGTTCGGGGAAGGCAAACATCCGTTTGACGAAGGCCAGTCTGCGGGCTCGGCCGTCGCGGACGACCGTGCGTTCAACCTCGAAGCGCCCGGTCAGCGGATCCAGGTGATGACGGTCGACGAGCATGTCGCCGTTGTCTCGCGTCGCCGTGACACGGGAGGGTGTGTACGACGTCAGGAACTTCGTGAGGTTATCCAGATCCATGGCCATGCTGCCGCCGCCCCGGAGAACACGCACGATCTCGCTCAACACGGTTCGATTGGTCGTGTCATCGAAATACCCGAACGCTGTCGACCAGTTGACCACCCGATCAAACCGGTCGGTCCATTGCGGAAGCTCGCGCATGTCGCCGGATACGTACTCGACTTCCACGGCCATCGCCGCCGCATCGGCCCGGGCGCGATCCAAGAAGACCGCCGATGAGTCGAGGCCAGTGACCCGGCAGCCGCGCGCTGCCAGGAGGTTCGCCAAGGCACCGTGGCCACAGGCAAGATCGAGCACGCTCATTCCCGGCTCCAGATCCAGCAACCGCCAAACGACCTCAACCGCGGCCGACGCGCCGGTGTAGGCCGTACCCACCACGGGACCGTGCGTCGGTACGCCAGTTACCGGCGCGGCGAAAAAATGCAAATAGTCCTCGTCGTACATCGCCGCCGGGTCGAACAGGTCGTCCGTCATTGTCACACCGTATGGGTGCACATGAAGGCGGACAACTGCAAAGCAGCCGCTGCCCGGATCACACTGATCCGCCGCAGACCGCGCGCTGCGCGATGCCACGAAGGCCCGATCATCCTTGCATCCGGTGGTGCCGCTGAGCGGGCGGCGGGTGATCGATCAACTACGCCTGTGGGATGACCGGTGACCACGATAGGAACGGGCGTGCCACGACTGGGCAGACGAGCCGGGGCTGGTGATCGTCCCTACACTTGCCGGGTGGCTGCGTTCGAGGAGTACAGCGATCCCCGGCTGGTCGCGGTGTACGACAGTTGGGACCCTTCGCGTCGTGATCTCGCCTTCTACGGGATCTGGCCGCGACCGTACCGGCAGCATCAGTTGTCGATCTCGGCTGCGGAACCGGAGCGCTTGCCGTGGAACTGGCACGTCGGGGCCACCGGGTCACAGGAATCGACCCGTCGCCGGAAATGCTTGCGGTGGCCCGCATGCGCGAGGGCGGCCATCTGGGCCGCCCCATGGTCACCTGCCCGGTCATGCCGATGAGAGTGTACCGATGCATTGTTGGTCGTAAATGCGGTCTACCCGCTGGCGGGACGAGATACCTGCTTTACAGCACGTGTCCGGTAAGTCGGTGGTCCTCGTACCGTCGACACCGCAGTGCGATCTCCCGTGCGGGCCGGGGCGGTAGTGGGTCGCCAAGTACGGCACGCTGAACCTGGGGGGCTCTCTTCGTCGCCATCCCTGGGTCGCACCGCCCGGTCCGCCTCGGGAACGTCGCGCCGGAGCGGACGATGGCTTGGACGAGCCAGAGCAGGCCCTGCCGTGACCGGGCGGCGATGCTACTCATGGATCCGCGCTCCCCTCGTTGGCTTGCCGGTAGCAAATAGCGGGAAAGCGCTAAGGACGATCTCCGATATGCAGCGGGCTGGGGTTTGGTGGCGCCGTGCCCGAGAGCTTCTGTAGGCCGAACGCCAGCTGGTTCCCCGCAGCGGCGTGTCAGTAGATGCATCGACGATCACGTAGCCCAGTGACATTACGTCTCCGTACTATTCATCTGGCCGTGGCGGCGGAGTCCACGTCGGCCGCGCTGACGGCTTGCGGCGGAGGGCACTGCGCCTGCAGGAGCGGGTCGGGTATCCGGTCGCCGAGTCGCAGCAGGCCGGCTCCGATCAGTGCAACCGTCAAGGCGCCCCCCCACCAGAGGGCGTCGGGTGACGTCGCGAGCAGCGCGCCGCCGACCGCGGGGCCAAGGGCCACGCCTGCCATGAAGGTGAGGCCGTAGAGCGACATGTAGCGGCCGAGCAGATGCGGCGGTGCGAGGTCGGCGACGATCGGGCCGAGCACGATGAACTGCGCGCACTCACCG
>CAZYCD010000271.1:0-5564 GCA_964645345.1 uncultured Micromonosporaceae bacterium
GTGCAGCTGCGGGTACTTCTCGAAGTGCGCCGGCTTGAAGTAGTCGGTCCACAGTACCCACAGGTGGTGCTTGACCAGCTCGGCACGCTGCTCCTTGATGATCAGCGCCCGGGTGCGGAACTCCGGATCGTTGTTCGCCTGGTACTTCTCGCTGATCGCCTTGACCGATTCGGCCTCGATCCTGGCCTGCGCCGGGTCGTACACCCCACATGGCAGGTCGCAGTGGGCCCGAACGACGGTCGTCGGGGTCAGGAAGCGTGGCAGTCGCATCAGGATCCTCCTGGAAGAATTGCGATGATCGCCCTCACTGCGAACCCTACTCCTGGAAGGAGACACGGACCGCGTGGACCAGTTGTTCACCGCGCTCGTCCGTGGACCGTCGATGGTGCCGGTACTGCGCGACGGCGACGCGATCCTCGTCCGGCGCGGAGCCCGGATCCGGCCCGGCCACGTGGTGGTCGCGCGGTTCCCGGGGTTGCCCGGCCTGGTGGTCAAGCGCGCGGTACGGCCGGTGGACGGCGGCTGGTGGGTGGAGGGTGAGAACGTCGCGGTGGCGGACGACAGCCGCCGGTACGGGCCGGCGATCGTGGAGGGTCGGGCGCTGTTGCGCTGGTGGCCGCGGCCGACGTGGTTGGGGCCACGATGACGGTACCCCGACCGGGCACTATGCTCGGTCGGAGTAACCGGGTGACCCCCGCGCACGGCGCGCCCGATACCGGCTGACCTCTGCCGGTACGGCGAAGCGAAAGCCTGAAGCAATGACGCTCTGAGGGGTTTCTATGTCCGAGGGTCCGGTCTTCGATCTGCACCGCGGCGGCAAGATGGCGGTCGCGTCAACGGTTCCACTGACCAGCCGCGAGGACCTGTCGCTCGCGTACACGCCGGGCGTCGCCGAGGTCTGCCGCGCCATCGCCGCCGACGAGTCCCTGGCTGACACCTATACCTGGGTCGGACACACCGTGGCGGTGGTGACCGACGGTTCGGCGGTACTCGGGCTGGGCAACATCGGGCCCCGCGCCGCGATGCCCGTGATGGAGGGCAAGGCGGTGCTGTTCAAGCAGTTCGGCGGCGTGGACGCGGTACCGGTGTGCCTCGACACCCAGGACGTCGAGGAGATCATCGCGGTGGTTACCGCGCTGGCCCCCTCGTTCGGCGGCATCAACCTGGAGGACATCTCCGCGCCGCGCTGCTTCGAGATCGAACGGCGGCTGGACGACGCGCTGTCCATCCCGGTCTTCCACGACGACCAGCACGGCACCGCCATCGTGGTGCTCGCCGCGCTGCGCAACGCGGCCGAGATGCTGGAGCGGAAGCTCGCCGAGCTGCGGGTGGTCATCTGCGGCGCGGGTGCGGCCGGGGTGGCCGTGACGAAGATGCTCGTGGCCGGCGGCGTGAGCGCCGACCTCGTGACGGTCTGCGACTCTCGCGGCATCCTCCACAGTGGACGGTCTGACCTGACCGGGGCGAAGCTGGAGCTGGCCACCTCGACCAACGCGGCCGGGCGCACCGGCAGCATCGACGACGCGCTGCGGGGCGCGGACGTGCTCATCGGGCTGTCCGGCGGTTCGATCGTGGAGGAGGCGGTGGCAGGGATGGCCCCGAGATCCATCGTGTTCGCCCTGGCCAACCCGACCCCGGAGGTGCATCCGGAGGTGGCCGCCCGGTACGCCTCGGTGGTGGCCACCGGGCGCAGCGACTTCCCCAACCAGATCAACAACGTGCTCGCCTTCCCTGGAGTGTTCCGGGGCGCGCTGGACGCCCGGGCGACCCGGGTGACCGAGGGCATGAAGCTGGCTGCCGCCGACGCGATCGCCGGGGTGGTGGTCGGCGACGGGCTGCGGCCGGACGCGATCGTGCCCAGCGCGCTGGACCCGCGCGTGGCGCCCGCGGTGGCCGAGGCGGTCGCCGCCGCCGCCGTCCGCGACGGGGTGGTGCGTTCCTGACCGGTACCGGCGCGTGCGGCCGGCCGTGAGCGCGGCGCCGGCCGGGCGGGGTACGGGGTCGGCTGCTAGCGTGCCGGCATGCGTGCCGCCTACGCCTCCTCCATCAACCCCGACAACCCGCTGGCCGGCCTGACGGTCGGCGAGCTGGATCCGGAGACGCCCGCGGAGTGGGTTAGCGTCGACGTACGGGCCAGCTCGCTCAACCACCATGACCTCTGGTCACTGCGCGGCGTCGGGCTGCCCGCCGACCGGCTGCCGATGGTGCTCGGCTGCGACGCGGCCGGTGTGGACGAGGACGGCAACGAGGTCGTCGTGCACGCGGTCATCGGCTCGCCTGACCTCGCCGACGAGACCATGGATCCCGGCCGCACCCTGCTGTCGGAGAAGTACCCGGGGACGCTGGCCGAGCGGGTCCGGGTACCGCGGCGCAACCTGGTACCCAAGCCGGCCGAGCTGAGCTTCGAGGCGGCGGCCTGCCTTCCCACCGCCTGGCTGACCGCGTACCGGATGCTGCGCGTACGCGGCCGGCTGCCCGACGGCGGGTCGGTGCTGGTACAGGGCGCGGGCGGCGGGGTGGCCACAGCCGCC
The DNA here is from genome assembly GCA_964645345.1 of uncultured Micromonosporaceae bacterium. GTDB lineage: Bacteria > Actinomycetota > Actinomycetes > Mycobacteriales > Micromonosporaceae > Rugosimonospora. Next base: position 2,532 of record CAZYCD010000271.1, read on the forward strand.
GTGGTACTGGCGGTGGCGATGGGTGCCCGGGTCTACGCGACCAGCCGGGACGAGGGCAAGCGGGACCGGATCGCCGCGCTCGGCGCGACCGCGCTGGCGCCCGGGGCGCGGCTGCCCGAACGGGTCGACGTCGTCATCGAGACGGTCGGCGCGCCGACGTTCGATCACTCGCTCAAGTGCGCCACGCCGGGCGGCCGGATCGTGGTGTCCGGCGCCACCGCCGGGTACCAGGTGCCGGTCGACCTGCGCCGCGTGTACTTCCTGCAGCTGGAGATCCTGGGCTCCACCATGGGTACCCGCGACGAACTCGCGGCCCTGCTCTCGCTCTGCGTCAGCCACGGCATCCGGCCGGTCGTCGACACCGTCTACGGCTTCTCCGAGGTCGAGCAGGCGTTCGCGCGGCTGGAGTCGGGCGACGTCTTCGGCAAGCTGGTCCTCGACCACTCCCGCTGAGCCGGGCCCGCCGGCACCCGCTGCCCGGCCGGCTCAGGCGGGGGAGACCGCGTCAATCCGGTCGAGCAGGAACATCCGCTCGTCCTCGCGCAGCCGGCACCACGCCTCGATGACCGCGCCCGACAGCTCGATCTCCTCGATCACCCGGCTGCTGAACCGGCCGTCGCCGTCCACGTAGTCGATGCGCACCGGCTGCTGGTCGTCGATCGCGTCGGCGAGCAGCCGGCGTTGCTGCGGGTCGAGCTGCGGCGCCTCCGCGTCGATCACCTCGAGCGTCGGCTGCCGCACCACGTGGAGTTTCCGCTCGATCTTCGCCAGCAGGTCGATCGCCTTCGGCTGCTCCGGCGGGGTGCCGAGCAGGGGCGGCGCGAGCAGGAACGCGGCCAGCTCGGTCGGGTCGACGGCCGGCGGGTGCCGGTGGGGCGGCTCCTGCGTCCACTCCGGCGCGCGCCGGGCGACCGGGGGCCGGGCCCGCCTGCGCTCCGCCTTCTCGATGAGCGCGACTCCGGAGGAGTCCTCGCCGACCGGTGCGTACCCGGCGCAGCGCAGCGCGGCCAGCGTCTCGGCGGGCCGGGCGGCGCTTGCCAGTACCGTCGGGCCCAGCGCGGTCAGGCCGAGCCCGGACAGTGCCCGGCAGGACAGCAGCTCGGTCAGCAGCGCCGGCTCGGCGGCGCGCAGGACGCAGGACACCGCGCGCACCCGGATCTCGCCGTGCCGCCTGGCGGCGTCGCGCACCAGGTACTCCAGGGGTTGCGGCAGGTCGCCGTCGGCGGCCACCTCGCGCAGCCGGCCCAGCAACTCGTCCGCCGAGTACCCCGCGTCCAGCGCGCGGCGCACGGAGCCGGCCGAGAACCGCCAGGTCGACGCGGCGCCCCGGGACTCGCGGTCGGCCGCGCCGTCCAGTACCGCGCAGAGCTGGCCGCCGGGCGGACCGGCCACCACCGCGGTCAGGTCGGCCTGGAAGATGGCGCTGGCCGTCGCGTGCTCCAGAAGGTCGCGCGCCGCCGCGACGAGGGCGTCGGAGTCCATGTCGAGCAGCGCCCGACCCAGCGGGCTCAGGGCGCCGTGGGCGACCAGCCCGAGCCGCGCCGCCTCCGTCCACAATGGGCGGATGTAGTCCGGGATGTTCTCCCGGTAGCCGGTCAGCCTCGGCGCCTGCCAGCGCACCGCCTCCTCCAGGTCGGCCGGGTCGGCGATGCCCATCCCGTCGGGGAGCCTGTTCGCCACCCCGAGCAGTACCGTGCGGACGTCCACGGTGATCCGGCCGGGGATCTCCGGCGCGGCCGCGGTGGCGTCGGCCAGCGGTACCGTCCGGAGGCCCAGCCACGCGGACAGCAGCGGCAGCAGGCGGTCGGCCGGCTCGGCGGACAGCCAGTCGTCGAACTGGTCGGTGGGCAGCATTTCGTCGGCCACCCCGGCGAGCAGCCCGGCGCCCCGGGCCAGGTCGACGGCCAGCCGCACGGTCGCCTCGTCCGCGCCGATTAGCCTCGCCAGCCGGCGCTGCTCGCGGGTGCCGACCCCGCCGGCCTTGAGCCGGGCGATCGACCCGGAGCACAGCACCGCGGTCACCTGGTCGACGAGGCTGCTCGCCGCGGCGGCGGCCTCGCCGGCAATCGCCTGCGGCGTCACCGGTACCAGCGGGGGCCGCGGCCGCCGGTGGTCGAACGGCGGCCGCCAGCCGGGCCCGCGCAGCGCCACCGCGACCTCGCGGGGCATGGTGAGCAGCCGCAGGTTGTCGACATGCAGCAGGCCGTGCTGGACCAGCCACGTCTCCGCCTCGACCCTCGGCGGTCGGGGCGTGTCCTCTTCCGGCGGGGGTTCGGCGATCCAGCCCGGGTTCTGCCAGGTCAGGCGGTTCAGCAGCGCCTCGGCTCCGGTCGGCGCGCTGGCCGCCAGCGACCGCACCCAGTCACCGTCGGCGAAGCGGTCGGCCAGCTCCCGGACCACCTCCCGTTTGGACGCCGGCACCTCCAGGCCGAGCGCCGCCGCCAGCCCGCGCAGCTCGGCCGCTGTCCAGTGGTCCAGCAACGTGGCCACGCCGGGGCCGAGCCTCAGCGGTCGCACGTGCGCGGAGGCCAGCTCTCCGGCCAGCGCCAACCGTCCGTCGAACTCCCATACCAGGGCGTAGTCGGCGAGCAGGCGCAGCACGTCGTCCAGCCCGTCCTCGCCGACCAGCTCGGCCAGCTCGGCCCGGCTGCCACACTGGAAGGCCAGGAGGACCTCCACGAGCTGGACGGCGGGCAGGGTCATCGCCTCGTACGCCCGCAGGACTCCCAGTCGCGCCTGCAGCCGGCTGGAGAGGTCGGCGAGGTCACGGGGGCTGGGCGGAGCGAGAGCCTCGGGGCGGCGGCTCAGCAGGGCGCCCAGTGTCTCCGGGGTGAGGGTGCCCAGCCAGCGGGCGAGCGTCGTGGCCACGGTGAGGAACGTACTCCCGGGCCCCGACACTCACCGGCCGCGACATGCCGCCGGGGGGCGCCGGTTAGCGTGTCCCGGTGACCACCGATCCACGCTTCGGCGAGCAGGGCGGCCTGCTCACCTACGGCGCCTACCTGCGCCTGTCCGACCTGCTCGATCAGCAGG
>CAZYCD010000272.1:0-5505 GCA_964645345.1 uncultured Micromonosporaceae bacterium
TGGACGTGTCCGGAGCCAACACCGCCAACGGTACGGCGATCCAGCTGTGGACCTGCAACGGCACCAACGCCCAGCAGTGGACGCACACCGGCAACACGTTCCGGGCGCTGGGCAAATGCATGGACGTGACCGCCGCAGGTACCGCCAACGGCACCCAGGTACAGCTCTACGACTGCAACGGAACCGGCGCACAGTCGTGGACTGTCAGCGGCACGCAGATCATCAACACCAACTCCGGCAAGTGCCTGGACGCGACCGGGGTCAGCTCGGCCGACGGTACCCGCCTGCAGATCTGGAGCTGCACCGGCGGCGCCAACCAGCAGTGGACCCTCGGCTGACGGTTCCGGGCGTCCATCGCGACTGATACCCCGTCCAGCGGTGGGGCACCTACTTCCGGTAGGGGCCCCACCGTCTACTCAGGACGGTCGACGCCGGGCCAGGAACCGGGCCATCGCGTCGAGCGCCGGCAGCGGGTCGGAGCGGCCGATACCGATCCTGAACCGGTCGGCGGGTACCGGCGCCACGCGCGACTCGTAGATGCCCGCCGGGAGCAGCAGCACTCCCTCGGTTTCCACCAGTTCGCGGCAGAACACATCGACGCCCTCCGGCCCCAGGTACCGCGGGAAGGCGACGCAGCCACCGTCCGGGTGCGCCCATTCGAACCGGTCCGCGTGCGCGGCGAAGAAGGCGTCGAAGACCGGCAGGTTCGCGGCCAGAATGCCGCGTACCCGCTCGTGAATCCGCTCCCGGGCGGCCAGCGCGATGGCGGCGAGCAGCTCGCTCGGGCCGGCGCTGCAGATCGACGTATAGTGCTTGTGCCGCTCCAGGGTCCGCAGCAGATCCCCGTCCCGGCAGGCGATCCAGCCGATGCGCAGCCCCGGCAGGCCGTAGGACTTCGACATCACGTTGACCGACACCGCCGTCGGGGACAGGTCCGCCGCCTGCGGGAGGGTCCGCGACCGGTCCAGCTCGACGCCGCGGTACACCTCGTCGGACAGCAGCCGTACCCCGCGCTCCTCGCACAGGTCAACCAGGGCGCGCCAGGTCGCATGGTCGGGTACCGCCCCGGTCGGGTTGTTCGGGAAGTTCACCGCCACCAGCCTGGTCTCCGGTCGCAGCGCCGACCCTACCGCGTCCACGTCCAGCCGCCAGCCGTCGTTCTCGTCGAGCGGTACCCCGGTGACCGTAACGCCCTCGACCAGCGGCAGGGTCTCCATCGCCTGATAGTTCGGTACCGTCAGCACCACGTGGTCCCCGGGCGCGGCCAGTAACCGCATCGCCCAGTAGATCGCCTCCTCCGCGCCCGCGAAGACCAGCACGTCCGCCGGCCCGCACGCGTCGTAGGTCCCGGCGATCGCCGCGCGCAGCCGGTCCGTTCCCGAGGTCGGCGTGTACCCGAGCGCCAGCCCGTCGAAGGCGGCCCGGTCCTCGTCGGTACCGAGCGACAGGAGCTGCGACACCGTCAGCGTCTGGGCGTCCGACGCGGACAGGTGATACCGCGCGACGAACTCCCAGCGCGAGAAGTAGGTCTCCAACTTGAATTCCGGCAGTACCGGGGTCGCCGCGACGGTCACGAACGTACCTCCTTCACCTGTGCTGAACCGATTGTCTAGCCCCTTCGCGGTGCTCCTTCGGCGCCACCCCGCGTACCCGCTTGAACGCGGTACTCAGCGCGAACGAGCTGCCGTATCCGACACGCCGCGACCGAGCCGACCGTGGCCGCGGGCTCCCGGAGCAGGTCGGCGGCGAGCGCGAGCCGCCAAGCCGTCAGGTAGGCCATCGGCGGCCCGCCGACGAGCGATGAAGCGCCGCGCCAGGTTCGCCCGCGAGACGCCCCCCTCCGCCGAGAGTGTCGCGACGGTCCACGGTCGCGCCCGGTCGTCGTGCAGCATGCGTTGCGCCCGGCCCATCACGGGGTCGGCCTGCGCGCGGTGCCACGCCGGGCCGCCGCCCGCCGGCCCGGCGAACCAGCCCCGCAGCGCCGCGATCAGCAGCAGGTCGAGGACCACCCTCCTGCCCCGGCTCGTTTCGGACGATCTTCTCGTCAGGCAGCGCGACGAACGGCGAATGCCCGGCGCCCGCCGGGAGCACCAGCGCCGGTGGGAGCGCGGCGAGCAGGCGCCGGCTTGTCGGGCTATGCATCCGAAATTTACCGACCAACAGCGCCGTTCTCCCTTGTGGACTGTTGCCCCAGGAGTGCACACCCAGGTCCATCCGGTCGTGCAGGTCCTCGCCGTCCGGTGTGACCGCTGCCCGGGGTGGATCACCACCCGCGTTGCCGTCGCCGGGTCGCCGGGTGGTCCGGATCGAGGTGACTGCGGGAGCCTGGTCGTGGCGGGTTGCGGCTGGCCGGACCGGCCCCCGGCAGCGATGCCGGCCGACCTGCGGCCACCGACTGTCAGTTTCCGACAGGACAATCTTGAGGCAAGACGCCCCGGCCGCATCCGCGTTGCACAGCCGTCGGGCAGCATCGTCCGAACGCGGTTCATCTACCAAGTCGACTCGGGGCCGGGCGTGAGCGCCGACGCGACCAGCGGCAACGGCAAGGTGCGAATCGTGTTCCAAGGACGACGACGGCTCGGCCGGCGTACCGGCGAAAGATGAGCTGAGGCAGCCTTAGCTACTCGGCTCGCTTACAGATCGATCTCCGAAACGGACAGGGCGTCTACCTCGGTCGGTAAACGCCCTGGTCAGATGGGGTGGAGCCGAGGGGATTCGAACCCCTGACCCCCACACTGCCAGGACGGATCTCTAGGCAAGTCGTGGCCTCGGCATCGTGCGAGCTGCATGTTTCAGGGCGTTTGCTCCGCGGTTCCCCGCCACTCCCTCATCGTGACCGACCGTTCTGGCACGGATCTGGCACGCCCGGCGGAGACCTCAGGCCCAACGGCGCCGAGCGTTAGCACGAGCTGCCCATGGTGCAGCCCGACGAGATCCTCCACGCTTGCAGGATGAGTGCCTTGCTCGGTCTGGCGGGTGCAATCGTTGGAGGACTGCTCGTTCTCCTTGGTGATGCGGTTCGGCGGCAAGCGGAGCGCAGGAGGGAGGAGATGCGCAGTCTGGCTGAGGCGTGCGTCGCGTACTCCGTTGTCATTGGTCGGCTGTTCGCTCAAGCGCGCGACGCCTTCGACCGTGGTGAGCAGCCCACAGACGGGCGGGCCGATCGGTATGAGGCCAGCTTGAGATTCTTCATGACGCCTGGTTCGGAGGAGTTGTACGAACGCGCCATGGCCATGGTTCAGGCGTACTTGACGTACGTCAGGTCGGATCCTTCGAAGGACGACACCGCGGCTGCCGTCGACCACTACTTCGTCGTGCAGCGAGAGTTTGAGGCTGGGATCCGATCGATCGTGCGACGTGGGAAGGCCGCCAGGCTTCCCCAACCGCCACGCATCCCGATCGCCAACGGGTAGGAACCGCCGCTGGATGGACAAGCTGGCCGGGGCTCCGATGGCGGCGGCCTTGAAAAGCGGTAGCCGAGGCCCAGGGAATGACACGCGATCCGTCAGACCAGCCGAAACGGCCTACTGCCTGGGGTTTTGACGCTCCTTAAGATCTCAGCCCGGTCCAGTGACCAACGGCTACATCCGGCACTCGATGGGCGTTCGCGGGACAGTGGCGGGACAGTTGCGCCTATCCAGCCGGTAGCTCGTGCGGCAAGAGGCTGAACAAGACCGTGTCCCGTCGGCCGCCCTTGAATGTCATGTGCGATCGGAGCAACCCCTCCCGGACGAAACCGCAGCGCTCGGCGACTCGTTGCGATGCGTAGTTCTCCGGCGCACACGTCAATTCCAACCGCGCGAGCCCAAGCGTCGTGAACGCCCAGCCCGCCAGGAGTTGGACGGATCTTGTCGCTATCCCACGTCCACGAGCTTGAGGCACCAGCCAGTAGCCCACGGCGGCACGGCCCTGGTCTCGATCAACGGCATAAAGCGAGACACACCCAAGGAGGTCCCGCCCGTCTGGAGTTACGGCCGCCAACTGCAGCTCGGTACCGCGTGCCCGACCTTCTCCCTGCTCGATCAGAAATTCCCGCGCGTCGGCCTCGCTGTACGGCTTCACCCCTGGCCAGGAGAAGCGTTGCACCGTCGAATCGCTGAACGCCGCGTACAAGGCGGAGACGTCACTCATACGCCACCCGCGCAGACGCACCTCGTCGTCTCCAAGCACCAGATGGGGTAAGGGCAGCTCGGGCACCCCGGGACTCTAACCTAGGCCGACGAGGGGACTTGAACCCCTAAACCGCGTCGGCCTCGGAGAACATCTCGAAGCGGACCTATCGATGCGGTGATCAGGGCAAAGTCTTCCGTCGTTTGACATCGCCTGCCGCTGGTTTCCGCTGTCGGTTGTACCGGATCTGTACCCAACGATCTTGGGGACGCTCCCCATACCCCGGCCGGAGGAGTTATCCCGGCGGCCTGTGCTTCGCGATGCCGGGCCGGCCCGGGGGTGTCAAGCACGCTCCATCGCTTGACACCCCCGGGGTGGTCTGGCATCCCTTCGGGCAGGCCGGCGGGATAACGACGACACCGCCCACCCTCGTGCCGCACCGACCGGAAAGGATCATCCTGGTGGTCTGCCCGTCCGGCGAGGACATGCTCTTGCGCTTAGGCCCCCGCCTCCGGATGGCGGTTCGCCGCCTAGGTAATTCGTGGCTCTGACCTGCCGGTTCGTCTCTGTGTCTGGCGCCCAGACTCCGGCGAGGACGGTTGTCCTATGAGGGACACCTGTCAACGAGCTCTAGCGCGCTGGGTATGTCGCGGTGGCGTCGCGCCCGGTGGCCTAGATGCCGGACTGCCGTCGCGACGGGACGTCTACTGCTGGCCGGCCGGGGATTGCGCCCTACTCGGAAGCGCCGCGGCTAGCAGCCTCGCGTCGCCTCTGTTCTGCACGCCGAAAACGAGCCCGTAGCCCTTTTCCTCGCCCGCGACGTGGAGCTTGAACATCGCCCGGATCCAGCCCTTGACCGGTGAGGCGGTCAGGGTCTCCCGCGCCAGGCTGACGGATGCCTCCTTCTTCGGCCGGTTGCCAACAGCAGCCACGCGGAAGAACAGCAACCGCCTGTTGGTGAGGGCGACGAAGCACTGGCCTGACGCCGCACCCAGCGCGCCTCCCAGGCCAGCGAGGGCCATGGCCGTTCCACCGCCTTTGATGGAAATCTGCGAAACGGCCGCTTGCGAGGCCTGCTCGAGCTGTTCGCCGTCCTCGAGCAGAGGGGTCGCCACCTTCGCGACCTTAGCCAGAATTCTCTTGCTCAACTGTGTACCTCCCCGATGATCAGCGGCGCCAAGTGCCGCTGGCGCACGCTAGCGTTTACCAGCCCCGATGTGAAGATCTGTGACGCTAGATAACCGCGCCGGCAGGTTGGTTCGGTGCGGGCGCCAGGCATGGCGCGGCGGCCTGCCCGGGGTCCCCGTGCCTAGCTTGCGACGGCACGGGGTGGGTCGCTCGCGACCGCCGCTGGCCGCCTGGGCGCCGCGGTTCGCGCCGCGTCAGCGGCGCGTC
>CAZYCD010000273.1:0-5499 GCA_964645345.1 uncultured Micromonosporaceae bacterium
CTTCATCGACACCCCGGGTCACGAGGCGTTCACCGCCATGCGTGCCCGTGGTGCCCAGGCCACGGACATCGTGGTACTGGTGGTGGCCGCCGACGACGGCGTGATGCCTCAGACCATCGAGGCGCTGAACCACGCCAAGGCGGCCGAGGTGCCGATCGTCGTGGCGGTCAACAAGATCGACAAGCCGGAGGCGAACCCCGACAAGGTGCGCCAGCAGCTCACCGAGTACGGCCTGGTGGCGGAGGAGTACGGCGGCGACACGTTGTTCGTCAACATCTCCGCGAAGAGCCGGCTCAACATCGATGGGCTGCTGGAGGGCGTGCTGCTGACCGCGGACGCCGCGCTGGATCTGCGGGCCCCGATCGACGGGCAGGCGCAGGGCATCGCGATCGAGGCACATCTGGACCGCGGTCGCGGCCCGGTGGCCACGGTGCTGGTGCAGAAGGGCACCCTGCGGGTCGGCGACGCGATCGTCGCCGGCGACGCCCACGGGCGCGTCCGGGCGATGCTCGACGAGAACGGCAAGCAGGTACCCGAGGCCGGACCGGCCCGCCCCGTGGCGGTGCTCGGCCTGACCGCGGTCCCGGGCGCCGGCGACTCGTTCCTGGCGGTTGCCGAGGACCGGACCGCGCGGCAAATCGCCGAGCAGCGGCAGGCCCGCGATCGGGCGGCCCAGATCGCCAACCGCGGCGGCCGGGTCACCCTGGAGAACCTGCTCGACCGGATCAAGGAGGGCGAGAAGACCACGCTCAACCTGATCCTCAAGGGCGACGTCTCCGGCTCGGTGGAGGCTCTCGAGGATGCTCTCGTCAAGATCGAGATCTCGGACGAGGTGCAGCTGCGGATCATCCACCGGGGCGTCGGTTCGGTCACTCAGGACGACGTCAACCTGGCCAACGCGTCGGACGCGATCATCATCGGGTTCAACGTGCGGGCCGAGGGCAAGGTCCGCGACTACGCCGACCGCGAGGGCGTGGAGATCCGGTACTACACCGTGATCTACCAGGCCATCGAGGAGGTCGAGGCGGCGCTCAAGGGCATGCTCAAGCCGGAGTACGAGGAGGTCGAGCTGGGCAGCGCGGAGATCCGCGAGGTCTTCCGCTCGTCCCGCGTCGGCAACATCTCCGGCTGCATCGTCCGGTCGGGCATCATCCGGCGCAACGCGAAGGCCCGGCTGCTGCGCGATGGTCAGGTGGTGGCGGAGAACCTCACCATCTCCTCGCTCAAGCGGTTCAAGGACGACGCGACTGAGGTCCGCGAGGGCTTCGAGTGCGGTCTGACGCTCGGCAACTACAACGACGTCCATGTGGGAGACCTCATCGAGACGTACGAGATGCGGGAGAAGCCGCGCGCCTGATGAGCAGGTACGCGCTGCTGATCGCGCCGTCGACCAACCGCGTCTACGCGGACGCGGCACTGCGGTTGACGGGCGCCGAGTTGGCGATTTTCGGCGGGTCGGTCCTTTCGGGCCGGCCCGCCGACGTCGCGGAGCTGAAGCTGGGCGGGGTTCGGTACCTCGGCTTCACCGCTGAGCTGACCGGGGCCGACGTCGGGTACCTGTCGAACCTGTCGTCGAGCTACGCGCTGTTCGAGCTGGTGGACGGCGGGCTGCTGCGGCCGGTCGAGCTTCGGCCGCTGGCCCGGTACGACGACGACCTGATCACCATCCCGAAGTACGCCGGCAAGACCAACGAACAGTTCACCCGGCTGATGCTCAACGCCGCGGTACTGGCCAGCGGGTCGGCGACCGCGATGCCGGACGGCCGACTGACGGTGCTCGACCCCTTGTGCGGCCGGGGCACCACCCTGAACCAGGCGCTGATGTATGGGTACGACGGGATCGGCATCGAGCGGGACGGCAAGGACGTAGACGCCTACGCCGCGTTCCTGCGCGCCTGGCTCAAGCGCAAGCGCCTGAAGCACCACGCCGAGCTGAACCCGGTGCGCCGAGACCGGCGGCTGGTGGCCCGCAGGTTCGAGGTGACGATCGGGGCGGCCCCGGCGCCGCAGCGGCTGACCGTGTTCAACGCGGACACCGTCGATGCCCGGGAGTTCCTCCGGGCCGGCTGCGCGGACGTGCTGGTCGCCGACGCGCCCTATGGGGTGGCACACGGAGTCCCGGGTACCGGCGGGCGCAGCCGGGGACTGCGCGACCTGCTGCACGCCGCGATACCGGTCTGGGCCCAGTTGCTGCGCCCGGGCGGCGCGCTCGCCCTGGCGTGGAACACCTACAACGCCGATCGGGCCGAGGTGGCCGCGGTCCTTTCGGGCAACGGACTGACCGTGCTCGACGGCCCCGGGTACACCGACCTCGAACACCGCGTCGACCAGGCCATCGTCCGGGACGTGCTGGTCGCCCGCCGCTGACCGAGTTACGTTCGACTGGCCATGGACGAACAGTGGTGGTCGATCGAGGTGCTGAACGGCGAGTTCTCCGCCCGGCTGTGGCGCGAGGCTCACGGCGCCTCGCTGATCGAGGCCGCGATCACCCGCGGCGCGCTCGACTGGAACTGGGAGCACCGCCCGTGGGGTGTGGTCTTCGAGGTCGCCTTCCGCGAAACGGAGGGGTGGGTCGCCTTCCGGCACACGGTCGCGGTCGCCGCCGCACTCGACGCGGTCCCGGATGCGGTCAACGGCCTGCTCATCTACCAGGGTCGGGGCGGCAGCTCCAACTCCGCTGACCCGCGGCGGCCTCGGCCACACCTGGGCGCCGGCTCCGCGGAGCTGCCCCGGGAGCCGGAGCCGGTCCTGATCGCGCAGCTGCTGGAGCGGGTCGGCGGCGAGGCTCGTCGGACGCCGGCGGTGCCCGGCTCCGCAGGCGCCGCTGGCCGCGATGCCGCCCGGCGGCGGGCCCAGACGGCCGAGGTCCGATAACCTCACTGTCCGTGTACACCGGGACGCTCCTGTTCGACTTGCTCCTGCCGTCCGATTCGCGGTCGCTGAAGGCCAAGCGGTCCTACGTCCGCCCGATCGTGGCCGCCCTGCGCCGGTACGAGGTGTCCGTCGCGGAGGTCGGCTCCCTTGACCTGCACGGCCGGGCCGAGATCGGGGTCGCCGTCGTGGCCGCCGAGACCGGACACGTCCGTCAGGTACTGGACACCTGCGAGCGCGAGGTCGCCGGTCGCCCGGAGGTCGAGCTGCTGTCGGTGCGCCGACGGCTGCATGGCGACGACGAGTGAGCTTCGCTTGGGTAATGTCTGAGTGTTCGGCACGCACGGGAGTCGGAGGTGTGAGATGACGGATCCGGCTCGGGTACGTCGCCATGCGGAGCGCGTTCGGGAACTTGTCGCTTCCGTGGTCCGTACCCAGATCAAGGACCCGCGGCTGGGCATGATCACGATCACCGACGCGCGGATCACCGCCGACCTGCGCGACGCAACGGTCTACTACACCGTCCTCGGCGACGCCGCCGAGCAGGCCGCCACTGGTGCGGCGCTGGAGAGTGCCAAGGGCATGATGCGCAGCACGGTCGGCAAGGCGCTGGGGCTGCGGCACTCGCCGACGCTGACCTTCGTGCTGGACAACGTGCAGGACCACGCGAAGCACATAGACGAGCTGCTGGCCGCCGCCCGGGAGGCGGACGCCGAGGTGGAGCGGCTGGCCGCGGGCGCGGAGTACGCCGGCGACCCCCAGCCGTACAAGCTGGAGGAGCCGGGCGAGGATGAGGACGAGGCGGCCGACGGGGACGGCGCGCCAGGGGACCACCGGTGACGCCTGGCGCCCCGGCCGTCGCCCCGGCCGGGAGCCAGCCGTCCAGCGCGATCAGTGACTCAGACTGGTCGGCCGCGGTGACCGCGATTCGAGGGTTGCCGCCGACCGCGACGGTGCTGCTGGTCTGCCACGTCAACCCGGACGGCGACGCGCTGGGCAGCATGCTCGGCTTCGGGCTCGGCCTGCGCCAGCTCGGCTTCGCCCCGCTGGCCACCTTCCCAGCGCCGTTCGATCTGGTACCCCCGTTCGACTCGCTGCCCGGCCGGGAACTCCTGATCGACCCGGCCGGCGCGCCGGCAGCCCCGGACCTGCTGATCTGCTTCGATGCGGCCAGCGAGGGCCGGCTGGGGGAGCTGGCCGACCGGCTGGAGCACGCCGGTACCAGTCTCGTGCTGGACCACCACGCTTCAAACACCCGCTTCGGTGACGTGCCGGTGGTCGAGCCGACCGCGGCCGCCACCTCAGTGGTGGCCGAGGCCCTGCTCACCCGGCTCGGCGTGCGGCTGGACGCGGCGATCGCCGAATGCCTCTACGTCGCGCTGGCCACCGATACCGGGTCGTTCAAGTTCGACCTGACCACGCCGGCCGTGCACGAGCTGGCGGCCCGGCTGCTGGCCACCGGGATCCGGCCGGCCGAGATCTCCCGGCGGCTGTTCGACAGCCGCCCGTTCGGCGCCATGAAGCTGTACGGCGACGTGCTGGCGCGGGCCGTCCTGGAGCCGGCCGCGGCGGGCGGCGGCGGGATGGTCTGGTCGTACGCGACGCTGGACGACCTGGCCCGGCATGGGCAGCAGCGGCACGTGCTGGAGGGGCTGATCGACGCGGTACGGGTCGCCGAGGAGGCGGACGTCGCGTGCGTGTTCAAGCAGGTCGACGAGGCGGAGTGGTCGGTGTCGCTGCGCAGCAAGGGCCGCGTCGACGTGGCCCGGCTCGCGGTCGGCCTCGGCGGCGGCGGGCACCGGCTGGCGGCCGGGTTCACCGGGTACGGGGAGCTGTCCGCGGTCGTCGACTCGGTACGCGCGGCGCTGTGATGGGCGCGTACCCGGATCCAGCGCCGTGATCGAGCAGCCGCCCGAGGCCGCCGCTCCCGGCGTCCGGACGTGGGCGCGACCGCTCGTCATGCTCCCGGCGCTGGCCGCCTGCTCGCTGGTCGGTGCGCTGTTCCCGTCCTTCTCCAAGCGCTCGACCTTCGCGGTCCTGTTCTTCGGCGGCCTGCTCATCTGGCTGGGCTCCTCCGGCCGGCTACCGCGCCGGCCGGCACCCGTGCGGCTGACCGGCGCGGCCGGCTGGTGGCTGGTACCGACGCTGTTCCTCGCGATCGTCGAGCTGATCAACTTCCTGCTCGGCTCGACGTACCCGCACCCGACGCTGTCCGTCCTGCTCGATCCGGTCCTGGCGCGGTACCCGGCCCGGGCGGCGGCCTACTTCGCCTGGCTGGCCGGCTTCTGGGGTCTTGCACGCCGATGAACAGCCTGACCCGGGTACTGGCGATCGCCGCCTTCGTGCTGGCGTTCGCGGGACTGGCGACGGTGGAGTGGGTCGCGCGGCGGGACGGGTCGCGGGTACCGACCCTCGGCGACATCGGCGGCTTCGTCATGCGGTACCGGACGGGGCGGCTGCCGGTCGGCCGGATCGCGGTCTACGGCTTCTGGCTCTGGCTCGGCTGGCACCTGTTCGCCCGCTGATCTCCGGTCCCGCCACGGGCCGGCGCCGGCGCCTCACGCAAGGTCACCTTAACGACCGTTCCAGGATACGGGAAATCTGGGCACGATATGGACCTGAACGATA
>CAZYCD010000274.1:0-5474 GCA_964645345.1 uncultured Micromonosporaceae bacterium
GGGACCAGCCGGTCGTCGTCGGGCGCGGTGGGCATGAGGTCGCCGACGCCCAGGTCGCCCGGGCGCAGCCGCTCCTCCCACGGCACCCACGCCGGGGCCACGAGGGCGTCCGGCCCGGGCAGCAGCACGGTCTCGCACACGGTCGCCTGGCGGCCGCGCGACACCCTGGTCAGGGTCACCGCCCAGCGCCAGCCCCGGTACCCGGGCAGCAGGCACTCGAAGAAGTGCGTGACCAGGCGGTCGCCCTCGGCCACCGCCTCCAGGTGGGCGCCGACCGGCTCGGGCGCGGGCGCGCCCACCAGCGGCGGCCCGCCATCGGCCGCGGCCACCTCGGTCACCGCCGCGCGGGCGACATCCACCGCGTCGGCGAGGACCTGGTCGATTCTGCTCCGGGTACCCACGGCCACCCCGCTATTCTTCCGCATCCGCTCTGGTTTTCGCGCAGGGGGATGGCGCGAAAAGTCGCCGAGATGGTTCACGATGGTCACATGCCGTCGCTGGGGAAGACCGTGGGAGTCGGGATCAAGAGCGCCCGCCGGTCGGCTCGGGGGGCGACGCGGGTCGGTCGCTGGGTCAACCGGCGGGTCGGCGTCATGCGTACCCGGGGCGGCGGCGGTGAGGCCGGCATGATCCGCCTGCTCGACCTGCACGCCGCCTCCTGCGCCGGCGACACCCTGGTCACCGTCGGCCTGGCCGGTACCGTCTTCTTCAGCGCCGCCGGTGATGCCGCGCGCAGCAACGTCGCGCTCTACCTGTTCGTCACGATGCTGCCGTTCGCGCTGGTCGCCCCCGTGGTGGGGCCGGTGCTCGACCGGTTCCGGCACGGCCGCCGCTACGCGCTCGCCGCGACCATGCTCGGCCGCGCGTTCCTCGCCTGGCTCATCTCGGACTACATCCACGGGCTCGGGCTCTACCCGGCCGCGTTCGGCGTGCTGCTGCTGTCGCGGGCCTACGGCGTGGCGCGCAGCGCCGCGGTACCCCGCCTGCTGCCGGCCACCCTCGGCCTTTCCGAGGCCGGCGCGCGGGCGTCCCTGTTCGGCACGATCGCGGGTGCCGTGGTCGCGCCCCTGGGCGCGGCCGCGTTCTGGTTCGGGCCGCAGTGGCCGCTGCGCGTCGCCTCGGTCATCTTCGTAGTCGGCATGGTCTTCGCGCTGCGGTTGCCGGGCCGCGCCGACTCCGACCCGCCCGAGACGGTGCCGCAGATCTTCGTGCGCGGCGCCCGCCGCAAGGTGCTGTCCGGCAAGCTGATCACCGCCGTCGTCGCGGGCGGCGCGCTGCTGCGGGCGCTGTTCGGCTTCCTCACCCTGTTCCTCGCCTTCGCGGTCCGCTCGGGTCAGGTGCCCACGCACATCCTCGGGTTCTCACTGGCCAAGGCGGGGGCGCTCGCGGTGGTCGCCGTCGGGCTCGGCGCGGGCGCGTTCCTGGCCACCGCCGTGGGTACCCGGCTGCGCATCCGCCGGCCGGTGCTGCTGCAGGCCGGCGCGACACTGCTGACCGCGGCCGCCGGCATCTACGCCACCATCCAGTACGACCTGCTGACCCTGGCCCTGTTCTGCCTGATCGCCTCGGCCGCGACCGGCCTGGCCAAGCTGGCCGTCGACGCGACCATCCAGGAGCGCGTCAGGGAGCAGGTCCGGGCCAGCGCCTTCGCGCACTCCGAAACGATCCTCATGATCGCATGGGTGTTCGGCGGCGCGTTCGGCCTGATCCCGTTCGGCGGCCGGCTGGGCATCGGCATCGCCGCCGGCCTGACCGCGCTGGCCGCGGCCCGCGCGGTGCTGCGGGTCGGCGCGCTGCGTGGCCAGAAGCTGCGTGGTGCGGCGCAGTCCGAGGAGCAGCCGGGCACGGCCGACGCCGGGCCGCCCGCCGCGGACGACCGGGAGCCACGCCGCCCGCGCTGGACCCGGCTGCGCTCCAACCGGGCCGAACAGCTCCGGAGCCGGATCAACGAGGAGCGGGCCGCCGCCCCGCGCTCCACCGGCGGGCGGCCGGCGCCGACCGCGCAGACGACCCAGGTCATGCCGCGCGAGGAGCAGGACGACCAGCCCACCTACCACCTGTACCGGCCGTCCGGCACACCCCCGGTGGAGGACGGCGAGTGAGCCGGATCCTGGTGGTGACCGCGGTCGACGCGGAGCGGGACGCGGTACTCGGCGGGTTGGGTGGTGCGGTCGACGCCGTGGACGTGCACGCGGTCGGGGTCGGTCCCGCCGCGGCGGCCGCCGGTACCGCCTGGCTGCTCGGTCGGGGGCCTGGGTACTCGGCGGTGGTCAGCGCGGGCATCGGCGGCGGCTTCGGGGACCGGATCGACCCGGGCGGCGTCGCGCTCGGCACCGCCAGCGTTGCGGCCGACCTGGGAGCCGAATCACCCGACGGGTACCTGCCGCTGGACGAGCTGGGCTTCGGCGCCGTCCGGTACCCGTGCGACCCGGCCCTGCTCGCGGCGCTGCGGGCGGCGCTGCCCGGGGCGGTGACCGGAGCCGTCCTCACCGTGTCCACGGTGACCGGCAGCGCGGCGACCGCGCGGATCCTGCGCAGCCGGTACCCGGACGCGGTCGCCGAGGGCATGGAGGGCTTCGGGGTGGCCACGGCGGCGGCCCGGGCCGGTACCGGCTTCGTCGAGCTGCGCGCCATCTCGAACCCGGTCGGTCCGCGTGACCGGTCGGCGTGGCGGATACCTCAGGCCCTCGCGGCTTTGACTTCGGCCGCCGCCATGCTGGGTAAGTTGGGCGAGTGGACCGCCTGAAGCTCGCCTTCTCGACCTGCCCCAACGACACGTTCGTCTTCCACGCGCTGGTGCACGGGTTGGTCGACGGGGCGCCGCCGGTCGACGTGACGTACGCGGACGTGGACGTCACCAACACCGCCGCGCTGACCGGCGAGTACGACATCGTGAAGGTGAGCTACGGCGCGCTGCCCTGGCTGCTCGACCGGTACCACCTGCTGCCCTGCGGCGGTGCGCTGGGCCGGGGCTGCGGGCCGCTGGTGCTCACCAACCGGCGCACCGCCGACGACGCTCGCGGAGCCGGCACCGGCCAGCGTTCGACCGTGGAGGGCGGGACCGTCGCGGTGCCGGGCGACCGGACGACCGCGTACCTGCTGTTCCGGCTGTGGTCGGAGGACCGGCCGCCGGCCCGGGTGGAGGTGGTGCCGTTCCACGAGATCATGCCCGGGGTGGCCGACGGCCGGTACGACGCGGGCCTGGTGATCCACGAGGCGCGGTTCACCTACCAGCGGTACGGGCTGACCGCCGTGGCCGACCTCGGCGAGTGGTGGGAGTCCGAGACCGGTCTGCCCATCCCGCTCGGCGCGATCCTGGCGAAGAAGGGCACGGTCGACCCGGCCGAGGCGGCCCGCTGGGTGCGGGACTCCGTGCGGTACGCCTGGGCGCAGCCGGCCGCCAGCCAGGACTACGTACTGGAGCACGCCCAGGAGCTGGAGCCGTCGGTGGTCACCCAGCACATCGGGCTCTACGTCAACAACTTCACCGAGGACCTGGGCGAGGAGGGGTACCAGGCCGTCCGCGCCCTGCTCGACCGCGCGGCAAAGGCCGGGCTGGTACCCCCGTCAGATCTCTAGCTCCCGCGCGACCGCGTGGATCGCCTCGGCGATCGGCTTGGCGGTCCGCTTGTCCGGGTACCGGCCGCGCCGCAGGTCGGGCAGCACCTTGGCCTCGAGTACCTTGATCATGTCCTCGATCAGCCCGTGCAGCTCCTCGGCCGGGCGGCGGCGCAGTTCGGCGACCGACGGCGGCGCGTCGAGCAGCTTGACGGCCAGCGCCTGGTTGCCCTTGCGGCTCTCCACGACCCCGAAGTCGACCCGCTGGCCCGGCTTGAGGTCGGCCACGCCGTCCGGCAGCGCCGCCTTGTGCACGAAGACATCTCCGCCGTCGTCGCGGGTGAGGAAGCCGAACCCCTTCTCCGTGTCGTACCACTTGACTCGACCCGTCGGCACCGCAGCAACCTCGTCCCTCACGTCGGATGGCCGCGGTCGTCGCGGCCCGATATCAGGCTAGTCACCCGGTCCGCGCGGCCCAACTCCTATCCGGTCCAGCCAGCCGGGGAAACCGCCAAGATCGGGGAGGACCGTACCGGCGCCCGCCGCCAGCAGCTCGTCGGCGGTACACGGGCCGGTCGTGACGCCCAGCCCGGGTACCCCGGCGGCCAGGGCGGCGGCCATGTCCGCGACGTGGTCGCCCACGTACCCGACGGCACCCGCCTCGCGCAGCCTCCGCGCCTTGCCGTCCGCCCAGGCCAGCCCGGCCACCTCGTCGACCGGCAGGCCCAGGTGCTCGACGTGCAGCCGGGCGAGCTCGGTCTTCTTGGCGGTGACGACCAGTACCCGACCGCCCCGCGCGTGTACCTCGGCCACCGCCTCGAACGCGCCGGGCAGGGCGACCGACGGCGCGATGGCGTGGTACGGGTACAGGGCGCGGTACCGGGCGACGGCCTCCGCTACCTCGTCCGCCGGGTACCAGCGGGCCAGCTCCTGGTCCAGCGGCGGGCCGAGCCGGGAGACGGCGGCCTCGACATCCACATAGACGCCGGTCTCCGCGACCAGCGCCCGGTACGCGGCGGCGATGCCCGGCCGCGAGTCGACCAGGGTCATGTCCAGGTCGAACCCGACCGTGAAACCGGGCGGCCCGGCCGTCACAGGTGGACCGGGGCGGAGTCTTCCGTCGGGTGCACGTAAGTGATCATGTCCAGCGGCAGCGGCATCCGGACGTCGTCCCCGAAGGGAGACGCGGCTCCGGCCCGGTCGAACGCGAACTCCGTCACCGGGAGCCGGCCCTCCGGGAGCACGTAGGCCCGGCTCACCCGCGCTGGCGCCCGGACCGCCTCGACGGCGGCGCGCTCCGCTTCCCTGTAGGACTCGGACATCCGTTCCCTCCCGACCAAACGGCTACCCGGTCAGTGTCCCACAGCGTCGGGAGGCGACCGCCGGCACGGCGGGAGGAGCCGGTACCCGGCTCGCTTCGGTAATTTGGTACGACGATGGCCACACTCGCCGACCACCTGCGCGCGCTGCCCGACGACGGGCTCGCGGCGCTGCTGCGCCTGCGGCCCGACCTGGTGGTACCGGTCCCGGCCGACATTGCGACCCTGGCCGCGCGGGCCGAGTCGCGGGTCTCGGTGGCCCGTGCGCTGGATCCGCTGGACCGCTTCACCCTCGAGATCCTCGACGCGCTGCGGCTGACCCGGATCGACGGCCAGACCAGCACCGAGGCCGTCCTCGCGCTGGTCGGTCCGCGTACCCCGCCGGACACCTCGCAGGTGCGCGCCGCCGTCGACCGGCTGCGTGCGCTGTTCGTGGTCTACGGGCCGGAGCACGCGCTGCGGGTCGCGGCCGGGGTGGACGAGGTCTGCCCGCCGTACCCGGCCGGGCTGGGCCGGCCCGCCGCCGAGCTGAACGCCGAGGCGGCAGCCCTGTGCGCGGACGCGGCCGGCCTGCGCCGCGCGGTGCTCGCCGCGCCG
>CAZYCD010000275.1:0-5437 GCA_964645345.1 uncultured Micromonosporaceae bacterium
TTAACGACCGTTCCAGGATACGGGAAATCTGGGCACGATATGGACCTGAACGATAACTTGGTTTTGGTCGTGAACGAGCCCACCCCGCCCGGACCTGCGGCCCCCGCCGACCGGTAACCCCGGCTACGGACGACGACGCAAGCGCGCCGCCGCGGTGAATCGATCGCCGCGCCGCTCGCGGTCAGTCATCTGATTCTGGAAGGAACCACCATGCCGACGTCGACCGCCACGCGGACGCCGACCCGGCCGCAGGGTAAGCCGCAGCCGTCCGAGGACGAGCGCGAGCAGGCCCGCCGGGCGCTGCAGACCTCCCTCGATACCCGCCAGTAGCCGTCAGCTCGACGGGAGTGCTGGGCCGTATCGGCCGTACCACCCCTTTGCTCCTTACCGGAGGCGTGCCACCATATCGGGATGACCGAGGTGGCCACGGCGGGAGCGGAGAACGTCTCACTGCGGCGGGTGGCCGCGTTGGCCCTGCCCACGTTCGCCGTACTCGCCGCCGAACCGCTGTACCTGCTGGTCGACACCGCCGTCGTCGGCCACCTGGGTCGGGTACCCCTGGCCGCCCTCGCGGTCGGCGGGATCGTGATGACCGTCGCGGCCTGGATCGGCGGCGTCATCGCCTACGGCACGACCGGACGCGCCGCCCGCCAGTTCGGCGCCGGTGACCGCCGGGCCGCCGTCAACGAGGGAGCCCAGGCATCCTGGCTCGCCCTGACCCTCGGTGTGGTCATCGTGTTGGTGGCCGAGGCGCTCGCCGGGCCCGTCGCCGGTACGCTCGCCGGACGCCCCGAGGTGGCCCATTCCGCCACCACCTGGCTGCGGATCGCGGCGTTGGGTGCACCCGGCCTGCTCCTGGCCACGGCCGGCAACGGGTGGCTGCGCGGCGTGCAGGACACCCGCCGCCCGATGATCTACGTGCTCGGCGCCAACCTCCTGTCCGCGGCGCTGTGCCCCACCCTGGTCTTCGGTCTGGGACTGGGGCTGGCCGGATCGGCCATCGCCAACGTGGCCGCGCAGACGGTGTCCGGCGGCCTGTTCGTGCGGGCGCTGGTGCGCGAGGGCGGGCTGCCCCGGCCGCGCGTATCGATGATCGTCGGACAGTTGCGCCTCGGCCGGGACCTGGTCGTGCGCGGGCTCGCCTTCCAGGCCTGCTTCCTGTCCGCCACCGCGGTCGCCGCCCGGTTCGGCCCGGCGTCCGTGGCCGCCCACCAGATCGCGTTGCAGTTGTGGCTGTTCTGCGCGCTGGCTCTGGACGCGGTCGCCATCGCCGCCCAGGCGCTGATCGGTGCCGCGCTCGGGGCCGGCCAGGCGGACCAGGCCCGGCACCTGGGCCGGCGGATCGCGCTGGTCGGCCTCGCCTGCGGGATTGGGTTCGCGGTGCTGATCCTGGCCGGTACCGACACGCTGCCCCGGCTGTTCAGCGCGGACACCCAGGTGCAGGCGCAGGCCCGGGTGGCGTGGCCGTGGTTCGTCGGGATGCAGCCGTTGGCCGGCGTGGTGTTCGCGCTGGACGGGGTCTTCATCGGCGCCGGGGACGTGGCCTACATGCGCAACCTGACGATCGTCGCGGCGCTGGGCGGGTTCCTGCCGATGATCTGGCTGGCCTACGGCCTGCGGCTGGGGCTGGGCGGGGTGTGGGCCGGGCTGACGCTGTTCATCGTGATCCGGCTGGTACTGCTGCTGTGGCGGCTGGCTGGCGACCGGTGGATCGTGACCGGCGCGGTGCGCTGAGCGCCGGCCCGGGTGCGGTACCGGGGTTGCGCGCCGCCGGGCCCGGCCCGGCGTGAAAGGGTGTCCCGGTGGAGCCGACCGGTCTGATCGTGGTGGACAAGCCCGCGGGCATGACGTCGCACGACGTGGTGTCGCGGATACGCCGCATCGCACACACCCGCCGGGTCGGGCACGGTGGCACCCTCGACCCGATGGCCACCGGGGTCCTCATTGTCGGCGTGGGCCGGGCGACCCGCCTGCTCACCTACGTGATCGGCTCGGACAAGGTCTACACCGGCACGATCCGGCTGGGGCAGTCGACGGTCACCGACGATGCCGAGGGCGAGGTGGTGGCGGCCACCCCGGCCGACGCCGTCGACGAGGCCGCGGTCCGGTCCGGCATGGCGGTGCTCACCGGCGAGATCCAGCAGGTACCGAGCACGGTCAGCGCGATCAAGGTGAACGGTCGGCGGGCCTATGCCCGGGTACGGGCCGGCGAGGACGTGGAGCTTTCGGCCCGTCGGGTACGGGTGGACCGGTTCGACCTGATGGCGGTACGTCGCGGGCCGGGCATCGTGGACCTCGACGTCGAGGTGGCCTGCTCGTCGGGTACCTATGTCCGGGCGCTCGCGCGTGACCTGGGTACCCGTCTGGGGGTCGGCGGGCACCTGACGGCGCTGCGTCGGACGGTGATCGCGGCGGCGGGCACCGCGGCCGGCTTCACACTCGCCGAGGCGGTGACCCTCGACGAACTGGCCGGACGGGCGGACCCGGTGACCCTGCCGCTGTCCCAGGCGGCGGCCAGGTTCTTCCCGCGCCGCGAGGCCGGCGCCGAGCAGGCCCGGGT
Source organism: uncultured Micromonosporaceae bacterium (assembly GCA_964645345.1). Classification (GTDB taxonomy): domain Bacteria; phylum Actinomycetota; class Actinomycetes; order Mycobacteriales; family Micromonosporaceae; genus Rugosimonospora. Next base: position 2,561 of record CAZYCD010000275.1, read on the forward strand.
ACTCGGGCACGGCGGCTCGCTCGAGGCGGTCGGTATCGGCGGGCCGTACGCGGTGTTCGGGCCGGACGGAGAGGCGATCGCGATTGTCGCCGAGCGGGACGGACGGGCCCGGCCGGAGGTCGTGCTCCAGCCTGCCGGGTCAGTAGCATGAGTCGGCTCCCGGGGGCGGGAGCACTCCGCTCGGGACGGGATGGTCAGGTGGCTGCTGGACTGCGTACCGCGTTCGCCGGCGCGGCGCTCGCCGTGCTGACCCTGGCCGCCGGCTGCGGCCGGGGCGCGGTGGCGGCGGACACCCACTGGGCGGCGCCGTCGGCCTACCCCTCGGACAGCTCGAGCCCGACCGCGCCCAGCCCAGGCCCGAGTCCGAGCGCGAGCCCGAGCGCCACGGCCAAGGCGGCAACGGTCGTCGGCGGGCCGCTCAACCTCGCCTCGGTCGCCGGCAAGGTGATCGCCATCGATCCCGGGCACAACGACGGCAACTTCGCGCACCCCGAGATCATCAACCAGCAGGTACCGATGGGTACCGGCACCAAGGAGTGCGACACCACCGGTACGGAGACCGTGGGCGGGTACCACGAGGCGGCGTTCACCTTCGACGTGGCAAACCGGCTGGCCGCGCTGCTGCGCGCGGCGGGTGCCACCGTGGTCATGACGCGCAACGACGACAACAGCGTCGGGCCCTGCGTCAACGTACGGGCCGCGATCGGCAACGACGCGCACGCCGCAGTGGCCATCTCGATCCACGCGGACGGCGCGCCGGCGACCGGCCACGGGTTCCACGTCATGGAGCCGGCCAAGGTGGGCGCGCCCTCGGACGCGATCATCACCCAGTCCCACCAGCTCGCCCTGCTGATTCGGGACAACTACCGGGCGCGTACCGGCATCCCGACCTCGAACTACATCGGCAAGGACGGCATCAATACCCGGTCGGACATGGGCGGGCTGAACCTGTCGGTGGTACCCAAGGTGCTGATCGAGTGCGGCAACATGCGCAACGCCGGCGACGCGGCCATGGAGACCAACCCGACCGACCGGCAGCGGATGGCCGAGGGCATGGCCGCCGGCCTCGCCGCCTACCTTGCCGTCGCCTGAGCAGGCACGGTCGCCGGCCGGTCGGGCACCCCGACCCGGCTGGGTAGGGTTGGGCCATGCAGCGGTGGCGGGGTTACGAGGCGGCGCCTGGTGGCTGGGGCCGCTCGGTGGTCACCATCGGGGTGTTCGACGGGGTGCACCGCGGGCACCAGGAGATCATCGGGCACGCCGTGAAGCGCGCCCGCGACATGGGCGTGCAGTCGGTGGTGGTCACCTTCGATCCGCACCCCGCCGAGGTGGTCCGGCCCGGCTCCCACCCGGCGGTGCTGACCTCGCCGGCCCGTAAGGCGGAGCTGATCGAGGCGCTCGGCGCCGACGTGCTGTGCGTGATCCCGTTCACCCCGGACTTCTCGCGGCTGCCCGCCGAGCAGTTCGCCCACGACGTGCTGGTCGAGCACCTGCACGCGGCCGCCGTCGTGGTCGGCGAGAACTTCCGTTTCGGGTACCGGGCGCAGGGCGACGTCGAGCTGTTGACCCGGCTGGGCCGTACCTTCGGGTACGCGGTGGAGGACGCGCCGCTGGTCACCGTCGACGGCGTGATCTTCTCCTCGACCTACATCCGGGCCTGTGTGGACGCGGGCGACGTGCGGGCCGCCGCGGCGGCTCTCGGCCGGCCACACCGGATCGAGGGTGTGGTGGTACGCGGCGACCAGCGCGGCCGGGAGCTCGGCTTCCCGACCGCCAACCTGCTGTGCGAGGCGCGCACCGCGATCCCGGCCGACGGCGTCTACGCCGCCTGGCTGGTCCGGCGCGGGCGCCGGGAGATGGCCGCGGTGTCGATCGGTACCAATCCGACGTTCTCCGGCCGGGAGCGGCGGGTCGAGGCGTTCGTCCTCGACTTCGAGGGCGACCTGTACGGGGAGCGGCTGGCCCTGGACTTCGTCGCGCACCTGCGGGAGATGCGCCGGTACGACTCGCTGGAGCCGCTGGTCGCCCAGATCGCCCAGGACGTGGCCGACGCGCGGGAGATCCTGGGCGCGGCTCCGCCGGTACACTGATCGGGACGGTTCGTGTGAGAGGGGTGGAGATGACAGCAGTCTTCACGCCGGCGACCTACGAGCCGGTCGGGCAGGTCTTGACCGCCGAGCAGTACGACGCGCTACCCGAAAATGAGCTGCGTGAACTGGTCGACGGGGTGATCCGGATTATGGCGTCGCCGACGATGGGTCATCAGGTCGTCGCCCGGGAACTCGGTCACCTGCTCGACGGCCTGGGCCGGCCCGTCGGGTACCGGGCGACCGGGCCGCTCGAGGTGAAGCTGCGCCCCAACCGCCGCCGCAATCCGGACGTCGTCGTGGTGCCGGCCGGCTCCTTCGACCGGAAAGCCTGCCGGGTCGAGCCGCGCTTCGTCCTGCTCGCCGTCGAGGTGGTCAGCCCCGGCTCGGAGACCGACGACCGGCGGGAGAAGCCGTTCGAGTACGCCGAGGGCAACATCCCGCACTACTGGCGGGTCGAGCTGGAGCCCGAGCTGGTGATCCACACGTACCGGCTGGACCTGTCGCGGTACCGGGGTACGGGCTCGTTCGGCGCCGGAGAGACGGTCGCGGCACCCGGCCTCGAGTGGGCCGCCGTGGCGGTGTCCGACCTGATCGACTGAGCTGACGGCGGGCCGCCGACGGGGCCTGGTTCAGCTACTGGTAATGTTGTCCGGACGCCGGGTTACCGGCGTGGCTCCGCGCGCCTGCTCGACGCCGCGGGTACGGAGCTGATCAACACCCACGTAAGGGAGATCATGGCGCTCGAAGCCGAGCTCAAGACCAAGATCATGAAGGACTACGCGACCGC
>CAZYCD010000276.1:0-5403 GCA_964645345.1 uncultured Micromonosporaceae bacterium
CGACCGACAGCGGCCGCTTCCCTTCGGCCATCAGCTTGCGGGTGGTGTTGTCGATGGCCGCGATGTGGTCGGCGTCGAAGGCGTGGCGCATGCCCAGGGTGTACGCGGTCACGCCGGTACCGAGGCCGAACAGTCCGGTACCCACGCGGAAGTGCTCCGGTACCACGAACAGGATGAGGATGCCGAACCCGACCACGTGCAGCAGCCCGATCACACCGGCCATGGCGGCGATCCCGCCCCACTCCCGGCGGGTGAGCGGCGCGCTCCGCCCGATGGGCCGCAGGGTCGGGCGCTGGTTCGTCCCCGGTGGAGCCGCGGGCGCGACGGTCACGGTTCGTCCCCTTCCAGGCGGGTGCCTGCCTGACTCAGGCTAAGGCACCGCATCTGTTATTGCCATGTGTTTGCAATAGTGGCGTTCATCGAACAATGGCGGTCCGGGACCCGAAGCGGGACGGATGGGTCGCGAGAGAAGATTGGTGCATGGCCGTACCCCGCCCCCCGGGCAGCGCGCTGTCCACGCTGCGGGCGATGCGGCGCGACTCGCTCGGCACCTTCACCGCGCTGCGCCGCGCGTACGGCCCGATCGTGCGGGTACCGGTCCCCGGCGCGCGCCTGTACCTGGTCAGCGACCCGGACGCGATCCACGAGGGGCTGACCGCCACCGGCCGCACCTACGCCAAGGGCTCGGGCCGGTCGACCGACCCGGACCGGCCCGGCTTCCAGCCGCTGCAGCGCATCCTCGGGATGGGCCTGCTCACCAGCGCCGGCGAGCACTGGCGGCGGCAGCGGAGGCTGATCAACCCGCTGTTCCACCACGCGCGGATCGCCGAGTACTGCACGGTCTTCGCCGAGGTCGCCGAGCGCACCGCCGACTCCTGGCACGACGGCGAGGTCCGCGACATCCACACCGACATGACCGAGCTGACCCTGGCGATCGTCGGCCGCACCGTCTTCGACGTGGACCTGGACGCGACCATCATGCGGCGCATCCGCGAGTGGCTCACGCAGAACATGGCCACCGCGCGGCGCGGCGCGAACACCCCCTGGACCCGGCTGCTGGACAAGCTCCCGCTGCCGTCCACCCGGCGCTGGAACGCCGACCGCCGGGCCCTGGACGCCCTGGTGTACCAGCTGATCGCGGCCCGCCGGGCGAGCGGCGCGACGGGCTCGGACCTGCTGAGCCTGCTGCTGTCGGCACGGGATGCGGAGACCGGCGAGACGATGCCGGACCTCGACGTGCGCGACGAGGCGGTCACCCTGCTCCTGGCCGGCCACGAGACCACGGCCAACGCGCTGGCCTGGGGGTTCCACCTGCTCGGCGGGGCACCGGCGGTTCAGGCGGAGCTGCGCGCGGAGCTGGACTCGGTACTCGACGGAAGGCTCCCGGGCGCGGCCGACCTGCCCCGGCTGCCCTACACCAGGGCGGTCTTCGCCGAGTCGATGCGCCTGTACCCGCCGGCCTGGATCGTGGCGCGGCGGCTGCTGTCCCCGCGCGAGGTCCTCGGGTACCGGCTGCCCGCCGGCTCGATGCTGCTGTTCTGCCCCTGGGTGGTGCACCGCGACCCGCAGTGGTGGCCGGAGCCGGAGGAGTTCCGGCCGCAGCGGTGGCTGGCGAAGGACTCCGAGCGGCCGCGGTATGCGTACTTCCCGTTCGGGGGCGGGCCGCGCCAGTGCATCGGCAACGGATTCGCCGAAGCCGAGGGAATGCTGGCGCTCGCGACGCTGTTTCGGCGCTGGTACGTGACGCCAGTGTCGCGGGAGCCGATTCGGCCTCGGCCGCTCGTCACGCTGCGCCCGGCCACGCCGGTACCGATGACGGTGTCGGCGGCTCCGCCCGCCTGAGTCCCCCGTCGCGCAACCGCCGGGTCGGGGTGTTCGTGCCCGGCGTCCCGGACCGTGCCCGGCTGTCCGGATCGGCGATGGCCTGGCCCACACTTCCGGCTAATGGGGCGGATCCGGAATGCCGGATGGGCCCGGGTCGTTGAACCAGGCTCCCCCCACCGAAAGGGAACTGACGTGATCACCATGCGCCGCTTCCTGCCCGCGATGGCCTGTACCCCTCGCCGCGCCGCCGTCTCGACCGCGCTGATCGCCGGCATCGCCGCCGGCCCGCTGGCCGGCCACGCCAGCAGGCACACCGCCACCCCAACGGCCAACCCGGTCGTCGCGGCGATGACGGGCACTTCGCCCGCGCCCGAGGCCCCGGCCGGCACGCCGGCCAACGCCCCGAAGCCGACCGGCAAGGGCAAGCAGGTCGAGGCCGCAAAGGGGGCGTCCCACAACACGGGCGCCACGCCAGCCGCGCCGCCGGCCACCCCTGCCCCGCCGCCCCCGCCGCCCTACAGCGAGCTGCTGCCCAACGGCACGCCCACCGACCAGTCCCACATCGACACGGACGGGGACCAGAACAGCAACATCCGGGCGATCGTCAAGGCCAGCAAGGAGATGAAGCTCCCGCCGCGCGCGGCCGTGATCGCCGTGGCCACGTCCCTGCAGGAGACCAAGCTTCGCAACTACGGGGACCTCGGCAACCTGAATGACCACGACTCGCTGGGCCTGTTCCAGCAGCGCCCGTCGAGCGGCTGGGGCAGTCCTGACCAGCTGACCAACCCGGACTACTCGACCAAGGCGTTCCTGAATGCCCTGGTGCAGATCCCGGGCTGGCAGACCATGGCGCTGACCGACGCGGCGCAGGCGGTACAGGTCTCCGCGTTCGGTGACCGGTACGCCCAGTGGGAGCAGGAGGCCGCCGACATCGTGCACGACTACTACAACATCAGCTGACCATCGCAGCCGAACGAGGCCGCACCCCGCACCGGGGTGCGGCCTCGTCGTCTGTCCACTTTGGAGTACCGAAAGCAACATGGCCATTCGTGGCCAGTCGCGCCCCAGGCGGGAGTCGAACCCACTAACGGCCGCTTTAGAGGCGGCTGCTCTGCCGTCGAGCGTCTGGGGCCGGTACCGTCGCGTTCAGCGGCAAGCTCCGCGATCCGGGCGCGAAGCTCGGGTACCGGACTGTTGGTGGAAATGCTCATGTTCTCACCCCCTCTCGACATGAGAGGGCGAGTGTTGGATTTCGTATACCGGTCGACGGTCGGGCCGGGATGTGCGATCGCGAACTCGAGAGCGGCGTGCGCGGCCTGACCTGCCTGGGTACCGGCGGGAAGATCGGCGCGGGTAACCAGATAGCGGCGAGGCTGACGACCCTAGCGGTGCGGCATGAATCGGCTTTAGCCGGCCGACACAAGTATCTGTCGACTGTGGACAACCGGGTGACATCTGATGGCTGACCGTGAGCGCGTTCGCGTCGTAGGGTGATGGGGTCTCTCCGTTGGTGGTCGGTAACGGTTCGTGAGGCGGGACGGGTGGGCGACGCGTTCGGCATGGTGGCCGGTGAGGACGAGGCCGCCCTCGACGCCGTCCTGACCGCCGCCATCGCCGGCAACGAGGCGGCCTTCGCCGTCCTGTGGCGCGCGCTGCAGCCGGCGGTCCTGCGGTACCTTCAGGTCGTGGTCGGCAGCGCGGCCGAGGACGTGGCGTCGGAGACGTGGCTGCAGGCCTCCCGCGACCTGGCCGCCTTCACCGGTGGTTGGACGGCATTCCGGGTGTGGCTGTTCCGCATCGCCCGGCACCGCGCGATGGACGAGCTGCGGCGGGCCGGCAGGCGCCGGGAGGATCCGGCCGACCAGCTTCCGGGCGGTGTCCCGGTACCGGACGTGGCCGCCGACGTGCTGGAGAAGTCGGGTACCGACTGGGCGTTGGGTCTGATCGCCACGCTGCCGCCAGACCAGGCCGAAGCGGTGATGCTGCGGGTGGTCGCCGGGCTCGGCGTCGCGCAGGTCGCCGAGGTGCTGGGCAAGCGACCGGGAGCGGTGCGGGTCGCCAGCATGCGCGGACTGCGCCGGCTGGCCCGGCACCCTGAGGTGCGGGCACGCGCGACGCCCGACGGCGCGACTCCGGATGAGGTGTAACGGGATGGGCTGGTGGACCGCTCTTAAGGGCACCATGGGTACCCGACGTGCCGAACGGATCACCCGCGCGGAGGCCGACCAGTTGCTGGCCGGGCACTCCGCGGGCACCTCGCACGCCGGACTGGCCGCGTTGCTGTCCCACGCGACCGCCCCTCCCCGTCGGGAGGAGCTGATCGGCGAGGCGGAGGCGGTCGCGGCGTTCCGCCGGCTGCGTTCGGTCGCACCGTCCATCGTGGACCTGTCCACAGTGGACATGTTGCGACCGGGTCGCCGCCGGGTCACCGGCCCGCTGTGGCGCGGCGCTGCGGTACGGCTCGCGGTCGCGGCGCTGCTGCTGGCCGCCGCCGGTACCGCGAGCATCACGCTGGCGTACCGGCCGGTCCGCATGCAGCCGTCGCCGCCGCAGGTGCCGTCCTCGGCGGTACCGGCGCCGAACCCCAGCCCGTCGCCGTCGTCCCGGGCCCGCCAGGCACCCAGCACCCCGGCGTCACCGTCGCTGGCACCGAGCCCGGCGTCCTACACCAGTCGCACGGGCGATCTGGCCATGGCAACCGAACTGTGCCGGGCGTGGACCGCGGCGACCGACAAGGCGGCCCGCGACCAGCTCGCCGCGCAGTTGCAGCCCCTGATGGACAGGCTCGACGGAGCCAACGGGGTACCGGCCTTCTGCCGGAAACTGGTCGGCGCGCAGCCCGCGGCCAGCGCGACGAAGGCCGGCGAAACGAAGGCCAGCGCGACGAAGGCCACCACGGCGAAGGCCAACGCGGTGCCGGCGACGCCGGCCGCCACCAAGTCCAGGACCGAGAAGAAGGGCGGCTGAGCCGCCGGGGCGGCACATCACCGCCCGTACGGATCGTGTAACGCTGCGATGTACTCCGACGCTCATTAGAAGCCGTCCGACGAGGGGCGTCGTCTCAGGATCGGAGTGCTGATGGTCAGTGACATGTCGGGCCGCGCACACCACAATCCCGAGCACAACCCGCGCCCGGGACACTGGCCGGTCAACGGCGCCAACCGTTTCGACCGCAGCCCGCGTCCGGCACACCTGGCTCCCGGGCACCGGCACATGATCGCGCTGCGCGTCGTCCACGACTACCTGGCGGGGAGGGGGGTGGCCGAGGCGGTCCGGCAGCTCGACTCGCGTCAGCTGACCCGGGCCGCCTCGGCCGGCCGGTACTTCGACCTCGACGACCTGGCGGACCTGCTGGGTGGCGCGCCGCGGGCGGCGGTCAGCCCGGACCGGGCTGCCGCGTTCGACGAGGAGTACCGGCGCCGGTTCGTCGCGGGTACCGCCGTCATGGACGCCGTGTCGCGCAAGATGGCCCAGTTCCCTGGGGACTTCCCCGATTACAGCGTGTTTCATAACTCCTGATGGGTTTATGAGTCACCGCCCTTCTCGGGCGTCCCTGCCATCGTCCTGGTGTCGGGTGGT
>CAZYCD010000277.1:0-5394 GCA_964645345.1 uncultured Micromonosporaceae bacterium
GCAACGACACCCTCGACCAATTCGCCGCCGCCCACCCCGACCTGGTCAACTCGCTACACGCCGACGCAGCGTGACCAGGGCGTATCCGCGTACCAATCAGGCCCGTCCGCCTAGCGAGCACAATCCGGGTAGACCGGACGACGTCACCGCGAAGTCGCCGGCGCGGAAGCCGTCCGTCCCTGAGGCGGCCGGGGACGCCGGCGAGCACGGTTGACCATTCCCGGGGCGGGCCGTCGCAGTCGCCGCGGGAGGCATCCAGCCTGGGCCTCAGCTGCCAGGCAGCGGGCGATGCCCCGCAGCATGCTACGGCCACACCGCCACGAGAAGGAGCGTTGCCAAGCCCAGCCCGACCAGGATGAGAACGGTCCGGACCACGATCAGCTCGAGGTTGTGTCCGGTAGTTGGCTGCTGCCCGTCGGTCCGCCGCGGTTCGCCTTGCGGGTCACTGTTCACCGTCCGAGTCAATCAAACCGTGATCCGTCGATCCTTCCCAGGACACGTGTCCGGCGCCTGAGTGTTTCCCCATTGGTCAGGTCGAGGTCTACCGCTCGGTCAAACGTGGAGATCGACATTCTCGCTGAGACCGGCCCCGGCGTGGGTCGGCCGCTCGTGGATACGCTGCGAGACTGCAGCCGCCTGCCTGCACAACGTTGGATTTACGGTCAGAAAGGTGAGGAGTCGCACGTGGGTGGGGCCCTTGGGTAACGAATTTCGTCGATACCGGTACGGCGCAGCCCGGCTAGCGGGTGGGGGACCGACTGCTCCACGTGCGGTGTGAGTCGGTGGATGTCATCCCGCTTCGGGGCGCCACGATTGCGCGGCGCCCCGGTTGGTGCCTGTCACTGTCCGGGTGGCGGGGGCTGTTCCACGCAGGACGGGCCGGGTGCGCGGTACAGCCAGGTGCCGAACATCATCGGTGATCCGGTTGTCGGCTCCTGCGGTATGCCGAGGACGAGGGTGTCCCCGGCGGGGATGTTGCCCGGTCGGATGACCACCGGGGGTAGGCCGGCGGCGCTCGGTTGTCTCGCGTCGCTTGCGATGATCGAGGTGACCAACGACATCCGCGCGGCATCCGGTACCCCGCGGGTACCCGGCGGGCACGATCCGGTCTTCCGCTCGGGCTCGACGACCGCCGGCACGCCGGCGGCCTGGAGAGCCCGCGTCGCCCCAGCCGCGTCGCGGACGTTATGGATGACGAAGTCAACGGATCCGTCCGCGTTGCGGTTCACCGCATAGGCCGGGGTCGAGCCCGCGACGTTGGTGACGATCACTGTCGCGGCGACTGCCGCTGTCACGACGGCCGCGGCGATGACGAGCCGTCGGCGGTGCGGTGCCGGCGCTGGTGCGCGCCGGGGTCGTTCTTGGATAACGGTCATCAACTGCTCCTTACGAGCGGCAAGTCTGCCGGCAGTCAACGGCGGCGGATCCGGTGGGACGAGCGGATCAGGAACCATCGGGCACCTCCATTGGCATCCGGGACAGCACGGCGCTGTCACCCGGTTCATGACCGGTCGCCGGCACCGCTTCCCGCATGTACCGGTCCAGTCGCGCCCGCGCGCGGTGCAACCGGGAGTGCACCGTTCCGACCGGGACGCGCAGCGCGACCGCGGCCTCAGTCGGGCTCAGTCCGGCCCAGGCGCACATCTCCACGACCTCCCGTTCCCGCGCGGGCAACCGGTCCAGCGCTGCCCGCACAGCCCGCATGCGTCGTTCGGCATCCAGCCGGGCAGCGACGTCTTCGGCCGGATCCGGAACCTCCGGTAATGGCGGCAAACGCGACAGCGCGGCCCTGCGCCGCCGCGCCGAGCGCCACTGATTGCGCACCAGGTTGTGCGCGACGCCCAGCAGCCACGGCAGCAGGCTGCCGCCCGCCGGGTCGACTCGGGCGCGCTGCGCCCACGCCTCCAGGAACACCGCCGCGCTCAGATCCTCGGCCAGCGCGGCGTTCCCGGTACGCCAGAAGCAGAACCGGTAAACGGTGGGCATGTGCCGCTCGTACAGCACGGCGAAGGCGGAAGCATCCCCGTCCCGCACGCGGCTCCACAGATCGCTGTCGTCCATCACCCAGCATATGTCCGGAGGGCCAGGGACCTTCCCATGATCGAATCGTAGGACGGGCACGCCGCCATTGGCTCCTTCGACCGGCGGCACGACGGACCCACCCTGCAGCCCAAGCCACCGTCCTCGAGCCCAGCGGTGACGTGCCGCTGATCGAGGCGTCATATCCGCCTACAGTGTGGCGGGTGCCTGATCCGATCTTCGCGCAGCGGCGCCTGGCCGAGATCTACGACCCGCTGGACCCCGACCGCACTGATCTGGACGCCTACCTGGCGATGGTCGACGAATTCGCCGCCCAAGACGTGCTGGACGTCGGCTGCGGCACAGGAACGTTCGCCTGCCTGCTCGCCGCCCGTGGTCTGACCGTGACCGCGGTGGACCCGGCGGAAGCATCACTGGCGGTGGCGCGGACCAAGCCGGGCGCGGATCGGGTGCGATGGGTGCACGGTTACCTGTCGAACGTCCCGCCGCTCACCGTGGACCTGATCACCATGACCGCTAACGTCGCCCAGGTCTTCCTGACCGACGAGGACTGGGTTTCCACTCTGCGCGAGGCATCGGCGTTGCTGCGTCCCGGCGGCCGGCTCGTCTTCGAAACCCGCAATCCGGCGGCACGAGCCTGGCTGGAGTGGACCCCGGGCCAGTCATACAAGCACCAGGTCATTCCCAGGGTCGGTGGCGTCCAGGCGTGGGTCGAGGTCACGAACGTGGATCTACCGTTCGTGTCGTTCCGCTGGACCTTTAACTTCGACGCCGACGGGTGTGCGGCTGACCTCGGACTCCACGCTGCGTTTCCGTACCCGTGAGCAGGTCATCGCCTCGCTAACCGCCACGGGCTACGTCCTCGACGACGTACGCGAGGCGCCCGACAGGCCGGGCCGCGAGATGGTTTTCATCGCAGAGCGACCGGGATGAGCCCCGCCGCATGGCGTGTCGACGACTCCTCGCCCGCATCGGTCAAACCGAGGCCTTTCAAGTTCTGCAGCCGCATGCGGACGAAGCGTGGTCGCTGGGCAACTGCCCGGACCTGCGTCTGCCACCTGCTGTCCGACCCGTCGCGACATGCGACGACCACGGCCCGGACCGTCAGGACACCCTGATCGACACGCACCGGGGAGCCGTCATCTCGCCGCCGTCCCGAGGCCCGTCACAACCATCCTCAACCGGGTACGGCGACGCAGCCGGCGGACGCAGGCCGGCCACTCGGTGGCGTCCTCCGGTCGCCCACGCGGCGGCGAACAACATCGCGACCGCACCGCCCGCGGCCTCGATGTCCTGGTCAGCCTGGCGGGCCAAATGAGGAGTGTGGCAGTACTACGGCCGGCGCCGGTCCAACCGGGCTCGCGAGATCGATTGTGGCTGATGCGGTCTCGGGCGAGAATCGGTGGCCCGGCCGGCGGATTGTCCGCATAAGAACCGGTATAGCATGTCGGCAGTCGCATATCGCGCTGTAGTCCATGGGGGGTCGAGGCATGCTTGCGGGCGACATCCTGCTGCCGGCGCCGACCTTGCAGGGGGTATGGACGGCGTGGCAGTTCGATCCGTTCATGGCGGTCGTGTTGGCGGCCGCGGCGCTGTCGTACCTGGTGGGGGTCGCCGCCGCCCGGCGCCGCGGTCGGACGTGGCCGGTGTGGCGGAGCCTCGCGTTCCTCGGGCTGGGCCTCGGCGCCCTGGCGGTCACCGGGCTTGGCTGGCCCGCGGTATACGCCCGCGCGCTGTTCTCGGTGTACGCGGTGCAGATGGTGCTGCTGCTCATGGTCGTTCCGTTGCTGCTGGCGCTGGGCCGGCCGGTCGAGCTGGCGATGACGGCCCTGAGCGAGGCCGGCGCCGCCCGGCTGCGCCGGGCTCTGGGCAGCCGGGCCGCCCGGCTGGTCACGGTACCCCTGGTCACGCCGGTACTGCTGGCGGTCGTGCCGTTCGTCGTCTTCTTCACCGCCTGGTACCCGGCCACGCTGGGACATCCGGTGCTCGCCGCGCTGACGCACCTGCTGCTGCTCGCGGTGGGGCTGGCCGTGCTGGTACCGGTGTGGGAGGCGGGCGCGATCGACGCGCGGATCCCGTACGCGCTGGCGTTGCTGTTCGGGTTCATCGAGCTGCTCGCCGACGCGGTACCCGGCATCGTTATCCGGCTGGAGACGCACGTCCTCGCCTCCGCCGAACTGACCCGCACCTGGGGCGCCTCGCTGCTGCACGATCAGCAGTTGGGCGGGGACCTGCTGTGGTGCATCGGCGAGGCGATCGACGTACCGTTCCTCGCCCTGCTCGCGGTGCAGTGGTACCGGTCGGACCTGCGCAACGCCGAGCAGATCGACCGGATCCTGGACGCAGCGCCTTCGCCGGCCGGCAGCGGCGCCCGGATCGGCGACGGGGGTGCCGGTGCGGACGACGACACCACGCGTCCCTGGTGGGAGGTTGACGCGTCGGTGTTCGGGGACCGGGCGGGGCTCTATCAGGCGGGCAACCGAACGGCCGACGCCGGTGACGGGAGCTGACCGGCTGGGCGATTGGCCGACTTGCGCGCCTGTGCAAGTCTCGATGGCTATGGCTATCACCAATTCCCGCGTCGACGGCGGCGGCACCGCTGCCGATCGCCTGGTCCAACTTGTTTCCGGCTGGCGCAACCACCCGGGCGTGCGCAGTGACAGCAGCCTCACCTTTGGTGAGCGGGCCGCCGACAAGATGCGCAACGGCATGGGCTCCTGGGCGTTCGTCCTGGCCGCGCTGCTGTTCCTCGGCATCTGGATGGGCTTCAACCGCAACACCGGCTTCGACAAATACCCGTTCATCCTGCTCAACCTCGTGCTGAGCTGCCTGGCGGCGCTGCAGGGCGCCATCCTGCTTATCGCCGCCAAGCGCAGCGACCAGATCGCGGCCGAACTGGCCCAGCACGACCTGAACACCGACGTCGAGGCCAAGGCGATCGTGGAGACCCTGGCGGCGAACTTCGCCGCGATGGCGGCCCAGCACGAGGAACTGCACCGCCAGTTCGCGGCGCTCGTCGAGCGGCTGGACGCCGCCGACAAGGCGACGGCTACCGCGGCCTCGCCCACGAGCTGACCCGGGACGGGCGCTGGTTTCATCGTCTCACCGTCGGACCGGATGCCACTTTTCGCTGGACGGAGCGGCACGCCCCGGCGGCTTGACGCTGTCTGGCAACACTCACTAAGTTGCGCAAACATCTGATAACGAGCGTTGTCGATGTCTTGACGGGTGAGTGGGGGTCGGCGGTGTCCAGAAGGTGGATTGCGGTGACGGTGACCGCAGCGCTGGTAGCGGCCGCCGCCGCGGTGGGGGCGGCGGCGCTGCCGGCGGGAGCGTCGTTGCTCCCGGGATCGT
>CAZYCD010000278.1:0-5351 GCA_964645345.1 uncultured Micromonosporaceae bacterium
CCCGACCCGTCCAGCGCGGTCTGCCCGGCGAGGAAGACCACCCGGCCGGAGCCCACGGCGGCATGGGAGAAGCCCTTCGGCGCGGCCAGCCCCTCGGGGTTGACGAACTGCAGGCTCACGACTGAACCCCTCCGCCGTCGACGTTGATGCCCTGGCCGTTGAGGGCGGCGTTGCCCACGCACAGCCAGACCGCGTCCGCAACCTCGTCGACCGTGACGAGGCGCCCGTGCGGCTGCTTCGCGGCCAGCACGGCGCGCGCCTGCTCGAGGGTACGGCCGGTCCGGTCCGCGATCGCGGCCACCGTCCGCTGCGTCATCGGCGTGTCCACGTACCCGGGGCACACCGCGTTGACCGTCACCCCGGTGGCGGCCAGTTCGGCCGCGGCCGAGCGGACCACGCCCAGGATGCCGTGCTTGCTGGCCGTGTACGCGCTGACGTAGGGCTCGCCCCGCTTGGCGGCGACCGAGGCGACGACGACGATGCGGCCGTACCCGCGCTCCACCATGCCGGGGACGACCCGCCTCATGCAGCGGAAGGGCGCCGTCAGGTTCAGGTCGAGCATCCGCGCCCACTGCTCGTCCGTCGTCTGCGCGAGAGGCGCGGAGGTACCCGCGCCCGCGTTCGCGACGAGCACGTCCACCCGGCCCCACGCCTCCTCGACCGCGCGGAACAGCCGGTCGACAGCGGTGCTGGAGGTAATGTCGCCGGGCAGCACGAGGGGTTCGCCGGCGCACAGGTCGGCTGTGGCGCGCAGTTCGTCCCCGGTACGCGAGGTGAGCGCGACCCGATGGCCCGCGGCGCTGAGCCGGACCGCCACGGCCCGGCCGATCCCCCGCCCGGCGCCGGTCACGACAGCCACGGGGTCGACGTCGGACACGCTGCGACCATGCCATGCGCCGGTAACGACCGTCAAGGCAACGGCATACGACCCCCGGGGTCGCCCGGCGCGGCGGGTCCTGCCGGCGACCCGGCTAACCGGCGCCGGGCTGGGTAACAGGGCCGGGTGACGCGCGAGCATGACATGGTCCGGGAGCTGCTGCGCCGGCATGGCCAGACCTACGCCGAGGAGGCCGGCATCCGGTTGGCGGACCGGCCCGGGCCGCTGTACCAGCTGCTCGTGCTGGCCACCCTGCTGAGCAGCCGGATACGGGCAAGCGTCGCCATCGCCGCGGCCCGGGAGCTGTTCGCCGCCGGGTACCGGTCGCCCCGGGCCATGGACGCGGCGGGCTGGCAGGACCGGGTCGACGCCCTCGGACGCGGCCACTACCGCCGGTACGACGAGCGGACCGCGACGATGCTCGGTGACTCGGCCCGGCTGTGCCTGGAGCGCTACAGCGGCGACCTGCGGCGGCTGCACGCCCCGGCAGCCGGCGACCGCGGCCGGCTGCGCGCGCTGCTGGACGAGTTCCCCGGCATCGGACCGACCGGGGCGGACATCTTCCTGCGGGAGGCGCAGCAGGTGTGGCCCGACGTCCGGCCGTACCTCGACCGGAAGGTGGCCGCGGGTGCCGAGCGGCTGCGGCTGCCCGGACGGCCCGCCCCGCTCGCGGCGCTGGTCGACCGCAAGGATGTGCCGCGCCTGGCCGCCGCGCTGGTGCGGGTCTCACTCGATGCGAAGGCCGCCGCCCGGTTGACCGCCGTGTAGCAGGATGGGTCGCATGCTGACCGTACATGTGCACGTGCACGTACGACCGGAGGACGTCGACCGGTTTCTCGAAGCCACCGTCGCCAACGCCAGCGCATCCATCCAGGAGCCGGGCGTGCTGCGCTTCGACGTGCTCGCCGACGAGGCCGACCCCACCCACATCGTGCTGGTCGAGGTCTACCGGGACGCGGGCGCGCCGCTGGCCCACCGGGAGACTCCGCACTACCTGCTGTGGCGCGACACCGTGGCCGACATGATGGCGCAGCCGCGCGAGCGCACGCAGTTGCGCACCGTCTTCCCGCCGGCATGAACTTCGACTTCGCCACCGCCGGCCGGGTGGTGTTCGGCGCCGGCCGCGCGGCGGACCTGCCGGCCGTCGTGGCACCGCTGGGTTCCCGGGTACTGGTGTGCACCGGCAGCAGCCCCGGGCGACACGCCGCCCTGCTGTCCTCACTCGAGCTGCCGCAGGTTGTGTCCACAGTGGACGCGGAGCCGACCGTCGACCGGGTCCGCGGCGTCACGCAGGCCGCCCGGGAGCACAGTGCCGACGTGGTGCTCGGCATCGGCGGCGGCAGCGTGCTGGACCTGGCCAAGACGGTCGCCATGCTGCTGGGCAACGGCGGCGACCCGCTGGACTACCTGGAGGTGGTCGGCCGGGGACTGCCGATAGGCCGCCCGTCGGTACCGTTCGTCGCGGTACCCACGACCGCCGGTACCGGCTCGGAGGTCACCGCCAACGCGGTCCTCACCGACACCGGACACGGCGTGAAGGCCAGCGTCCGCAGCCCGCTCATGCTCGCCCAGGTGGCACTGGTGGATCCGCTGCTGACGGTGGACTGCCCGCCCGCCGTCACCGCCTCCAGCGGGCTGGACGCGCTGACCCAGTGCCTGGAGCCGCTGGTGTCGGTGCGGGCCAACCCGGTCACCGACGCGCTGGCCCGGGAAGGGTTGCGCAGGGCCGGATCCGGGCTGCGGCGAGCCTACGCCGACGGTAGCGACGTGGCCGCGCGTACGGACCTGGCCGTGTGCGCGCTGTCCGGGGGCATGGCGCTGGCCAACGCCAAACTGGGCGCGGTGCACGGCTTCGCCGGGGTACTCGGCGCGCTCACCGGGGTACCGCACGGGATGGCCTGCGCCGCCTTCCTGGTACCGGTCGTGGAGGCGAACCTCCGCGCGCTGCGGGAACGCGCACCCGCAAGCCCCGCACTGGACCGCTACGCCGAGGCCGCCCGGCTGCTCACCGGCGATCCCGATGCGTCCACTGTGGACGGCCTGGACTGGCTGCGCGGGACCGTTGCCATGCTGGGCGTGCCACCGGTCAGGGTGGACCCCTCTGACGCGCAGACCGTGGTCGATCGGGTCGCGCGGGCGAGCAGCACGCAGGGGAACCCGGTCGAACTGTCCACCTACGAACTGCACGCGGTCCTGGAGGCCGCCACCGCCTGAGATGTCCGCGGAGCGCGGCATACAAGCCGCCGATCGTGGGGATGACCGGTACTCCAGCGGCAGGCTGTTGAGAGGGGTCGTCATGAGCGCTTCGCCCGCCGGAACACTCGTACCGCAGGGCCCGGGCACGGTCGCCGAAGCGCCGAATCTCCCGGAGGGCTTCGCCGACACCTTCACCAGCCGCTACGTCGACATCGGCAAACTGCGCCTGCACGCGGTGACCGGGGGCGACGGCCCGCCGCTGCTGCTGATCCACGGCTGGCCGCAGACCTGGTACCAGTGGCGGCTGCTGATGCCCGCGCTGGCCCGGGACTTCCGGGTGGTCGCCGTGGACCAGCGGGGCATCGGGCTGTCCGAGAAGCCGAGCGACGGGTACGACACGGCGACCCTGGCGAACGACATGGTCGCGCTGATGGACGCGCTGGGCCACCCGCGGTTCGCCGTGGTCGGCTGCGACACCGGACTGCTGATCGGGTACGCCCTGGCCGCGGACCACCCGGACCGGGTCGAGCGCGTGGCCCTCGGCGAGGCGCCGCTGCCGGGCGTGTCCCCGGCCACCCCGCTGATCAATCCCCCGCCACTCAACGCGCGGCTGTGGCACATCCCGTTCAACGCGCTGCCCGAGGTCAACGAGCAACTGGTCAGGGGGCGGGAGGACGTCTTCTTCGGCTCCGAGTTCGCCGCCTCGGCCGGTACCAACAAGCTGCCCGAGTACGCCGTGAAGCACTACGTCGACACCCTGGCGACCGACCCCGAAGCCCTGCACGCCACGTTCCATCTCTACCGGCAGTTCCACCTCAGCGGGGCGCAGAACGAGCAGCGCAAGAGCCGGAAGCTGACCATGCCCGTGCTGGCCATGGGCGGCGCGCAGAGCCTCGGTGAGCAGGTCGGCACGTTCATGCGGCTGGCCGCGGAGGACGTGCAGACGCTGGTCCTTCCCGAGGCCGGCCACTGGATCGCCGAGCAGGCGCCCGACCAGATGCTGGCCGGGCTGACCGCGTTCCTCGCCCCGTACCGGGACGCGCACGCGCCCGCGCGCTCGGGCGCGCGCGAGGCTCAGGGCTGAGCCAGGAAGTCGAGGACGCGCCCGCTCAACTCGTCGGGCCGCTCCTCGAACAGCCAGTGGCCGGTGTCCGCGACGACGTCGCCGCGCACGTCCGATCCGTACCGGGCGACCTGGTCGGGTACCGCCTTGCCCAGGCTGCCCTCGGCGCCCAGCGCGAGTACCGGCATGGGCAGCCGGGTCCGTACCGACTCGGCGTTGTGCCCGACGTCGGTGGCGAACGCCCGGAAATACTCGAAGCTCGCCCGCAGGTGGTCCGCGTCGCGCAACGGGTCGGCGTACGCCCGGACCGCTTCCGGGTCGAGGGTCTCCGGGTGCGGGGTCTGTGAGGCCATGAAGCTCTCCACCCACAGCGCCTCCCGGCCCTCGACGAACCGCTCGGCGAAGCCGTCGGGGACGTTGAACATGCCGAAGTTCCAGGCGGCCGGACCGCGGGGGGTCAGCGCGGGCAGCTGGTAGATCGTCTCGTCCGGGATGGGAGCCTCGGTGAGCACCAGCCGCGCGACCGTCGCCGGGTACCTGGCGGCATAGGCGTAGGCCACCATGGTGCCGATGTCGTGCCCGACAACGCGCACACCCCGGTCGAGACCGAGCTGGGTCACCAGGCCGTGGACATCGCCGGCCATAGTCCGCTTGTCGTAGCCGTGCGCGGGCGCGGTGGTGCCGCCGGCGCCGCGAAGGTCCGGGGCGACGATCGTGTACCGGTCGGCGAACGCGGGCAGCACCCGCCGCCACATGTACCAGTTCTGCGGGTACCCGTGCAGGAGCACGAGCGGTTCCCCCGAGCCGCCCCGCACGTAGTTGACGTCGATCTCGCCGACCCGGGCCGTCGATCGCGCGAAGCCCTCGGGCAACGCCGTACCGGTCATCGCCCGCCGGTACCCGAGAGTGAACAACCCAAACGCCGGCTACCATCACGCGATGCTCGCGCTCTGGTGTGCCCTGCTCGGCGCGCTCGTCGGCGGTTGGGCGCCCCGGCTGGCGTACCGGCTGTCCGTGCCCGCGGGCGAGCCGCCCCGCACCGCGTGCGCGGGGTGTGCCGGACCGCTGCCCGGCGGGCTGCTGGGCTGGGTCGGACTGCCGGCCCGATGCCGCACCTGTTCCGCCCGGTTCGGTCTGCCCGCCTGGACCACCGCCGTCGCCGGCGCGCTCGCTTTCGGCGGTGCGGCCTGGGCGCTGGGCGGCGGGTTCGGTCTC
>CAZYCD010000279.1:0-5343 GCA_964645345.1 uncultured Micromonosporaceae bacterium
GCCGCCTACGACGACGCGGCCGGGGTGACGGCGGAGTTCAACCGCAACGTGCTGCACGTGCTGAACCGGGAGTTGGGCGCGGACTTCGACGTGGACGCGTTCCGCCACGTCGCGCTGTGGGACGCGGAACACCAGTGGATCGAGATGCGGTTGCGGGCGCGGCGGCCAATGCGGGTACGGGTCGCGGCGCTGGGCCTGACCGTCGACTTCGCGGCGGGCGAGGACCTGCACACCGAGGTATCGGCGAAGTTCCGCCGCGACGGCGTGGACCGGGAGCTGACCGAGGCCGGGTTCGCGACACGGCGCTGGTGGACGGACCCGGCCGGCCGGTTCGCCGAGACGCTGGCCCAGGCGGTACCCCAACCGAGGTAGCGAAACGGTACCGCCCGGGTCAGGGTGAGCACCGCGAGCCGGCACGGCTTCCGGGTTCGTCCAGTAGGCGGTCGAGTGGGCGGGTTGACCGCCCGGACGCGCGGGTAGGAGTTTCCGGTACCCCCCGGGAAGGACGCGTCCATGCTCGCCACTCTGCTACTGGCCGGCGTCTTCGCCGCGCCGCTGAGTTCGGCCGCGCTGTTCGCCCGCGGCCCGCGCCCCCGCCGCGTGGCCGGTACGTGGCCGGCCGCCCGGCGGCTGCTGCTCGCACTGGTCGGCACCGCCGTGCTGGCCGCGGTCATCGCCGGCGCGCTGTGGCTGCTCGGCGTACCGCGCCGGGACACCGTCGTGGCGACCGCCGGACTGGTCGCGATGAGCGTCGCCTGGCTGCCCGCCACCCGGCGGTGGAACGCGGCCGGCCACCTTGCCTGGGCCTCCAGCGTCTTCCTGTTCGCCAGCTACCTCGCCTTCATCCTGGACTGGACCTTCGCCAGCCGTCTGGGCGTGCTCAGCACGATGGGCGGCGTCGTGCTGTGGCTGCTGGAGCTGTTCGCCGCGGTACTGGCCTGCGCGTACCTGTGGGAGCTGTGCGACGCGCTGGGTACCGAGCGGTGGCGCCGGCGGGTCACCGCGAGCCAGCCGGTACCGGCGGTCGACGGCGAGCCGCCGTTCGTGAGCCTGCACGTACCGGCGCACAACGAGCCGCCGGAGATGGTCATCGCGACGCTGGAGTCGTTGCTGCGCCTGGACTACCCGCGGTACCAGATCGTCGCGATCGACGACAACACCGAAGACGAGGCGCTGTGGCGACCCGTCGAGCGATGGTGCGCCGAGCACGGTGTGACCTTCGCGCACCTGGCCGACTGGCCCGGGTACAAGTCGGGTGCGCTGAACTACGCGCTCCGCGAGCTGACCGACCCGGCCACCGAACTGATCGGCGTGGTCGACTCCGACTACCAGCTCGACCCCGGATTCCTGCGCCGGTGCGCGCCGCTGTTCGCCGATCCCGAGGTGGGCTTCATCCAGGCGCCGCAGGACTACCGCGACTGGCGGAACGCCCCCTACTACCGGCGCCTGTACTACAGCTACAAGTACTTCTTCGCGGTGTCCCAGCCGTCGCGCAACGAGCACGACGGTGCCATCTTCGCCGGCACCATGGGACTGATCCGTCGGGAGGCACTCGTCGCGCTCGGCGGCTGGGACGAGTGGTGCATCACCGAGGACGCCGAGCTGTCCCTGCGTCTGCTGCACGCCGGCTGGTCCGGGCTGCACGTGGACCAGTCGTGGGGGCACGGCGTCATGCCGCTGACCTTCGAGGCGCTCAAGAGCCAGCGGTACCGCTGGTGCTTCGGCGGCATCCAGATCCTGCGGATGCACATGCGCTGGCTGCTGCCCGGCGGCGGTACCGGCAACCGGCTGAGCCTGGCGCAGCGGTGGGCCTACCTGGGCGGCGGGGTGCAGTGGTACGGCGACCTGCTGGGCCTGGTGTTCTACCTGTTCCTGCTCGCCGGGGCGGTGAACATCAGCACCGGCGGGGACCAGCTGTTCCGCAAGCTGACTGCGTTCCTGGTGGCGACGGTACCCGTGCTGGTCGCGCTCGGGCTGGTGCGCGCGGTCGCACTGCTGCGCCGCGGTACCGGCGCCACTTGGCGGGATGCGATCGGCGCGTTCTTCGTCTGGCAGTCCACGTCGCTGGTGGTGGCCCGGGCCTCGGTGCTGGGACTGTTCTCCCGCAAGGCGGCGTTCCTGCGCACCCCGAAGACCTCCGAGGGCGCGCGGTGGTGGGAGTCGTTCCGGGCCAACTGGGCCGAGACGCTGCTCGCCCTGGCCGGCCTGGCGGCGATCGCCGGCGCGCTGACCCGGCCGACCACGCTCAGCGGGCCGCTGCTGGCCGGCCTCCTCGTGTTCCCGACGTTGGGCTTCGCGGCCGCCCCGTTCAACAGCCTCGCCGCGCAGCACGCCGCGCTGCCGCCGGACCTGCGGTCCCGCCGCCGCACGGAGTGGTCGCGCGAGCGGCGCACGCTGGTCGGCAGCGCGGCCGCCGGGGGCGGCGCCGCGGCGGTCGTCGCGATGGCCGCGGTACTCGGCCTCATGCTCGCCCCGAGCCAGCATCTCGTGAACCCGCCGAACCTAATCAATCCGGGCCGCGGGCGACCGGGGCCGGTGGCGCCGCGGCCGGGCAGGCCCGCACCGTCCACTTCGGACCGTACCAGCGGCGGAGCGTCGGTCGTGCCGTCGGCCGGGCCGTCGGGTGGGGCGACGCCGACGGGCGCCAATACCCCGACCGGCGGTCCGGGTACCCCCACCACCATCCCGCTACCCACGCCCACACTGACCCGCTGACACATCACCCCTCGGCGAGCAGCTCGTCGAGGGTGCGACGGGCGACCCCGGCGAGCACCGGGTTCGTCTCGCGGTAGTAGGGCAGGGCCACGACGGCGAAGCACAGGGCCCAGCCCCGGCCGCGTTCCCAGGTGGCATCGTCGTACCCGACCCCGGCGCGGAAGGTCTCCCGGCTCGCCGCGTCCAGGACCGTCCAGGCCCCCATCGCGTCGCACGCCGGGTCGCCGGTACCGGCGCAGCCGAAGTCGAGGACCGCGGCCAGCCGGCCGTCGCGGGTCAGCAGGTTGGCCGGCAGCAGATCGCCGTGTGTCCACAATGGAGGGCCGTGCCAGGGGGGTACCCGCAGTGCCGCCTCCCATACGGCGGTCAGGCCGCCGGCGTCGACGTCGCCACTCAGCGTGTCGATCGACTGCCGGACCGCGCGATCCTTGACCGCCAGCGGGCCACCGCGGTACCCGGGCGGGCCGCCGTCGAGGTCGACGTCACGCATCGCGCGGACGAACCGGGCCAGGTCGCCGGCGAGCGCGCCCGGGTCGAGTACCGGCCAGGCGGGCTCGCCGTCCAGCCACCGGTACACCGACCAGGGCTGCGGGTACCCCTCGGCCGGGGCGCCCGTGGCCACCGGTACCGGGATGGGCAGCGGAAGCAGCGGCGCGAGCCGTGGCAGCAGGCGGTGCTCCCGCTCGACGGCGGCCGCGCCGCCTGGCAGTCGCGGGAGCCGCACCGCGAGGTCGGCGCCGACCCGGAAGATCGCGTGCTCGGTCCCGCTCGCGGGCAGTTCGCTGACCGGCAGGCCGGCCCACTGCGGGAACTGCGCCGCGAGCAGCCGGCGGACCAGCCCGGGACCGGTGGCGATCTCCCCATCGTGCAGCTTGGCGCTCGGCATCCAACGATCGAACCCGTGGCCGCCTCCGAGGTCCAGGCGATATCAGGGGTCGGCAACAACTTGCAGGCGCCAGCGCAATGATCGGGCAGGGTAGCGAAAAATCTTCGCAGGAGCTTGTGGGATGCGGTACGAGAGACCTATGGTCACCTCAACCTATGGCGTCCGCTCCGCCTTGAACGTTCTCCGGCACCGTCCTCTCCAGAAACGAGTCATTCATGTTACGGAGCAGCACAGGAGCTAGAACCCGCTGGTCCAGTGGCGCACGCCGATGGACCGCGATCGCGGTCGGTTCGGCGACAGCCGCCGCGCTCGGCGTCGGCGTTGTCGTCGTGAACGGCACCGCGCTGGCCGACACCGGATCCACCGGCCCCGTCGTCACCCGCGCCGCCATCGATCCGTCGCTCGTCGCCGGCCGCGGTGCCGACGTTGCCTTCGCCGAGCAGGAGGCCGAGAACGCCGCCACCAACGGCACCGTGATCGGCTTCGGCACCGACGCGTACACGCTGCCGGCCGAGGCGTCCGGTCGCCGGGCGGTCAGCCTTCAGCCCGGGCAGTACGTCGAGTTCACGCTGCCGAGCGCGGCCAACGCGATCACGGTGCGGTACAGCATCCCGGACGCACCGGCCGGGGGCGGGATCACCTCACCGCTGGCCGTCACGGTCAACGGCCACAACCGCACCACCATGACGCTCACCTCGCAGTACGCGTGGCTGTACAACGCCTACCCGT
This sequence comes from uncultured Micromonosporaceae bacterium, assembly GCA_964645345.1. Taxonomy (GTDB): domain Bacteria; phylum Actinomycetota; class Actinomycetes; order Mycobacteriales; family Micromonosporaceae; genus Rugosimonospora. The sequence continues at coordinate 4,331 of CAZYCD010000279.1, forward strand.
TCTCCAACGACCCGACCCTCACCACCTCAATCGAGCCGAACTGGTGGACGACCGAGTGCGGCTGCGTACCGGGCACCACCACCACCTTCCCGGCGCCGTTCCGGCCCAACCACTTCTACGACGAGCAGCGGCTGAGGCTCGACCGCACGTACCGCGCCGGTGACAAGGTACGGCTGACCGTTCCCGACGGCGCGGTGACCACGGTGATCGACCTGCTCGACTCCGAGCTGGTCGGCGCGCCGAGGGTCGACCTCGTCGCGGCGAACGTGGTGTTCTTCGGCGCCGACCCGACGGGCCGTCGCGACTCGGCGGACGCCTTCGACAACGCGATCGCCTTCGCCAGGGCCACCCACCTGAAGGTCTACGTACCACCGGGCACGTACCAGGTCAACCGCCACATCATCGTGGACAACGTGACGGTCGAGGGCGCGGGCAACTGGTACACCATCATCAAGGGCCACCAGATCACGCTGAGCAGCCCGGCGCCGGACGGCTCCGTGCACACCGGGGTCGGCTTCTACGGCAGGGACGCCTCGGCGGGTGGCAGCCACAACGTGCACCTGTCCGGCTTCGCCATCGAGGGTGACGTCCGCGAGCGCATCGACACCGACCAGGTCAACGGGATCGGCGGCGCGATGAGCGACTCGACCATCGACGGGCTCTACATCCACCACACCAAGGCGGGCATGTGGTTCGACGGCCCGATGACGAACCTGACGATCACCAACAACATCATCGTCGACCAGCTCGCCGACGGCATCAACTTCCACACCGGCGTCACCAACTCGTTGGTACGGAACAACTTCTTCCGCAACACCGGTGACGACGCGATGGCCATGTGGTCGGAGAAGACCGCCGACGCCAATGACACGTTCGACCACAACACCGTCCAGACGCCGGTACTGGCCAACGGGCTCGCGCTCTACGGCGGTACCGACAACACGTTGTCCAACAACCTCGTCGCCGACCCGATCCGCGAGGGCAGCGGCATCCAGCTCGGTACCCGCTTCGGC
>CAZYCD010000280.1:0-5304 GCA_964645345.1 uncultured Micromonosporaceae bacterium
CGTACCTCCTGCGCACAGCGGCAAGCGACGGCGATCTTGGCAGCCCACGCCAGTGCCTCCTCGCGTGAGGCCACCTCGACGATCGCGAACCCGCCAATGACCTCCTTGGTCTCCGGGTACGGGCCGTCGGTGACCATCCCGTCCGTGCCGACGACGCTCGCCCTCTGGTGTTCCAGCCCGGCGCCGAACACCCACACGCCGGCCTCCACGGCCTCCTGTATCACCGCGTGCGCGGCCTTGTCCACGGCGGGCATCTCCTCGGCGGGGATGTGGTCCATCGCACCGGCACCGAACGAGATCACGTATCGGGTCATCCCATCACTCCTTTGTCGCGGCGGCCTTCTTCCGGCCGTCTGCCACCTGTGCCACGAACGACTCGCCCCGGATCCGACGCTATGCCAAAAGAATTTGTGACGGGACCCCGCCGCTCGTATGCGGGGGTTCGGTCGAGGTGGCCGATGCGACCGAGGGCAGCCGGGCCGCGTTCGTATTGGGGCTGGGGGCCGACGTGGAGAAGTCAGGTCAGCGCCGCCGCCTTGCGCAGCAGCACCGAGCGTTCGCGCTGGTTGGCACACAGCCGGGCGGCCAGCTCCAGCTCGGCGCGCGCTTCCGGTCGCCGTCCGAGCCGGGCCAGAAGCTCACCGCGTACGGTCGGGACCAGATGCGAACCGGGGAGCCGGTCCGAGGCGATCAGCTCGTCCACGATCGCCAGGGCTTGCGCCGGGCCCGAGGCCATGGCCACGGCGACCGCCCGGTTGAGCTCGACCACCGGCGAGGGTGCGACCCGGCCGAGTGCCTCGTACAGCACGACGATCCGATCCCAGTCGGTTGCCTCGACGGAGGGCGCCGACGCGTGGGTGGCGGCGATCGCGGCCTGCAGGCCGTAGGGGCCGAGGCCGCGAGTCGATGCCCTGGCCAGCGCGGCCAGCCCACGACGGATCGCCGAGATGTCCCACAGCCGCCGGTCCTGGTCCTCGAGCAGGATCGGCGAGCCGTCCGCGCCGGTTCGGGCCGGGAACCGCGCCGCCGTCAGCTCGCACAGCGCGAGCAGGCCGTGCACCTCCGGCTCGGCCGGTTGGAGCGCGGCCAGCGTGCGGGCCAGCCGGATCGCCTCGTACGCGACGTCGGGGCGCAGCAGCTGGTCGCCCGACGTGGCCGTCGAACCCTCGGTGAAGATCACGTAGATGACGCTGAGCACGCCGCCCAGCCGCTCCCGTCGCTCGGCGGCCGGGGGTAGCTCGAATGGCACGCCGGCCGCCGCGATCGTCTTCTTGGCCCGGGTGATGCGGGCCTGGACGGTCGGCACGGGTACGAGGAACGCGCGGGCGATCTCCTCGCTGGACAGGCCGCCGACCACGCGCAGGGTCAGCGCCACCCGGGATTCGGGCGAGAGCACTGGGTGGCAGCTGATGAACATCAGCGCCAGCACGTCGTCATCGACCTTGTCGGGGTCGACTTGTTCGTCAACCGCCGAGTCGACCGCCAACTCCGCCGCCAGCACCGCGTACCGGTCCTGGAGGGCGGTCCGGCGGCGGATCGCGTCGATGGCCCGGCGCCGAGCCGTGGCCATGAGCCAGCCGGCCGGATTCGCGGGAGAGGCGAGCGGCCACGATACCAGGGCCTCGGCCACCGCCTCCTGGGCCGCGTCCTCGGCCAGCCCGAAATCGCCGGTGAACCGGGTCAGCGCGGCGACGATCCGCGCCGACTCGATCCGCCAGACGGCCTCGACGTCGGCCGTACCCATCAGATCTGGCCGTTCCTCTCGCGCCCGGCCCGGTCGTTGACCGTCACGCGTCGACCTGCGGGACCTCGTCGCTCTCGGGTACCCGGCGGACCTCGATCTTGGACCCGGGGGCCGCCGGGACCCGCTTGGCCCACTCGACCGCCTCCTCTTTGGAGGCGACGTCGAGCAGGAAGTAGCCCCCGAACAGTTCCTTGGTCTCCCCGTACGGTCCGTCGGTGACCACCGGGGCCTCGCCGCTGAAGTCGACCACGACGCCCTGGCCCGGGTCGTCCAGCCCTTCGGCCGCGAGGAGAACACCGGCCTTCGTCATCTCCTCGATGAACTGGCGGGTCGTGGCGATCATCTCGTGGATGTTGGCCATCATGGCCGCGTTCGACTCATCGGTGCCCCGCATGATCAGCATGTACTTCGACATCGCGTTCTCCTCATCCGGCGGGGCCGCCTGTCGACCCTCGCACCCACACGTCGAACGAGCGGCCCGCGGATCGACACGGCCCGGAGAATTGTCCCGCCGCCACGCGGCCGATCCCTCCACCCGCGTTTGGCCCGTCCGGCCCCTGAACGATGGCTGAAGCGCAGCTTAGGGCGGCAACGCTCGGCGTTTCGACGGCGCACTTCCATGCGGAGAGTTGCGCGGACTGGCGCCGCGCCGCCGCCGCACGTTGGTGTCAGGACTCGTGGCTGTTGTGCTGGTGGTGCAGGCGCCAGCGGTCAGCACAACGGGCGAAGACGAACGTGGATACTCCGCGATCCGGGCCGGTACGCCCGGTGTCCGGCCGGAAGTCGGCGCGGAAGTGGGCGCGCACGACCGCGACGCCGGCGACCAGCCGGATCTGGACGTTACTGAAGGCGAGATCCGCGAGGTGTCCATGACCGGCGACCAGCGCCGTCAGGCGCTGCTCCCGGCCGACGACGCCGCCGCGGGCGGAGATGAACTGGTAGTCGTCGTCCAGCAACTCGTCGAGGCATCCACGATCGCCGGCGATGATGGCCGTCCGGTAGCGTTCGAGCACGGCTGATACGTCGGCGACGCTCACCGCTGGATGCTACTTCCGGGCAAGATCCGGGTGCACTCACCTGCCTACCGCGCGGGCACTGGCTCAGCGCCCAGACCTGGCCGTGCGAGCCGTCACCCCGTTAATAGCTGCCCGGTGACGCGTTCGTCAGGCATGATTGTTTGTCCGACCGCCGCCTGAGACGCGCAGAAGCTGACCCGCGGGTACCGCCTTGTGGTTCAGATCGAGGGAAAGAAGCTTATGACTGACATTTCCATTGCCGCAGACGACGACAAAATAACCGGCGACATTCTCAAGATCGCGGGGGTCGTCGTCCTCGGCGCCATCATGTCGATCCTCGACATCACGGTGGTCAACGTCGCGCTTCCCACGTTCCAGACCACGTTCGGGTCGGCCGGCCACCCGCTCCCCTACTCCACGGTGGCGTGGACGGTCACCGGCTACACGCTCGCGTTGGCCACCGTCATCCCGCTCGCGGGCTGGGCCGCCGACCGGTTTGGCACCAAGCGCCTGTACATGGCCGCGATCGCCCTGTTCACCGCTGGCTCAGCGCTGTGCGCGATGGCCTCCAACATCAACATGCTGATCGGGTTCCGGGTGCTGCAGGGCCTCGGCGGCGGGATGCTGATGCCGCTCGGCATGATGATCATGACCAGGGCGGCGGGCCCGAAGCGCATGGGCCGCCTCATGGCGATCCTCGGCGTGCCGATGCTGCTCGGACCGATCGGGGGACCGATCCTCGGCGGCTGGCTGATCGACGCCGCGAGCTGGCACTGGATCTTCCTCATCAACGTTCCGATCGGCGTGATCGCGCTGATCTACGCCCTCGCGGCGCTGCCGAAGGACTCCCCGCACCCTTCGGAGTCCTTCGACTTCCTCGGCGTACTGATGATGTCCCCGGGTCTGGCCCTGTTCCTCTACGGCGTCTCCTCGATCCCGGCAGAGGGCAAGGTCGTCACGCCGAAGGTGCTCGTCCCCGCGCTGGTCGGTCTCGCGCTGGTCGTCGCGTTCGTCCTGTACTCCTTCAAACCGAAGCACCCACTGCTTGACCTGCGGCTGTTCCGCAACCGCAACCTCGCGGTCAGCATCCTCACGATGTTCCTGTTCGCGGTGGCGTTCTTCGGCGGCCTGCTGCTGGTACCCACCTACTTCCAGCAGATCCGTGGGGAGTCGGTGCTCAAGGCAGGCCTGCTGGTGGCACCCCAGGGCATCGGCGCGATGCTGACGATGCCAGTCGCCGGCGCGCTGTCCGACAAGTTCCCCGTCGGTCGGATCGTGCCTTTCGGCCTGGTCTTCATTGCAGCCGGCATGGCCGGGCTGACCCAGATCAGCTCCACGACGTCCTACCCCGTGCTGCTCGGGCTCCTGTTCATCATGGGCCTGGGCATGGGCGGCACGATGATGCCGATCATGACCTCCGCGCTCAAGACGCTCCGGGCGGCCGAGGTCGCCCGAGGTTCGACGCTGCTCAACATCACCCAGCAGATCGCCAGTTCGATCGGTGTCGCGGTGATGTCGGTGATCCTGACCAATGGCCTGAAGGACGCCAAGCTCGCCTATCCGGCGATCCTCGCGCGACACGACCCGCGGATCGCAGGGCAGATCGGCGGCGAGGCCGGCATCAAGGAAGGCCTGTCCCAGGCTGCCAGCGCCTTCGCCCACACGTACTGGGTGGCGTTCGCGCTGGTCCTGGTGACGGTCGTGGCGGCCTTCTTCCTCCCCCGCAAGCGCGAGGAGTCGCACCTGCGGGATGACGAGAAGTCCGAGGCCGTTCCGGTGGCCGTGCACTAGTTTCAACGATTCCCCGAGGGACCCTGGCTGCAGCCAGGGTCCCTCGCTCATTTGCGCTGCCACCGTCCGTGGCGCCAGAAGGAACGAACCCGACACCGCTGCTGGCGGGAGAACGGGTCCGTAATCTGCCTCCCCCGGCCGCTGTTGGGCAGCGCGAGGCGTGCAGAAACAGTACCGGTACACGACCCGGCGCCAGCGGCGGCGAAGGCCAACGCGCGGGTCTCCATGTCCGGGTCCTCGCCCTTCCCGGTTGGGGTGGGGAGTGGTGGCGGTTGTGGGTGTCGACCCACCAGCGGTAGGCCAGCCCGACGCCCACCGCACACCGGTCAGGTCGATTTACCGGCGTGCCGCGAACACCTGCCGGTGCCCCGCGTCCAAGGCCAGGAGACCGATCTGGGCGGACCCGACGGTGAGGATCACCGCGACGGCAAGCTGCCACCAGGAGTCCTGACCGCCACCAAGGCCGTCCAAACGGCGACCGGCACAGCCGCCGTGGCCGCGATCCTCAAGCCGTAGTACCGGACGCGACGGTCGAGGAGACCGGCTGCTCGAATCCTTCGGGACAGCTGCGCATAGGGGCTGCCGCGCGTAGCGCGTCGGTGGGACAAGCGTCCCCTGGCCTGCGGGGGCACGGCAGCCTCGGCTGCGGCGTTGGGGATGACGTCTCCTGACGCAGGAATGGGTCAGCCGGTGACGGCGAACCAGGCGAGGCTGGCCAGGCCGGCGGCGAAGCAGTAGATGGCGAACGGGGTG
>CAZYCD010000281.1:0-5295 GCA_964645345.1 uncultured Micromonosporaceae bacterium
TCCGGCTACTACCGCGGCTTCATCGTCGGAGCCTTGTCGCTGGTCGGCTTCGTCGCTGGGGCCGTGATCGGCACGCGGATCGCGACTGCACTGCTGTCGGCGGGCTCGTCCTCGCCGTACGCGCCGGCGTTCGGCCTGTTCGGCGCGCTGCTCGCGGGCGGCATCCTCGCCACCGGTCTCGAGGGGCTGGGGTTTCGGGTTCGCCGCGCCCTGCGGATCCCGGGACTGGGGATCGTCGACGGCCTCCTCGGCGCCGGCCTGAGCGCGTGCCTGGCGCTCGGGATCGCGTGGGTGCTCGGCGCCATCGCGCTGCAGGCGCCGGGCACCGCGAACCTGCGTCGCGACATCCAGCGCTCCGTGATCCTGCAGCGGCTCAACCAGCTGCTGCCGCCCTCGGGCGTGATCCTCAACGCCCTCGCGCGGATCGATCCGCTGCCGACGATCACCGGCCCGTCGGCGGGCGTGCCGCCGCCGACGCCGGCGATCGCGCACAACCCGGCCGTGCGCTCCGCGTTCGGCAGCGTGGTGCGGGTGCTCGGCACCGCCTGCGGGCTCGGGATCGAGGGCTCGGGATGGGTCGCCGGCCCCGACGAGGTCGTCACGAACGCGCACGTGGTCGCCGGCGAGACCGATACGGTCGTGGAGGCCGGCGGCCACCCGCCCGATCTCAGCGCGCGGGCGATCGTGTTCGATCCGCGCAACGATGTCGCCGTCCTGCGCGTTCCCGGGCTCGGCCTGCCCGCTTTGCGGCTGGGCGGCAACCCGCCCCCCGGTGAGGCGGCGGCGATCCTCGGCTATCCCGAGAACGGGCCGTTCACGGTGCGCTCCGGCCGCGTCGGGTCCACGCAGGACGTGCTCACGCAGGACGCCTACGGCCGCGGCCCGGTCTCCCGCCTGGTCACCCCGCTGCGCGGCGTCGTCCGGCCCGGCAACTCCGGCGGGCCGATGGTCGACGCGGCCGGGCGGGTCGCGACGACGGTCTTCGCATCGACCACCGGGGGCGGCCCGCACGGCGGTTTCGGGGTCGCCAACTCGGTCGTGAGCAGCGAGTTGGGACATGCCGCCGCCGGTGTGACGACATCCACGGGACCTTGCACGGGTTAAGCGCCGGCAGGGCGCCGCGCTACCCTGCGCCCAATGTCAAAGACGCTCGTCATCGCTGAGAAGCCCTCCGTGGGGCGCGACCTCGCACGCGTGCTGCCGGGTCCGTTCCAGAAGCAGGAGGGTTTTCTCGAGGGTCCGGAGCACTCGATCACGTGGGCGGTCGGGCACCTCGTCCAGCTCGCCGAGCCGGAGGAGTACGACCCGAAGTTCAAGCGCTGGCGGATGGCCGACCTGCCGATCGTGCCGGAGCGATTCAAGCTCGTGGTCCGCGACGAGCGGTCGAAGAAGCAGATGTCGGTGGTCACCAAGCAGCTGCGCCGCGACGACGTGGAGCTCGTCGTCAACGCTTGCGACGCCGGCCGCGAGGGTGAGCTGATCTTCGCCTACCTCTATGAGAAGGCGGGCGCCAAGAAGCCCGTGCGCCGGCTGTGGCTGTCGTCGATGACCAATGCGGCGATGAAGGAGGCGTTCGCCTCGCTGCGGCCGGCAGAGGAGCTGCGGACGCTCGAGCAGGCGGCGCGGTCGCGCTCGGAGGCCGACTGGATCGTGGGCATGAACGCGACCCGTGCCGCGACGATCAGGTTGCGATCCTCGTTCGACGGCGCCGTTTCGCTCGGGCGCGTGCAGACGCCGACACTGGCGATCGTCGCCCGCCGCGAGGAGGAGATCCGCGCCTTCGTGCCGGAGCCGTACTGGCTCGTGGACGCCCGCTTCGAGGCGCCGGCACGAAATGGGCTCGACGCGCGCAGCTACGCGGGCCGCTACCACGCGGGCGCCAAGCCCAGGATCGCGACCGAGGCCGAGGCGCTCGCGATCGTCGAGGCCTGCCGTGGCGTCGACGGCGACATCACGAAGATCGAGAAGAAGAAGCAGACCGAGCGCCCGCCGTTGCTGTACGACCTCACGTCGCTGCAGCGCGACGCCAACACCCGCTTCGGCTTCTCGGCGCGCCGGACGCTGGCGGCGGCCCAGCGCCTCTACGAGGAGCACAAGGCGCTCACCTATCCGCGCACCAACTCGCGCTACCTGACCAGCGACATGGTCGCCGAGATCAAGCCGACGGCGGAGCTCGTCGGACGCAGCCGCGAGTACGCCGACGCCGCCGCCTACGTGACCTCGCTGGACCTGCTGCCGCTGGCGCGCGTCGTCGACGACACCAAGGTCGCCGACCACCACGCGATCATTCCGACCCGCAGCGAGCACAACGTCGAGAAGATGAACGACGACGACCGCCGGATCTACGACCTCGCGGTGCGTCGCTTCCTCGCCGTCTTCCATCCGGACGCGATCTCGGAGAACACGCGCGTCGAGACGACCGTCTCCGAGCACGTCTTCCGCACCCGCGGCAAGGTGCTTATCGTCCCCGGCTGGCGCGGCGTATACATGGCCGTGCCCGAGGCGCGCGACGACGCGCGCGGCGACGAGGACGAGGGCACGGACCAGGAGCTGCCGAAGCTCGACGAGGGCGAGCGCGTCAGCACGCTCGAGATCGAGACCCTGGCCAAGGAGACCAAGCCTCCACGCCGCTACACAGATGCCTCGCTGCTCGGCGCGATGGAGACTGCCGGCAAGCTCGTCGACGACGAGGAGCTGCGCGAGGCGATGAAGGACTCCGGGATCGGCACGCCGGCGACGCGCGCCGCGATCATCGAACGCCTGATCGACGTCGGCTACCTCGAGCGCGACGGTCGCGCCCTGGTTGCGACCGAGAAGGGCGTCAACGTGATCCGGCTGCTCGGCACGCACGCGATCACGTCACCCGACCTGACCGGGCACTGGGAGCACCGGCTCGGCCAGATCGAGCGCGGCGAGGACTCGCGCGAGCGGTTCATGTCCGACATCGCCAAGTTCGCCGACGAGACGGTGCACGTGCTCGACGACACGCTCAAGGACGTTCGCATCCCGCGAGCCAACCTCGGCCCCTGCCCGGTCTGCGGCCACGACATCGTCGAGAACCGCAAGGGCTACTCGTGCTGGTCGCGCGACGATCCGGGCTGCGGGTTCGTGATCTGGAAGTCCAAGGCGGGCAAGACGTTGCCGCTGTCGATCGCCCGAGAGCTGATCGCGCGCGGCTTCACGGCCCGACCGGTGACCGGCTTTCGCGGCCGCAGCGGCCGCTCGTTCCGCGCCCGGCTCGCGTTGATGCAGACCGACGAGGGCAAGTGGAGGGTCGAGTTCGACGAGCCCTGGGCGCGCGAGGGCGCCAAGCCTCCCGAGGCCGAGGAGGGCGAGGCCGCCGCCACGCCGCCCGAGGCCGTCTCGCAGCGCAGCGCCGCCTGACGGCCGTTCCCGGCCGATCGCGCGAGCTCCGCCGCCCACACGTCTGCCCGGCGCGCAACGATGGGCGGCTGTGCCGCTGACGCTGATCACAGGCCCCGCGAACTCCGAGAAGGCGGGGGCGGTCCTCGACTCCTACCGCGCCGCGATCGCGCGCGAGCCGATCCTGGTGGTGCCGACGCGCGCCGATGTCGAGCACTACCGGCGCGAGCTCGCGGCGGGAGGCCTGGTGCTCGGCACGCGCGTCGAGGGCTTTGCGGGACTGATCGGCGAGGCCGCCGTGCGCTGCGATGTGGCGAGCCGGCCGGTGGGACCGATCACGCGCAGGCGCCTGGCGGCCGCGGCGATCTCGAGCACCGAGCTTCGGGCGCTGGCGGAGCCGGCGCGAGGGCCCGGTTTCGCCCGCTCGCTGGTCGAGCTGATCGCCTCGCTCGAGGCCGCCCGGATCGATCCGCCACGCTTCGCGACGGCGTTGCGCAGCTGGGCCGACGGGGGGCCGCGCCGCGCCTATGCGGAGGAGCTCGCGACGCTCTACGCGGCCTACCGGAGGCTGCTCGAGCGCGTCGGACGCAGCGACCCCGAGCTTCACGTGCGCAGCGTGCTGGACGCCCTGCGGCTGGCCCCGGCGCGCTGGCGCGCGACTCCCGTCTACTTCTACGGCTTCGACGACTTCACGCCACTCGAGCTCGACGCGATCGAGACGCTCGCCAAGCGCGTCGGCGCACCCGTCACCGTGTCGCTGCCCTACGAGGCTGGGCGGCTCGCCTTCGCCGGCCGCGCGACGACGTTCGAGACGCTGCGACCGCTCGCCGACGAGCACTTGGCGCTCGCGCCGAGCGACGATTGGTACGCCCCGACGGCCGCCGCTGCGCTGCACCACCTCGAACGCGGCCTTTTCGAAGCGCCGCCCGGCCTCGCGCCCGCCGACGGCGCCGTCGCGTTGCTGGAGGGCGGCGGCGAGCGCGCCGAGCTGGAGCTCGTCGCCGCGGAGATCGCGCGGCTGATCGATGGCGGCCACGCGCCGGGTGAGATCGCCGTCGCGCTGCGCTCGCCCGCGGCGCTAGCGCCTCTGATCGCCGAGGTCTTCGGTGCCGCCCGCGTCCCGTACTCGCTCGCGCGCACGCTGCGCCTGACCGACACCGCCCTCGGCCGCGGTGCGGTGGCGCTGCTGAAGCTGGCGCTGCTCGACGGCGGCGCCGCCGAGCTGGCGACCTGGCTTCGCACGCCGGGTGTCGTCGACCAGCCGGGCCTGGTCGACGCGTTCGAGGCGCAGGCGCTTCGTGAGGGCCTCGATGCCGGCGCCGCGATCGCCCGCTGGGAGCAGCTCGGCTGGCCGCTCGATGCCGTCGCCCGCCTGCGCGCCGCCGCCGGACGCTCGCGGCGGTCGCTGCTCGAGACGACGGTCGAGGAGCTGGAGCGGCTATTCGCGCGCCCACGCCGCCGCGCCGCGGCCGTGCTCGACGCGCTCGAGCGCGACGACGCGCGCGCGCTCGCCACGGCGCGCCGCACGCTCGCGGAGCTGATCGAGCTTGCAGGCGTCAGCGCCCGGCTCGCACCGGACCCGGCGGAGCTGATCGCGACGCTCGAGCAGACCGAGCTGCTCGCGGCCACCGACGACGGCGCCGACGCCGTGCTCGTGACCGACCCGCTGGCGCTGCGCGCCCGCCGCGTCCGCGCACTGTTCCTCTGCCGGCTGCAGGAGGGAGTGTTTCCGCAGCAGCGCCGGCCGCCGCCGTTCTTCTCAGAGCGCGAGCGGCTCGAGGTCGCGACCGCGTCCGGCCTCGTGATGCCGTCGACTCCGGACTGGCTGGCCGCGGAGCGCCACCTCTTCTATGCGACCGTCTCGCGCCCGAGCGAGCGGCTCGTGCTCAGCTGGCATGTCGCCGATGACGACGGCCAGCCGGCGCAGCGGTC
>CAZYCD010000282.1:0-3697 GCA_964645345.1 uncultured Micromonosporaceae bacterium
ACGTTCGGCCAGCGCGACATCGTCCCGATCGGGTACGCGCTGTTCGCGTTCGCGCTCGGCGTCACCGTCGGCACCCTGGTCCGCCGCACGGTACCGGCGATGGCGGTCGCGCTGTTCGCCTTCGTCGCCGCCCGCACCTGTGCGACGTACGGGCTGCGGCCGCGCCTTCTGAGCCCGCAGCACCAGGTGCTGGCTCTCGACCCGGATTCGACCGGCTTCGGCTCGCAGATCTCGCCATCGATCATGTTGAACTCGTGGTTCAACGGCGGCCCGACGAGCGCGCTCGACCCGGCGACACCGACCATGCCCAACGGGTGGATCTACTCCATCCGGGTGGTGGACGCGGGTGGTCACGACCTCACCAACGCGGTGCTCGACGCGGACTGCCCGGACATCGCCGCACGCGGTGCCAGTCCGCCGGCCGTCCCCGGGCACATTCCTGTGTCGGACTCCGCTCGGCAGCGCGCGCAGGCATGCGTGTCCAAAGTCGGTGCCACCTACCACGAACTGCTGACCTACCAGCCTGCGAATCGCTACTGGACGTTCCAGTGTGCCGAGTTGGCGATCTATGTCGGCGCGGCGATCCTGTTCGCCTGGGCCTGCCTGTGGTGGATACGCAAGCGCGCCTGATGCCCACGACGGCCTACCCGGACCTTCCACCGCGAGCAGTGGCGGGCAGCGGGCCGACCGGACGAGCGAGGTACACGCGGTTGCCCGCCTCGCCACGTGGCGACGGGGGGAGCCCGGATGCGGTGGTCCGCATCCGGGCTCCGTTCACGCCGGGTATTCGGTGACCGTTCAGGGCACCTGGAGCTTCGCGACGATCTGTTGCTGTTGGTTGCCGGGGTTGGCCGGGTCGGCGTAGGTGCTGACGAAGGTGGTGTAGTCGATGAAGCCCTGCGCGCCCGGGCCGACGTCGTTGCCGAAGTAGTCGCCGAGGAACGTGGTCTCGCAGGTGGCGCAGCCGGTGTGCGGCGAATTGAGTTGCGGGTCGAAGGTGTGCTGGCTGATGCGGATGTTGTTGCCGATCGGGGCCAGCGTCGGGGTGTAGAACTGCAGGCTGGCGTTGACGCAGTAGTTGGTCGCGCCGTAGGGCGGCAGCGTCGTGGGGGAGCGCGGGTTGGACTGGTCGAGGGCGAGGCCGGCCCCGGCCGCCTCCCGGGTACCGGCCGCTGGGCATGGCAGCCTGCGGTCGTAGAAGGCGACGCTGACGGTGCCGTTGGGGGCGGCGGTCAGGTTGGGCTGGAACTCGTCGACCGGCGCCGCGTTGTCGTTGACCTGGATAGGTGAGCTCCAGGTCGCGCCGCCGTCGTAGGAGGCGGTCAGCAGGACGTTGTCCACGCCCGCGCTGTAGTCCTCGTAGGAGACGTAAAGCGGGTAGTGCCCGTTGACCATGGTCCGACCGACCGTGAAGGTGTTCTCGATGCCGTCCCGGATGGTGGTGTTGGCGTACATCGACGGCGGTGGGACCACTGTGGGCACCGGGGCGCCGGCCACCGACCACGTCGCGCCGCCGTCGGTGGACACGTCCACTGCCACGGACGCGCAGCATTTACCCTGCGCGGGGTTGAAGTTGGTCAGGGTGGTGTAGACGGTGCCGTCCGGGGTGACGTGCGGCAGCAGGTAGGTCATCCCGGTCGGCGACTGCGGTGGCGTGGGCAGCGGCTGTGGGGCCGACCAGTCGGTGTGCGTGCCGTCCGGCCGGGCGTCGGCGTAGGCGACGAACGGCACCGGCGTGTTGTGGTGGAAGTCGACCCACATCGCGTACACGCGGTTGCGGTGCGGGCTGTTCGGGGCGGTGTCGATGGTGATCCACTGCTTGTCCGGCGCGTTGCCGATGCTGTCGTAGGTTGCCACGTAGTCCGGACCGCCGCCGTGCGTGGTGATCCACTGTGTCGCTGTGGTCGCGCCGTGCGGACGCACCGCCACCGAGATCACCTCGGCCGCCACGACCGGGTTGGCCTCCTGGGAGGTGCCGATCGTGAAGTCGTGGGTGCCGTCGGCCCTGTAGAAGAACTGGTACGGCAGCAGCAGGGAGTAGTAGTTGCCATAGGTGTCGAACGCGCCCACCGGGTCGGTGTTGTCGGTCCAGCCCTCGTAGCCGGGGATGTGCCCGCTGACCGGCCAGGTGGCGCCGCCGTCGAACGACTCGTAGAAGCCGAGCAGGTGGTTGTAGCCCTCGGCGCTGGCGAACCACTTCGACGAGCCGATCAGGTGTGCGGGGTTGGTCGGGTCGACTCTGATGTCGGACTCGGAGTGGTCCTTGACCAGCATGGGTCCGGCGGCCGGATACCCCGGGTTGCTGCCGACCTGCGTCGGGTACGGGCCGATCGCCCCGGTGTTCTCGCCGGTCGTGGCGCCCGGGCAGGGCGACATGCCGCTGTAACCGTCATTGGGCCCATCGCTGGTGAAGTACCCGACCTCCGGGCGGTAGCAGCTGACCGCCGCGTCGGTGGCGTCGACGTTGCTCACCTGACGCACGTGGACGCTGTCGGCATAACTCGCGTCGCTCTGGATACCCTGCGGAACGACACCAACGCCAGGATCAAGGGCGGCCGATGCCTTGGCGGGCCCCGCCGCGGCCGGTGCGGCCGCGAGGAGCAACATCGCCGCCGACATGACGACCATGCGAATCGGTCGCATTCAGTGCCTCCTCTCGCGCGGCCAGTTCAGGCCGGGCGGAACATTGGACCTTCTGATAGGGCGGCGCGCCTATCCGCGGTGTTACATGACCGCCCCCGCCGAGCTGCCGCGCCGATCCGTCCTGCCAACCCGCGGTACGCGACGAATCTCGTGACTTCTGTCATGAAGACCTGGGTGCCCCAGCGGTTGACGGACTCGAGCCGGGAGTGAAACGTGGGGAAGGAGCACGTGCGAGGGACTCCGCCGGTGGCGGATGTTCCCCTTGTCGCCGGCCCCGGCGGGCCGGCTCACAACAGGCACAGCGCAACGGGGTGCCGCGCGGCCGGGTCGCCCTCGAAGGTCGACCGGCGGCTGCCGCGACGCCGAAGACAAGCCTTGGAATGTGAGGACACCATCATGCTGACTGTTACCGACCGTGCCGCTGCCGCCATCCAGGCGGTGACCCACCAACCGCAGGCGCCCGCCGGAGCGGTTGTGCGGATCACCACGGAGGGCGACTACGCCGACCGGCTGGTACTGCAGCTGGCAGCACAGCCGGGCATGGACGACAAGGTCATCGAGTCCGCCGGCGGGCCGCTGTTCCTGGACCCGGACGCGGCGGCGGTGCTGGACGACAAGGAGCTGGACGCGCACTCGGACCCCGGGGGCACGCTGCGCTTCACCGTCGAGGACCTGCCGTGACCAAGCGTCACGCGTAGGGCGGCCCGGCAGGACCGGATGGGCCCGGACATGATCGTCGAGGATGCTGCGGATCAGACGCGTTGCGCCGGTCGTCTCACGAGGATCGTATGCCCTTCCTGCTGGATTTCCGGTTCGGACCGATGGCGACGTACCACCGTGTGCCGTGACGGTGCAGCCAGATGGTGTCGGTGTACAGCGCGTGGTTGAGGGTGCCGGTGAGGGTGGCGCTCTTCATCGCGTCGGCGGCGGTGCTGTTGATCGCCGTGGCGGTTACCAGCAAGCGGCCGTGACCGAGGCGTTGTATCACCGGGTCCAGTTCCGGTGCGGACAGGTAGTCGGGGTCCGCGATGTCGGCGAGCTTGGCGCGGTCGCC
>CAZYCD010000282.1:3797-5294 GCA_964645345.1 uncultured Micromonosporaceae bacterium
GTGCTGAACCAGTGAGCGGCCGCACCCCGCCCGCCTGCGGCGGTGACCATGCGGATGGCTGCCGCGGCGATGCGGCGGTGCCGGCTGGGTAGCGCGTCGGGCGTCAGGTCGTTCCAGTACAGTCCCCACGCGCCGGCGACGGCCGGGCCGATACCCGGGGCCGACAGAGCCCGCACGGTGAGCGACGCGGCCAACGGATGCTTGACCATCGCGGAGTGGACCGGCGCATTCGCGCGATGGTGCGCTGTCGCGCCGCGCAGCCACTCCAGGTACCGGCGGGCGGCGTCGCGCGGCCCCGCCCAAAGGATGGCGTCGGCGGCGGCCCGGCCGCTGGCCATGGCTTGGGCGATGCCCTCGCCTTGCAGCGGGTTGACCAGGCCGGCCGCGTCGCCGACGAGCAGCACGCCGTTGCCGGCCGGTGTGGTGCCCAGCATGCCCATCTTCAGCCAGCCGCCGGTTCGTGCGCGCGGACGCGACCCGGGCAGCAGGCCTTGATGCTCGAGGTGGGTGAGGAAGTCGTCCAGTTGCTCGCCGGCGCGGCGGCTGGCGGCGCGGTCGGATCCGAAGGCGAGGCCGAGGCCGACGTTCACCCCGCCCCCCGCCATCGGGAATGCCCAGCCGTAGCCGGGCAACAGGCTCCACCGTCGCGGTTCCCACAGCACGATGTGCGGAAGGTCGAGGTCGCCGTCCAGGTAGCCGCGTACAGCGAACCCCCACAGCGTCCTTGCCGGGTCCACCAGGCCGGCGTGGCGCGCGACCGAGCTGGTCGCGCCGTCCGCACCCAGCACCACGTCGCCGCGGACGGTCGCACCGCCGCTGACCTGGACGCCGTCGACGATGTCGCGGTGGTACGCCAGGCCGGTGACGCGGCGGTGCAGGGCGGTGGCCCCGGCCGCCACCGCCGTGTCGAACAGCAGCGTGTCGAACTGTTCACGGGTCACCGCGATCGCGTGATCGGCGTAGTTCCTGCCGGGTAGGGCGGGCAGCAGCACCCGGCGGTTGTTGGGCGCCACCACGACCATGTCGCCCAGCGGGCGCGCCCCCGGCACGGTGATGCCGAGCTCGGCGAGGAGTTGGACGCCGCGCGGGCCGACGAGGTCGCCGCAGGCCTTCTCGCGCGGGAAGCTGCGTCGGTCGACGAGCGCGACGTCCGCCCCGGCGCGGGCCAGGACAAGCGCGGCGATGCTTCCCGCGGGGCCCGCGCCGACCACTATGGCGTCGTGACGTCGCATACTTAGGTTCCAAGCCGGTAGCCGAGGAGGCGGCATGGGTAGCGTACAGCGGTCCCGTACTGAGCCCACCGTGTTCGCTCGCGAGCTGTTCCAGGGGCTGCCCGCACGGTACGACCTGCTCGCCGAGGTGCTCTCGTTCGGCCAGAACCACCGGTGGCGCCGCGCGATGGTCGACGCGGTACTGCGGATGAACGGCACGTCGGGCCGGGTGCTGGACGTCGCCGCCGGTACCGCGGGCGTCTCGCTCATGCTCACCGACCGCAGC
>CAZYCD010000283.1:0-5293 GCA_964645345.1 uncultured Micromonosporaceae bacterium
GAGCGGTCGGACGCGCCGGCCGGACCGGCCGAGCCGGCCCAGGCGCAGCGCTCCGCCGCCCGGCTGGCCGCCCGTACCTTCGGCGACCACGCGGCCGAGGGGCTGCCCGAGCCGTGGGCCTCCGCGGTGACGGCCGCCGCGCGGTCCCACCTCGCCGACCTGCCGTTCGCCTTGGACGAGGCGGTCGGGCGGGCCGACCTGGAGTCCCGCCGTACCCCCGTCTGGTGGCGTCTGGTCGGCGCCCTCCAGTGGCTGCTGCTGGCCGTGGCGGTGGGAGGCCTGGGCTGGCTGCTGACCGGATTCGTGATCACCCGGCTCGGCCACGACCACGTCCGGCCGGCCGTGGTGGCCGGCGGCGCGCTGATCGCCGGGTTGTTGCTACCGGCCCTGGCACGGCCCCTCGTGACGCTCGGCGCCAGCCGGGCCCAGCGCCGCGCCGCCGGCCGGATGCGCGCGGCCCTGGACGAGGTGAGCGGCGAGTACGTGCTGCACCCGGTACGCGAGCGGCTCGGCCGGTACTCGGCGGCCCGGGACGCCCTCGACGCGGCGCGCGGATGAGGACCGGGCCGCTGCGCCGGGCGGGCGTCGCCGCGCTCGGACTGGTGGAACTGAGCTGGGGCGGCTGGGCCTACTTCGCGCCGGCCCGGTTCTTCACCGACTTCCCCGGCTTCGGGCACCACTGGACCGCCGCGTACCCGCCGTTCAATGAGCACCTGACCGCGGATCTCGGGGCCACCTTCCTCACCATCGGGGCGCTGCTGGTGGTCGCCGCGGTACTGGACGACCGGCGGGTCACCGCCGTGGCACTGGCCGGCGCCATGCTGTTCAACCTGCTGCACCTGGCCTTCCACGGCACACACCGGGGCACGATGACCGGCGCGGACTACCCGCTCAGCCTGCTGGCTCTGCTGTTCGGAGTGCTGGTTCCGGCGGTGCTGCTGGCCCTGCTGGCGGTTCGCCCCCGGCGCCGGTCGTGATCGCGGCGGGCTTGAGGAGCAGCGCGCAACCCACGCCGACCGCGGCTATCGCGACCCCGATCCAGATGGTGTCATGGAACCCCGCGACCGCCGCGCCGGCCAGCCGGGGCCGCAGCGCGGCGGGCGCGTCGGCGATGCTTCCGGCACCACTGCCGAGCGCCGGAGCGGCCGGGCCCAACACGGTCCGCACGTGCGCTGTCACGCGCAGGGTGAAGAAGGTGGCGAGCAGCCCGACCCCGAGCGATCCGCCGAGCCGCTGGCCGACGTTGAACAGCGTGTTCGCGTCGGCGAGCTGGTTACGTGACATGCCGGCGAGCATCGCGGTGAGCAACGGCTGCATCACCAGTCCGATGCCGAGGCCGCGCCCGGCCATCACCACCGCCACTATCCACAGTGGAGTGTCCACTGTGACCAGTAGGAGCAGGGCCGTGGTGACGCCGACGCCGAGCAGGCCGAGGACTATGCCGGCCCGCAGCCTGCCACGCTCCCCGAAGGTCGCGCCGAACTTCGTGGACAGCCCCATCACCAGGCCCTGCGGGAGCAGCACCAGCCCGCTGGCCAGCGGCCCGTGCCTCTGAACGTCCTGGATCAGCACAGGCAGCAGGAACAGGACGCTGAACATGGCGACCGCGGTGAGGGTGCACAGCCACACGGCGAGCGCGGACTGGGTACGCCGCAGCAGCCGCAGGTCCACGGCGGGGTGCTCGCGACCGCGCGCCCACCACAGGTACCCCAGAATCAGCAGGAGCCCCCCGGACCAGAACGGCCAGGACCGCGGCCCCCACCAACCGTGGCCGGGTCCCTCCGTGGCGCCGTAGCTGGCGGCGGCCAGCCCGGCGGAGAGCAGCAGCAGGCCGACAGGGTCGAAACGGGCGGTGCGGTCCGGCGAGTCGGCGATGCCGCGGCGGCGCAGCAGCGGCAGGGCCGCCAGTGCGGCCAGGCCGATCGGGGCGTTGATGAGGAAGATCGCCCGCCAGCTCCACCCGGTGATGAGCAGGCCGCCGACCGTCGGTCCGAGGGCGGGGCCGAGGAACAGGACGATGCCGGCGCTGACCGGGACCTGCCGGGCGGCGACGCCGCCGCGCCCGAACACGAGGCTCATCGAGAGGGGTACCAGAGGCGCCGCCGCGATGCCCTGCAGTACCCGAGCGGCGACCAGTTCGGGAACGTTCTGTGCGAAGGCGCAGAGGACCGAGGTCAGGACGAAAGCGGCGAGACTGGCGGCGTAGACCCGGACCGTACCCAGCCGCTTGCCGAGGTACGAGGTGGCCGGCAGCGTCGCGGCGAGGGCGAGGAGGTAGCCGGAGACGGTCCACTGCACCGCGGGCAGCGAGCCGAGCAGCTCCCGGGCGATGTCCGGGATGGCGACGTTGACGACGTTACTGTCCACCATGGACAGTAACGGCCCGGCGAGCAGGGCGAGGGTGGCGGCCAGGCCGAGCGGCCCGGTCGGTTCGTCGGTCTGGCCGTCGGCGCTCATCGCGACTCCTTGGACGGCGGGGCGGCGGTCGTCGGCTTGGCGGCGGAGCGGTTGACCTCGAGCAGCCGGCGGTAGAACTCGTCGTCCCGGGACGGGTCGCCGTGTTCGAGCCAGGTGATGATCGCCTGGTAGGTGATGCCGACCGTGGTCTCCGCCGCCCACCGCCGCATCAGCGGGTCCGGTTCGATGGCGCGCATCAGCTGCTCGGCTTCGCGGATCGCCTCGTCGTACAGGCGGGCCGCGTAAGCCGCGAACTCGGGCTCCCGGGCGGCATGACGGAACAGCAGGGTGAAGCCGTCGGGATCGTGCCGGGCGGCGGCGATCAGCCCGCGCAGGGCCGCGTTGCTCGCCTCGGCCGGCACCCGCGCCGTGATGCGGCCCAGGGTCCGTTCCAGAACGGCCTGGTAGAGCTCGCGCTTGCCAGCGAAGTCGCGGTAGAGCAGCAGCTTGCTGACGCCGGCCGCGGCCGCGATCTCCTCCATGGAGGTGCCGGCGTAGCCGCCCTTGGCGAACGCCGCGGCGGCACCGTCGAGGATCCGCTCGGTCGTCTGCTCCCGCCGCCCCATGCCTTTACTCCATCAGGTTTACTCTTGCGTTTACCTTAGCCGGGGTTGACTCTGAGGTAAAGATGGGCGGGGCATAGGCTCCCCGCATGCCCACTGATCCCGCTCCGGCCGACCGCCCCTCGCTGCCGGAGCTGGTGCTCAGCGCGGCCCGCGACCTAGCCCGCCTGGACACCGCGTTCGACGCCGAACTCCTGCTGTCCGCGCTGCTCGGCGGGGTGTACGCCGGTACCGCGCCGGACCGCGGGCAGGCGCTGGCCGCGTTCGCGCGGGAGTTGGACGACCACCTGGCGCGCGTGGGTACCGGGCCGGCCCGGCTGGCACGGACGGTGCTCGCGGCATTGACCGGCGGGGACCCGGGTACCCCGGACCCCGGCGAGGGCCCCCCGTGGCTCGGCCAACTCGGCGCGGTGCAGGTCACCGGCGGCTGGGCCTACGGCGACCGGTACGGCGACCAGACGAGCTACGTGGTCTCCTTCGGGTACCGCGACGAGCCGCTGGGCGGGCCGGAGCACGCCGTCCTGGTCCTCGTCGACCACAACCTGGGCCTGGTCAAGGACCTCGTGCTCGCGGCGCCGGCCGGACCGGTCCTGGACCGGCTGCGGGAGAGCGTCGCCTCCGACCCGGACGTGATGACCTGGCTCGCCGAGGTCGATCCCGCGACAATACGCGCGGCTGCCGCCGGGTACCTGCGGGCGACCGACAACGCGCCCGAGTTGCCCGAGTCGCCGGGGTTGCCGGAGAACCGGGTACTGGTCGCGGCCCGGCTGGCAATGTTGCCGCTGCTGGAGCCGCCGGTACCGGCCGGGCCGGACGGGGAGCCCCTGGCGAACGCGGAGCCCCTGGCCGGCGGGGAGTCGGAGGACCCGGCCGGCGGGGAGTCGCCGGTCGACGCGGAGCCCGACGAGCGGGCGGCGCTGATCGGCCAGTTTCTCCAGTCCCCCGAGGCGCGACTGTCCGGCCTGGCGGGCGCGGCCGGTGACCGGGGCGAGGCGGTCCGCTACGGGCTCGGCCTCATCGTGGACTTCGCACAGACCCGTGGCGGGGATCCGCTGCGCTGGAGCCCGCGAGCGGTCGAGGTCTTCCTGATGGACTGGGTACACGGGCGGGCCGTACTCGACGCGAACGACGCGCGGAATCTGCCCGACGCGCTGGGCGCATGGGTTCTCTGGTCGGGGCGCCAGCTCGGGCTGCCGGACGCCGCGGTACAGGCGACGTTCGACCGGGTCGGTACTGCACGGGACGAGTTCGTCCGGCTGTGCGCGACGGGTGAGCGGCAGAGCCCCGCGGTCCGGGCAATGCGCCGGCTGATCGCTGACGCGGTGGACCTCACCGATGACGCGGCGGTGGAGGCCTGGCTGCGCGCCCACGAGTCCGACGTGTAGTGGGCCGGCCATCCTCGGCAATGCCGTGGATCGAGGACCAAACCGGGGAAGCGACGTGACGGCCACCGTGGACGGTTTCCACAGGGCCGATCCGTAGTCCCGGTCGCCCGTGGCATTTCGTCCATGCTGGTCAATTTGCAGGGGAAGATGTCGATCCACCCCGCCGTCGACCCTCGCGGCCCCTAAATGAACGGTCATTAACCGGTCCCGCCCGGTGTGACCCGGCCGCACTGTGTCGGTCCTCACCAAGTCTGCGATGCTGGGGGGAGCGGCGTCGGGGCCGCTGCTCCGCATACCCTGCGGGTGGGCTGTCCCGAGCCGACTCCCACCACCGCCGCTTCGACCCCGGGCGGCGGGAGAGACACGGCAGAGGCGACCCCGCTGCCGAGGCAGACAGAATCAGGGAGACAGGATGGCGAATGGCCACCCCAGGGCCAGCGGCGACGCCCAGCAACACCGGGCCGATGCCGACCCCCATGGACCGGACGACTTCGTACAGCTGCTTGACCCGGACGGTGAGCGGGTCGAGCACCCGGACTACTCCGTCGACTTCACCGACGACGAGTACCGGGGGCTCTACCGCGACCTGGTAGTGGTCCGGAAGCTGGACACCGAGGCGACCGCGCTGCAGCGGCAGGGCGAACTCGGCATCTGGGCCAGCCTGCTCGGCCAGGAGGCGGCGCAGGTCGGCTCCGGGCGGGCGCTGCGGAAGCAGGACATGTGCTTTCCGACGTACCGCGAGCACGGCGTGCTCTACTGCCGCGGCATCGACCCGATCATGCCGCTCAGCCTGTTCCGCGGCGTGGACCAGGGCGCCTGGGACTCGGTGGCGCACAAGTTCAACATGTACACGATCGTGATCGGCGCGCAGACGCTGCACGCCACCGG
>CAZYCD010000284.1:0-5286 GCA_964645345.1 uncultured Micromonosporaceae bacterium
CTGCTGGTCATGGTCTCGATCTCGCCGGTACCGAACGAGCTGCCCGGACCGGTGTCGTACCGCCACAGGCTCGTGTCGATACCCGCGTTCGCCGGCCCGTTGAAGTCGTCGCTCCAGGTGAGGCTGAAGCCGGGCGGCGCGGGGGCGACCGCCGCCCGGGCCGGGTTGTGAGTCGCGGCGACGTAGACCGGTACGGCCAGGACGGTGGCCATGGCTGCGGCGTACAGCGAAAGTCTGCCGCGCCTGCCGGGTCTGAGGTGCATCGCTGAACCTCCTGCGTGGGGGATGGGGTGTTCCCGAGGCGCATCCCCCGGCGTGTGTGCCGGTGGGAGAGCGCTCTCTGTTCGCAGTATTTACAGTTTCGCATCCGACATGTCAATCATTGTCGATGTCTGACTCGAGCCCGGCCGTGGCGCGCGTCCGCGACCTGCTGGCCTGACGCTCGCGGCCCGGGTGGCGAGGTTGAGCCGGCGGCGCCACGGGTACGGGGGGATGGTTCGGCACTTCCATCCCCCCGAAGGAGGCTCACCGTGGGAATCGGTGCGAGCCTGTTCCTCATCGCCGCTGGGGCGATCCTCACCTTCGCCCTGCACCTGCACGCCGGCGGCGTCAACCTCGACGTGGTCGGCTGGATACTCATGGTGGTCGGCGCCCTGGGCCTGATCGTCACCATGGTCATCTGGGGCGGTCGCCGCGGTTCGACCCGCAACGTCGGACCGCCCGACGACGTGATGTAGCGCTCTAGCCTTCGCCCCCGTCGAGCAGGGGCTGGAGCAGCGCGGTGAGCTGGGCGCCGACGGACTGGTCCAGCTTCCCGTCGGCGACCAGCGTGCCGATGCTGTGCTGGAGTTCCTGCGCGCGCTCCCGGGTCCGCTTTCCACCGTGCGCGTCCCGCAGGTTGTTCACCTCGCCGAGCAACGTGTGCGCCCCGCCGGAGTCGAGCTGGCCGGCTGCCTGGGCGCTGGTGATCGCCCCGGCCAGCGCATCCGCGATCGCGTCGGCGGTGGTGGCGGTGGGCTCCGGGACCGGCGCGGTGGGGGACAGCGGCTGGGACGGGGTGGCCGCGACGGCGCTGGACGGGGACGCCAGCGGCCCGCTACCGGCGTGGGTTGCCGGGTGGCCGGACAGCAGGGCCAGCGATACTCCGATCAGGGCCAGTGCGAGGACCACGACGGTCGCGAGGAGCCCGACGATCAGTGGCCTGCCTCGGGTACGCGCCGGGAGGTCTCCGGCCGGCGCCGGGTCGTGATAGTCGATCATGGTTGGCGGGTGGGGCAGCGGCGCCGACCCGACGACGAAACCGGCCGGTGGGCCGGACATGGTCGGCGCGGCGGACGCCGCCGGCGTGGTGACCGGGACCGGGAGGGTGCCGGCGGCGGCGCCGACGACCTTTGGCTGGTCGGCGGCGGCGCCGAGGACCCCAGCCGCCTCCTCGGCGGTCGGCCGGAGGGTCGGGTCCGGGGACAGACACGCCAGGCAGAGCCGGCGGACGGCGCGCGGCAGGCCGGGCACGTCCGGGAGCTCCGGCGGGACCGCGTCCTGGTGGGCGAGGGCCGCCTCGTGCCAGGTGGCGACCTGCCGGGGCAGGTGCCCGGTGAGCGCCTCGTAGAGGAGCACACCGAGGGCGTAGACGTCGCTGGCGGGTACCGCCGGGCCCGGGCGCAGGCGTTCCGGTGCCGCGTACCCGGGGGTACCGACGACGTGGCCGCCGTCCGCACCCAGATGGTCACCGGCCAGCGAGGCGATGCCGAAGTCGAGAACCTTCGCGCCGGACGGGGTCAGCATGACGTTGCCCGGTTTGATGTCGCGGTGCACCACGCCGATGCGGTGCGCCGCGGCGAGGGCCGAGGCGACCTGCGCGCACACCGCGGCGGCCTGCGGCCAGGGCAGCGGTCCGGTGGCCAGCCGGTCGGCCAGGCTCTGCCCGTCGACCAGCTCCATCACCAGGTACGGAAGCGTCGCGCCGTCCGGGAGTACCGCCTGGCCGTAGTCGTACACGCGGGTGACGTGCGGGTGCGCCAGCCGGGCGGCGGCGCGCGCCTCCGTCCACGTCGCCCCGGACAATGCCGGGTGCGCGGCCAACTCCGCGGTCAGCACCTTGACGGCGACCGGCCGGCCGAGCACGTCGTCCTCGGCGCGCCACACCTGCGACATCCCGCCATTGCCGAGGGGGTGGCGCAGCGTGAAGCGGTGATCGAGCTGAACTCCAGCGGCCAACGACGACATGATCCCCAGTCTGCTGCGCGCGCGGCGGTACCGCCGGTCCGACCCCCCGTATGCGCCCCAAATTACCCCCGAATGTCGGCTTGATCACATCCGAGGACTTCGGCGGGAGATCCGCTCAGTCGGACAGGTCGGCGACCACGGCGTAGTGGTCCGAGGGCAGGACGCCGTCGACCGGTACGTCCCCGGCCAGCCGGACCGCCTCCACCCGCCCCCGGTCGCCCACGGGGAGGCCGACGAGCACGTAGTCGATGCGGGAGTCGGGGATGGGGCTGTGCGACTGGTACACGTTGCGGCGGTCCCAGGTGAAGCCCGGGTCGCCGGGTGCCGCGTACCGCCAGGCGTCCAGCAGCACCAGGCCGGGTACCACCGGCTCGGTGAGCAGGCCGCCGAGCAGGCGCAGCTCGTCCGAGGCCGGCTCGGCGTTGAGGTCCCCGGTCACCACGGGCGGGTACGCGCAGCCGTCGGCGTGGCCGGCGACGAAGCCGGCCAGCGCGCGTACCTGTCCGAGCCGGACCGCGGAACCGCCGGGCCGGTAGGTCAGGTGGGTGGTGACGAAGGGCAGCACCCCGGCGGGTGCCGCGATCCGCGCGCCGATGGCCACCCGGCTGTCGGCCAGGTCTCCGGTGGGCAGCTCCAGTTCCTCGGCCGACAGCAGCGGCCAGCGGCTGAGTACCGCGTTCCCGATCGACAGCCCGTCCGGGTGCGGCGGGTGCGCCCGCCCCCAGTGCCAGCCCGTGCCCAGCCGCTCGGCCAGGTCGGCGGCGAGGTTGCCGTCCGGGGCGTTCCAGACCTCCTGCAGGCCGCACACGTCGGGTGCCGCCTCGGCGATGACCGCGGCGATGGCGTCGCGGCGGCGCTGCCAGTCGCCGTTACGGCCCCACAGGTTCCAGGTCAGCACCCGCACGGCCCCGCCCTTCCCGTCTCCACGCGGCGCGGCCTCAGCCGACCGGTGCGGCGTCCATGAGGTCGGCCAGCCGCGGCAGTACCGCGCCCAGCGCCGCGTCGATGGTCACCGTGGCGTACCCGTCGCCCCGGGTACCGCCCCGGTTGACGATCGCCACGGGGGTACCCAGCTTCGCGGCTCTCAGCACGAACCGGCGCCCCGACATGACGGTCAACGACGACCCGAGTACCAGCAGCAGCCGGGCGCGCTCGACGAGCTCGAAGCAGGCGCTGACCCGGGACGCCGGCACCGTCTCGCCGAAGAAGACCACGTCCGGCTTGATCACGCCGCCGCACAGCGGGCAGTCCACTACCCGGAAGCGGTCGAGCCGGTCGGGCGGCAGGTCCACGTCGCCGTCCGGGTTGACCCTGGTGACCGTGGCCTCGAAGTGCGGGTTGGCCTCCCGCAACCAGGCGTCGAACTGGTGGCGCGAGGTGGTGTCCCCGCACCGCAGGCAGGTCACCCGGAACAGGCTGCCGTGCAGCTCGGTCACCTCGGCGGCCCCGGCGCTCTGGTGCAGCCCGTCGACGTTCTGGGTGATGATGCCGGACAGCAGGCCCTGCCGGTACAGGCGGGCCACCGCGTGGTGGCCGGCGTTGGGGCGGGCGGCGGAGATCCGGTGCCAGCCGACGTAGCTGCGGGCCCAGTACCGGCGGCGGGCGTCGGGATCGGCCACGAACGTCTGGTAGGTCATCGGGGTGTGCCGGGTCAGCGCACCGTCCGGTCCCCGGTAGTCCGGAATGCCCGACTCGGTGGAGATGCCGGCGCCGCTGAGTACCACCGTGCCGCCGCCGGACATCAGCCCGGCCAGCGCCGCCACCTGTTCGTCCACCCGCCAATGGTGCCTCATGTCCATGATCTTGCCGGGCGTCCCGGCCGGGGTCCGGCCACGGGATGGCGGCGCATCACCGGATGTCGAACGTGGCAAGGCCCTCCGCCGGTTCGTCACGGACGGTCACCTCGGTGACCCTTGCCCGGGGCGGCCCCTGGCGCGCCCACTCGACCAGGCGCTCGACGCCCTGCGCGTCGCCCTCGAACGCCGCCTCCACCCGGCCGTCCGGCAGGTTGCGCACCCAACCGGCGACCCCGTGCTCACCGGCGACCCGCCGGCACGTGTCCCGGAAGAAGACGCCCTGCACGTCGCCGGACACCACGACTCTCTTGCGGACCACCAACTCACCGTACGCGGCCGGTCGCCGGTGCCGCTTTCGGTGGACGGGTCCGCGAGCGACCGCAGGACAAACACGACGAAGCCTAGGTTAGGCGGCATGGCGTTTCCGACCATCGAGTTCGCCGCGTTCTTCGCGGTCGTCCTCGTGGTCAACTGGCGGCTGATGCCGCGGCCGGTGCTGTGGAAGGCGTTCACCCTGCTGGCGTCCTACTTCTGTTACGGGTGGGCCAGCCTCCGCCTGCTGCTCGTGCTGATCGCCGTCACCACCTGGAACCAGGCGATGGGTACCGCCGTCTGGCGCACCCGCCGCCGCTGGGTACTGATGGTCGGCGTCGCCGGCGACCTCGCGGTGCTCGGCTACGCCAAGTACGCCGGGTTCTTCGCCGGGCAGGTCGACACCGCGCTGCGCTCCATCGGCCTGGGCGGGCCGCTGCCCGTGGTCCAGGTGGTCGCCACCGTCGGCGTCTCCTTCTACACCTTCCAGGGCATCAGCTACCTGGTCGACCTGTGGCGCGGCGACCTCGACCGGCCGGCCGGTACCCTCGACTTCTTCGTCTACCAGGCGTTCTTCCCCCACCTGTTCGCCGGCCCGATCGTGCGGGCCCGGGAACTGATCCCCCAGTTCGCCTCCCCGCGGGACCCGGCACAGGTGCCCTTCACGACGGCGGGGCTGCTGATCCTCGGCGGGCTGGCAAAGAAGCTGGTGCTCGCGGACACCCTCGGCAAGCTGGTCGTCGATCCGGTGTTCGCCACACCCGGCCGGTACCCGGCGCTCGAGGTGCTGTTCGCGATCTACGCGTACGCCGGCCAGATCTACGCCGACTTCTCCGGGTACACCGACATCGCGATCGGGCTGGCGCTGTTGCTGGGCTTCCGGTTCCCGGTCAACTTCGACCGCCCCTACGCCTCGGCCAGCCTGCGCGAGTTCTGGCGCCGCTGGCACATG
>CAZYCD010000285.1:0-5209 GCA_964645345.1 uncultured Micromonosporaceae bacterium
CGACGCGGTCCGCACCGTGCGCACGTACGCCACGACGGGCACCATACGCACACCGGTTAGTGCGGGCCAACACCACCCAAACCCAACATAACCACAGGCCAGAGCCCCGCCGCACTCCAAGATCACAAATAGCCAGCCACCCAGATCGGCTGTCGATGTTGGATTGGCTCGACCTAATGCTCATCCTCGGCGAAGCGCACCTACGCCGCATACTTCCAAGTATTTGGAGCACTACGACAGCGGTCGCTCACACCAAGCCACGGCATGCGACGACGAGCCGAACCTGCTGCCCTTCCCTATCCCGGCCCACCGCATCAGGCGCCCAACTGTGCTGGCCGGGCTGATCAAGGAGTACCGGCAGGCCGCATGAACCGCAGATTAACGCCCGTTGCCAGGTTTCTCGACCACTACAGGCATCAGCACAGCACAGCTCACGCCCGGTGCGACGCGTTCGGCGCGGCACAGGGAGGTTTTCGGCTGCCGGGCTGCTGCTACTCGTCGAGGGCCGCGTTGAGCTGAGCGCGGTTCGTGATGCCGAGTTTCGGGAAAATTTTGTACAGGTGAGAGCTGATGGTGCGCGGCGATAAAAACAACCGCTGGCCGATCTCCCGGTTGCTCAGCCCGTCCGCGGCCAGTCGCGCGATCTGCCGCTCCTGGGTCGTGAGTGTCGGCGGGCCAGCCGCGCGCACCGGACCCTTGACGCCGCTCGCGCGTAGCTCGGCGAGCGCCTGTGCCAACCACGGGGTGGCCCGGAGGCGGTCGAACAGCTCGGCTGCCAACCGTAACGGGGCGCGCGACTCAGTTATGCGCATGCGCCGACGCAGATAGCGTCCGTACGCCAGGTTGAGCCGGGCGCGCTCCAGCGGCCATGCCGCCAGATCCTCCGCGAGTGCCGCGGCGAACAGGGTTTCGGCCTCCTCGTCCGGGGCGAGAACGGCCCGGGCGAAGGCCAGGACGATGCGCACGGCGGTGACCGGCTCGGCGACCCGATCCAGGGCGGCCAGGATTGGGCGGGCCCGTTCGATCTGACCGCTGGCCCGGGCGGCCTCGACCAGGTCGGGTAACGACCAGTACTGGTACAGGAAATGGTGGTCCGCGCTGGCGGGGTCATAGGTCGACAGCAGTCGTTCCATCGCGTCCTCGGGGCGTCCGGCTGCCAGCGCCGCGATGCCTCGAATCTTCTGAATCGCAGCCAGTATCACCCGGTTACCCGGCAGGGCCGGGTCGGCGAGCAGGCGCGCGATGATCAGCTCGGCGCTTTCGGGCTCGCCGCGGCAGACCAGCACCAGGGCCCGGTGCACCTGCCCGAGCATCCATATTGACGGTTCGAATACTTCACGTCCGGTCTGCTCGGCGTCGAGGGACGCGGCCACGACCGTGTCCCAGTCGCCTGTCCACCACGACGAGCCGGTCTGGGTGACCACGAGCCGGCCGGACAGCAGGATCTGACCGTGTTCGCGGGCTGCGGCGATCACGGGCGCGAGTAGGGCGGCGGAGCGGGGGAATTCGCCGACCAGGCCGTGTACGCCGACTCCGAATCGCCGCCTGGCCAGGGTGGGGTCGGTGACCAGCGGCTCGGCCCGCTGCAGCAGGATCGCGCCCCGTTCCAGGGGCGAGGTGTACGCGTGAACGAGCAGGCTGCGTGGGTCCCTGATGTCCGGGTCAAGCTTGTCCATCACGGTGCGCACCATGACACGCAGCTGCGGCGGGGCGCCGCCCCAGAAACAGCGGAATGCCGAGGCGTGCAGCAGCGAGTAGGCGAGGTCGCGATCCTGAGGCCAGATGTGCTCGGCGTGCTCGGTCAGGCCGGCGACTTCGTGCGTGTCCCAGGTCGGGGCGAGCACCGCCTCGACCTGCACGCGCCGGGCGGCGGCGCGATCGGTGAGCGGGAGGGGCCGCAGCTGGTCGAGGATGCTGGGCAGCCGATCGCGTGCCTGGCCGGTGTCGGCGGCCAGTTCGGCCGCCCGCAGCAGCACGTCGGTGCGCTCCTTGCCGTCGGTGAACGATGCGGCCCGCTCTAACGCCGCGACGGCCACGGACGCCGCGCCGCGGCGGGCGGCCCGCTCGGCGAAGGTCCGCAGGTCCGCGGCGAGTGAGGGATCGGGGCTTATCGCGGCGGCCATCCGGTGCCAGATCGCGCGGTCGGGCTGGCCGGCCATAGCCTCTGCCAGCGCGGTGTGCACGGCGACGCGGTCGCTGGGTGCCGCGCTGTAGTAGACGGCCGAAGCGACCAGCGGGTGGCGGAAGCGCAGCCGCAGGCCGTGTGGCCGGACGAGGTCGGCTGCGACGGCCGGGTCGAGCACGTCGAGGCTTACCGGCTGTTGGTGAACGGTTGCCATGACCGTGAGTAGCTCCGCCAGCGTGCAGGACGGCTCGGCCGCAGCCGCCAGCAGCAGCGCTTGGGTCAGTGGCGGCATCTCCGGCAGCCTGGCGGCGAACGCGTGCTCCAGTCGGGCGTTCATCGGCAGGACGGCCGAGAAGGACAGTTCGTCGCGGTCGGCGCCGCGTACCGAGGCGGGCAGTTCCAGCAGCGCGAGCGGGTTGCCGGATGCGGTGACGAGCAGCCGCTCCCGCAGGCCGGCGGGCAGGTCGGCGGCGACCCGGTTGAGCAGTACCCGGGCGGACTCGTCGGACAGTGGCCCGAGCCCGAGTTGCGGCAGGTTGGCCTGGGCGAACGGGTCAGCCGGCGGGCCGCTGTCGCGGTCGCGGACGGCCGCGACGAGCGCGACGGGTGCGGTGCCCACCCGGCGGGCCAGGAAGCCGAGCAGGTCGGCGCTGGAACGGTCGAACCAGTGCGCGTCGTCGGCAATGACCAGCACCGGCGTCCGCTCGGCTGCTTCGGTCAGCAACTCCAGCGCCGACAGGGCGACGGCGTAGAAGTCCGGTGCGACCGGACCGGCCGGGCCGAGCGCGGCGCGCAGGGACCGTCGCGGCGTATCCGGCAGGGTGGGGTCACGGGTCAGCGGCCACAGCAGCTGGTGCAGCGCGCCGAACGGCAACAGAGTCTCGGAGGCCACGCCACGGGCGGCCAGCAGTGCCATCCCACGCTCCTCGCCGTACCGCTGCACAGCCTCCATCAGGGCGGACTTGCCGATGCCCGCCGGACCCCGCATGACCACGGCTCCACCCGCCCCGCCGGCAGCGCGGTCAAGCAGGCCCCGCAGCACGGCGAACTCGGGTTCGCGCCCCACCAACCCGGCCAACCTGCTCCTCCCGCCCATCCCCCGCACGATCTTGACGGTCGTCGCCCGCGCAGTCCAGCCGCCGGACCCGTCGTCCCGTCAGTCATTTGACGGAGGAGTGGAGCAGGCCGGCGCTCGTAGCGTCGAAGCCATGGAGAATCATGATGCACAGCAGATCCGGGCGGCCAACGAGTCCGGCCGCACGCCGGTCGTCTTCGTCCACGGCCTGTGGCTGCTGCCCAGCAGCTGGGACCGCTGGGCCGAGCTGTTCGCCCGGTCCGGCTACGCGCCCGTCACCCTGACGTGGCCGGACGACCCGGAGACGGTCGAGGATGCCAACGCCCACCCAGAGGTTTTCGCCGGCAAGACGGTCGGGCAGGTCGCCGACCACCTCGACGGCCTGATCGGCAGGCTCGAGCGTAAGCCGATGATCGTCGGGCACTCCTTCGGCGGGTTGCTCACCCAGATCCTCGCCGGCCGCGGTCTGGCCGTAGCCTCGGTCGCCATCTCGCCCGCGCCGTTCCGGGGCGTCCTGCCGCTGCCGCTGTCGGCGCTACGATCCGCAAGCCCGGTGCTGACCAACCCGGCGAACCGCCACCGCGCCGTGCCGCTGACCTTCGAGCAGTTCCGCTACGCCTTCGCCAACGCGGTCACCGAAGAAGAGGCAAAGAGCCTGTTCGAGACCTTCGCCGTGCCGGCCCCCGGCGCGCCGATCTTCCAGGCCGCCGCCGCGAACCTCAACCCGTGGACCGAGGTCAAGGTCGACACGGACAACCCGGACCGCGGCCCACTGCTGATCATCGCCGGACAGCGGGACCACACCGTGCCGCACGCGATCGCCCACGCCTCCTACCAGCAACAGAAGGACAATTCCGCAGTCACCGAGTTCGTCGAGATCCCGGACCGCGGACACGCGCTCACGATCGACGCCGGCTGGCAGGAAGTGGCCGAAACAGCCCTGACCTTCTTGCGCCGCTTCGGCTAGGCGTAGACAACAGACGCCGTCACGAGGACGGATCTCCCGGAGGTGGGCGTGCGCCTTCAGCGCGCGTCCACCAGGCAGCAACCCCGCCGGGGATCGCGCGCAGGCCGGGTCGCGCAGCGGCCGCAGAAGACGGCAACTGCTGCAGTTCCGCGCTGAGTGCTACCCGGCACGAGCGCGGGTCGGCTACCCGAACCGGTCGCCGACTTCTTCGAGCCGCCCCAACCGAGAAAGGCCCGCTGTGGACCTGAACCTGTCCAACAAGATCGCGGTTGTCACCGGTGCCAGCCGAGGCATCGGCCTGGCCATCACCCGGGCACTCGCCGGCGAAGGCGTGCAAGTTGTCGCCGGCGCCCGTGAACTCGCCACCGAACTGAGCCAACTGGCACACCACGACCACGTCCGGCCAGAGCAGATCGACCTCGCCACCCCGGAGGGACCCGGCCGCCTGGTCAACGCCGCGGTCACCGCATTCGGCGGACTGGACATTCTGGTCAACAACGTCGGCGCCGTCACCCCCCGCACCAACGGCTTCCTCTCCGTCACCGACGACGACTGGGCGGCGACCCTCACCATCAACCTGCTCACCGCCGTGCGCACCACCCGAGCCGCGCTCCCACACCTGCTGGCGCGCGGCGCCGGCAGCATCATCACCATCGCTTCAATCAACGCAACCCTGCCCGACCCGCTCGTCATCGACTACAGCGCCGCCAAAGCCGCCCTCCTCAACCTCAACAAAGCACTCTCCAAAGAATTCGGTCCACACGGAATCCGCGTCAACACGATCAGCCCCGGACCGGTCTCCACCGCCCTCTGGCTCGGCGATCAGGGCGTCGCGGCGACCATCGCCCAAGCCAACGGTGCTGACCCGGCCGCCGTGGCGGAACGAGCCGCCGCAGACGCCGTAACCAACCGCTTCACCCGCCCAGAGGAAGTCGCCGACCTCGTCCTCCTCCTCGCCAGCGACCGTGCCACCAACATCACCGGCGCCGATATCATCATCGACGGCGGCATGAAACCCAGCCTGTAACAAGCCGGCGGCCTA
>CAZYCD010000286.1:0-3005 GCA_964645345.1 uncultured Micromonosporaceae bacterium
CCGACCCCAGCACCTGGCACTGGACCGACGCCTGGTTCGACCAGAACGTCGGTACGCCGCCGGCCGACCAGCTGACCCACTTCGTCGTGGACACCAGCCGCAACGGCCGGGGCGCCTGGACCCCGGCACCCGGTGTCTACACCGGCGACCCGCAGACCTGGTGCAACCCGCCCGGACGGGGCGTCGGTGACCGGCCCACCGCAAACACCGGCGTCGCTCTGGTCGACGCGTATCTGTTCGTCAAGACGATCGGCGAGTCCGACGGGCAGTGCAGTCGCGGCACGGGCGGCACGGTGGATCCGGAGTACGGCATCGTCGATCCGGCCGCCGGCGCGTGGTGGCCGGCGCAGGCGCACGGGCTGGCCCGCAACGCCAACCCCGCGTTGACCTTCAACCCGAACCTGTTCTGAGGCGGTACGGCGTCCCCTCGCCGGGACTTCGCGGTCCGGCGAGGGGACAATCCGTTTTCCGGGCGGCGACCCGGGTAGAGCGCAGGCATGCCCAATGTGCAGCAGCCCGAAATGCGCCGCAGCGGCCGGGATCCGTTGGTACAGGACAGCGTGGAGCAGCGCGCCCAGGGCGCCCCGCCGAACCGGGGCGGCGGCGCGCCGGTACCGGAGGGTCAGCGCTCGACCCACGGCCCGCGACGGCCGAAGGATCGCAGCCAGGGGACGGAACCGGAGGCCCGCTCGCGGTCGCGGCGGGGATGACGGACCTCACGCGACCCTGGACACCGTCGACCGGCTGGCGGTACCGGCCGCACCGGCGCGGCCGGCGGTACGCAGGCCGCTGAGCGCGCACAGCACCACGCCGAGGCCCAGCCAGGCCAGCAACACCGTCGCATGGGGCCAGGCGCCGTGGCCGTCGAAGAAGGCGGTCGAGCGCAGCAGCGATCCGGCGGCCCCGGGCGGCAGCAGTTGCCCGAGCGCGCCCGACCAGCCGGGCAGCATCTCCGGCGCGCTGGTGATCCCCGACAGCGAGTTGCCCAACAGCACCATCACGGCAGCGCCGAGGCCGAGACCCGCGGCGCCGAGCAGCGACTCGAGGCCGAGGATGGTCAGCGAGGTAGCCGCGACCGACAGCGCCACCACGCCCGAGTTCGTCCAGTAGTCGCCGCCGAGCGAGCCGAGCCAGAACTGCAGGATCGCCGCCATGGCCAGCCCGCCGGTGAGGGCGAAGCCGAGCGCTCCGGCCACCCGCCGCCCGACGCCGCGCACGCGGGTGCTCAGCAGCAAGGCCGCGATGATGCCGCCAATGACCAGCGGCAGGGAGCCTGCCGCCAGGCCCGCGCCCCGCGGATCGTCCGCCGGCAGGGCGACGATGTCCCGAACGGTGACCGCCGCGCCCGTCCGAGCGCCGGCGGCCTGGGAAAAGGCGTCGGCGACCCCGTGCAGGGCCTGGGCCACCACGGGACTGGCGGCCGAGGCGACGATCACCTGCGGCCGGCCGGTGCTCACGTCGACGGCGCCGTACACCTCGCGGTCGCGGATGGCGGCCTCGGCGCCGGCCGTGTCGGCGACCCGGGTGATCGCGAACGCACCGGGTTGGTGCTGGCGCAGGGCCTCCTCGACCGGATCGGCGGCTGCCGGCGCCCCGGCGACCGCGATGGGCAGGTCGTGTACCGACGAGCGCGCGGCCGGCCAGGCGAACGCGGCCAGCACCACGCTGATGATCGCGGTGAGCAGGAGCACGACCGCCGCGACCCGCCGCCACGGCGTGGCCCCACTCGAGTCGACGGCCACCGCGGGTACGGTGTCCGGCGCCATGGCGACCCCCTAAAGGAGAACGGACGTTCGCTTTTGACGATAGACGCAGCGTGGCGCGATTGTCAAGAATGAACGTTCGCTTTATGGTAGAGGGCATGCCACGGGTGACCGACGAGTACCGGACCACCCGCCGCGTCGAGATCATTGCGGCGGCGGCGCGGCGCTTCGCGCGTGACGGTTTCCACTCCACCTCGATGGCGGACGTCATCAGCGAGTCCGGCCTCTCGGCCGGCGCTGTGTACCGGTACTTCCGCAGCAAGGAGGAGCTGATCGGTGCAGTGGCCGACACCGCCCTGTCGACCGCGGACGAGGTATTCGGCCGGCTGCTGGCCGACGGCCGCACGCCCTCGCCCGACGAGGCCGTGGCGGCGATGGTGGACGGGATCGTCGATCGGGCCGCGGACGACCCGGTCACCGGCGTCGACCTGACCCGCATCGCCGTGCAGGGCTGGGCGGAGGCGCTGCGCAACCCCGCGCTGTACGGCCGGGTCGACGACGCCTACCGCCGGCTGCGCGAGCACTGCGCCGAGGTCGCGCGCCGCTGGCAGGCCGCCGGCAACCTGCCCGCGGACGCGCGGCCCGAGCAGGTGGGTGCCGCCATGCTCGGGATGGTCCAGGGTTTTCTGCTGCAGCGCCTGCTGCTCGGGGACACCACATCACCGGGCTACCTCGCCGGTGTGCGGGCTCTGCTCGCCAGCGACAGGAAGTGCAAGCCGTCCGATACCCCGGCCTGACCGGTTCGGACGAGCAACTCCGCGCTGCGCTGGGATCGCCATCTACCTGGTTTTCGGATGGATCAGCGGCTGGGCGCTGATACTGGACGGGATGCGAACCTCTCCACCCAGGGTCCTCGTCGTAGCGGCGACCGCCGTGGCCGTGGCGCTGTTGTCGGCCGGCTGCGGCGGCGGCAGTCCCGCGACCCTCACCGGTACCGGCAGGGCCCACGCCGCCCCGGCCCAGACCGGGGACGCCGTCCTGCAGGTGGCCGAGAAGGAGTATTCGATCACGGTGTCGGCGGCCGCCATCCGGCCCGGGATGTACACGGTCGAGGTGACCAACCACGGGAAGATGTCGCACAACCTGAACATCAAGGGACCGGGAGTGAGCAACTGGCGGTCCCCCACCGTGCCGCCCAACGGCACGGCCCACGTCAGCGTGAACCTGCGGGCGGGCCAGTACGAACTGTGGTGCTCCATTGACCACCACAAGGCCCTGGGCATGGACAGGAAGATCCAGGTC
>CAZYCD010000286.1:3105-5203 GCA_964645345.1 uncultured Micromonosporaceae bacterium
GCGCGTCGAGACGGGCCACGATCAGGTCGCCGGGTGCCAGGTACCGCTGATCAGCAGGCCGGCCACGGGCGTCCACGCGACCGAGGCGGTCAGGAAGTCCGGGGCCGAGGTGACGTAGAGCTTCTGGACGTTGCCCTGCTGCTGGGCGCCGGCGGCATGGGCGTACCCGGCGACGGCGAGGATCGCCGCCGCGACAGCGCCGGCCAGGGCTATGCGCCAATGACGGTAGGAAGGTCGCAAAGAAGCCGTGACCCGACGCTAGGGCGCCGAAGCCCCTCAGGAATCAGGGCTTTCCCTACCGTTGGATGAGCAGCCGTTGGGCCCGCACTGCCGTGGCTATCCGCGACCGATGTACGGCATCCCGGTGGCCATCACGGTCATGAACTGAACGTTCGCGTCGAGCGGCAGCCCGGCCATGTAGCTGACCGCCCGCGCCACCTCCTCGACGGCGATCGTCGGTTCGGCGCGGACGGACCCGTCCGCCTGCGGTACGCCGACCGCCATCCTCGCGGTCAGGTCGGTCGCGGCGTTGCCGATGTCGATCTGCCCGCAGGCGATCCCGTACTCCCGACCATCGAGCGACGCCGCGCGGGTCAGACCTGTGACCCCGTGCTTGGTTGCC
The DNA here is from genome assembly GCA_964645345.1 of uncultured Micromonosporaceae bacterium. Lineage (GTDB taxonomy): Bacteria > Actinomycetota > Actinomycetes > Mycobacteriales > Micromonosporaceae > Rugosimonospora. The sequence continues at coordinate 3,728 of CAZYCD010000286.1, forward strand.
GTGTAGGCGATGGAGTGCGGCCGCGGCACGTGGGCGGAAAGCGAGCCGTTGTTGATGATCCGCCCACCGGGCGGCCGCTGGTGTTTCATGACCCGGAACGCCTCCCTGACGCACAGGAAGACCCCGGTCAGGTTGGTCGCGACGACCCGTTGCCAGTCCTCGAGGTCGACCTGGTCGGGAGGGGCACCGGTGGAGTTCACACCGGCGTTGTTGAAGACCAGATCCACCCGGCCGAACCGGTCGACCGCGGTATCGAAGAGGGCGGTCACCGACCGCTCGTCCGTGACGTCGGTGACCACGGCACACGCGCTACCGCCGCCGGCCACGATCTCCGCGCGGGCGGCGTCGAGCTGGGCGGCGCGACGGCCGGCCAGTACGACGGCGAAGCCGTCCCTCGCCAGGGCGGCCGCGCAACGCCGGCCTATTCCGCTGCCTGCCCCGGTGAGCACCGCGACCCGGGTTGCCGCCCCGTCCATAGCTCAGCGACCGGTGGTGCCGTCGAGTTGTTCCCGGAGGATGTCCGCGTGTCCGGCGTGCCGGGCGGTCTCGCTCGTCATGTGGGCCATGACCCAGCGAAGCGTGAACCGGTTGCCCTCAACCGGGACGGCGAAGCGCCCGTCCGGGTCACCCACAGCCCGGATGGCACGGTCGCTGTCCTCGATCGCCTCCCGGTAGGCCCGCAGCACCTCGTCAACGGAGCGGTCGGCCGGGACGGTCATGCCGTGCTCCTGATCCCCGTCCCAGGGCGACCCGGCGACGTGGTGGCCGAACCAGTACCGCTCGGCCTCCGCCAGGTGTTGCACGAGACCCAGGATGGAGGTGCCGCTGTCGACCAGGACACGGCGAACCTGCTCGTCGGACAGCCCGTCGGCCTTCTTCAGCACGCAGTGCCGGGCGAATGACAGGAACGCGAGCGCCGTGTCGAGTTCTCCGGTGTCGATGCGTGGCACGGGCTCCCGCTGGGTCTCCGCCATGCCGACACCGTATCCGAGTCCGCGCTCCCCGTCCCCTTCCCCGGTACGCGGGCGTCGGGGACGATGGCCGGATGGGCATGGACCGCTCGCAGTCGGCCTATCCACCCGACCGTGGCGCGGAGCCGGCGCTGTACCGGTCGGGAGGGCCGGCGGGCGGCGGATCCGAGCGTTGGCTGATCCCCGGCGCGCTGGTGTTCCTGGTACTCGCGGTGCTGTTCGGCGCGCTGATGCTCGGCCACGTCCTGCCACCGGGTGGCGGTGCCCCGGCCGCGGCGCGGGTACCGGATCCCGTCGCGGCGGGTGGCAGCGCGGCCGGTGGCAGCGCGGGTGCGTCGGCGGCCGTACCGCCGTCCAGCCTCCCGCCCTCACCCACCCCGGCGTCGCAGCCCTCGCCCGCGCCCAGCCCGACCCCGCCCGCCAACGGCCTGACGGTACGCGGCGCGGTCAGCGGGCTGTGCCTTGACGTGGACGGCGACCCGGCCAACCAGGGCACCCCGGCCGC
>CAZYCD010000287.1:0-5175 GCA_964645345.1 uncultured Micromonosporaceae bacterium
TCATCGCCTACATCCGGGCCATGGGCGACGACTGGGACCTGGACGAGGCCAGCGAGTTCCTCGTGGTCGCGGCGACGTTGCTGGACCTCAAGGCCGCCCGGCTGCTGCCCGCCGCCGCAGTGGAGGACGAGGAGGACCTGGCGCTGCTGGAGGCACGGGACCTGCTGTTCGCGCGGCTGCTGCAGTACAAGGCGTTCAAGGAGGCCGCCGCGCATCTGGCGATGCTCACCGAGACCGGCGGTCGCCGCTGGCCCCGGGCGGTCGCGCTGGAGGCGCGGTACGCCGAGGCGCTGCCCGACCTGGTACTCGGCGTGGGCGCCGGGCGGCTGGCCGAGCTGGCGGCCAGGGCACTGGCCCCCAAGGCACCCCCGGTGGTCTCCATCGACCACGTGCACATGGTCCGGGTCAGCGTCCGGGAGCACGCCGCGGCGTTGCGGGACAAGCTGGTACGGATGCGGGTAGCCACCTTCCGGGTACTGTGCTCGGACTGCCAGTCCACGCTGGAGGTGGTGGCCCGGTTCCTGGCGCTGCTGGAGCTGTACCGGGAGGGTCTTGTCGGCTTCGAACAGGTGCAGCCGCTGGGCGAGCTGACCGTGCGGTGGACCGGCCCGGACGACGCCTCCGCCGCCGAACTGCTGGTCGACGAGTACGCGGGTACCCCGCCCGACCCCGAGGCGGCCGTGGACGGGCTGACGGAGGATGGAGAACAGCCGGCGCAGCCAGCACCGGTCGAGCTGGTGGTCATGGAAGACGGAGACGCAGGGTGAACCGGGACGAGCAGCAGGAGTCGCTGGCCAGCCAGGCAGCGGCATGGGTACCGCCATGGGAGCGGGAGGCACCGCCGGCCGGACCCCAGGCCGCACCGCTGCCGGACCCCGAGCCGCTGCCCGGGCCGGAGCCGCTGGCCGACCAGGAGCCCGAGCCGCAGGCCGAGCTGGACGCGATGAGCGAGCCGGACCTCGACCCGGAGGACGCGCCCGGTACCCCGGAGCTGGATGAGGAGCCCGAGTCGGAGTTCGCCGCCGAGCCCGACGACATCACCGAGCCCGAGGACGGCGCGCCGGTCGAGGTCGTCGCCGAGGAGCCCGAGCCGGAGCCGCACGAGGCCGGCGTCGCCGAAACGGAGGGCGAGGAGCTGACGCCGGAGGCCGCCGGTAACCCGGTGGAGGAGGCCGGCGAGGAGGTGCCGGAGCGGGACCCGGAGCCCGACCCCGAGGGCGCCGGGCAGCTCGTCCTCGACGGCTTCGCGCCGCCACCCGGCGAGCTGCCGGCCGCCGAGCTGCGCGCCGCCCTGGAGGCGATCCTGCTGGTGGTTGACGAGCCGGTGGCCGAACCGGTGCTGGCCCAGGCGCTGAACCAGCCGGGCGAACGGATCGCCGCCGGGTTGCGGCAGTTGGCGCAGGAGTACGAGGAGCATGACCGCGGCTTCGAGCTGCGCCGCGCGGCCGGCGGCTGGCGGCTCTACACCCGGGCCCGGTACGCCGGCTACGTCGAGCGGTTCGTGCTGGACGGGCAGTCGGTACGGCTGACCCAGGCCGCGCTGGAGACACTGGCCGTGGTGGCCTACAAGCAGCCGGTGACCCGGTCGCGGATCTCCGCCATCCGTGGCGTCAACTGCGACGGGGTGGTACGCACCCTGGTCACCCGTGGCCTCATCGAGGAGTGCGGCGCTGAGCCGGAGACCGGCGCCCACCTGTACCGCACCACCGGACTGTTCCTGGAGAAGCTCGGCCTGGACTCGGTCGAGCAGCTCCCGCCGCTGGCCCCCTTCCTGCCCGACGACGTGGACGCGATCGCCGATGCCCAGTCCGCGTGAGCGCCGGCCGGCCGGCGAGCGCCCGCGGGCGACCGCCCGGCCCGGCGGCCCGGCCTGGTCGCCCCGCCCGTCCCAGGCCGGGGAGCGGCTGCAGAAGGTGCTCGCAGCCGCCGGCATCGGCTCGCGGCGCGCCTGCGAGGAGCTGATCGTCGCGCGGCGGGTCACCGTCGACGGGCGGGTGGCCACGCTGGGGGACCGGGTCGACCCGGCGACCGCCGAGATCCTTGTGGACGGCGAGCGGGTCATCGTCGACGCCAACCTTGTGTACCTTGCGATGAACAAGCCTCGCGGCGTGGTGTCGACCATGGCCGACGAGCGGGGCCGCGCCGCCCTGGCCGACTTCCTGGGCAACGTCCCGCAGCGGGTCTTCCACGTCGGGCGGCTGGACGCCGACAGCGAGGGACTGCTGCTGCTGACCAACGACGGGGCGCTGGCCCACCGGCTGATGCACCCGTCCTTCGGGGTACCCAAGACCTACCTGGTCGAGGTACCGGGGCCGATGCGCCGCGGGGTCGGCAGGCAGCTGATGGAGGGCGTCGAATTGGAGGACGGGCCGGTACGGCTGGACGCCTTTCGGCTGGTCGACTCGCTGCCCGGTCGGGTACTCGTCGAGGTCGTCCTGCACGAGGGGCGCAAGCACGTGGTACGCCGGCTGATGGAGGAGGTCGGGTACCCGGTGTCCCGGCTGGTACGCACCGCGATCGGTCCGGTACGCCTGGGTGATCTCAAGGCCGGCCGTACCCGCCGGCTGAACCGCGCCGAGATCGCCGCGCTGTTCAAGGCGGTCGGCGAGTAGCGGCCGCGATCACTTCGGGGTGGGCCGCGCCCCGGCGGCCACGGGCGGCCCGGCATCATGGAGGGTGAGCGCGGCGACAGGACGGGAGACGGTGGCGTGAAGCGGTGGGTGGTGGCGGTCGACGGTCCGTCCGGCTCCGGCAAGTCCACGGTGTCCCGCCGGCTGGCCGCCGCGCTGCACGCCCGGTACCTGGACACCGGCGCCATGTACCGCGCGGTCACCTGGGCCGTGCTGCACGCCGGGGTCGATCCGCACGATGCCGAGGCGGTGGCCAAGGTGGCCGGGGAGGCGACCCTGGGGCTCGACAACGGTACCGATCCGGAGCACGCGTACACCCGGCTCGACGGCATCTCCCTGGACACCGAGATCCGCGGTCCGGCGGTGACTGCCGCGGTGTCCGCGGTCTCCGCGGTCCCGGCGGTGCGCGCGCTGCTGGTTGCCCGCCAGCGGCAGATCATCGCGGCGGCCGGCCGGATCGTGGTGGAGGGCCGCGACATCGGCACCGTGGTCGCCCCGGACGCCGACCTGAAGGTGTACCTGACCGCCGCCGCGGACACCCGGGCGGCGCGACGCAGCCTGGAGCAGGCCTCGGACCTGGCCGCGACGGCGGCGGACCTGGCCCGGCGGGACGCGCTGGACTCGGGCCGGGCCGCGGACCCGCTGGCGCAGGCGCCGGACGCGGTCATCCTGGACAGCACCGAGCTGGGCGTGGACGAGGTGGTCGGCCGGCTGGTCGACCTCGTGGGGAGGGCCGGTGGCTGAGCCCTTCGAGTCCTTCGACGGCGACGGCGAGTTCTTTGATGACGGCGGCCTCGCCGGGGATGATCTCGACGGTGTCGCCGATCGTGAGGGCGGCGCCGGCGAGGAGCCGGTCGGACCGGTCCCGGTGGTGGCCGTGGTCGGCCGGCCGAACGTGGGCAAGTCGACGCTCGTCAACCGGATCATCGGACGCCGGCAGGCCGTGGTGGAAGACGTACCAGGCGTGACCCGCGACCGGGTCGCCTACGACGCCAACTGGTCGGGGCGGCGGTTCACCCTTGTCGACACGGGCGGCTGGGAGCCGGACGCCAAGGACCGGGCAGCCGCCATCGCGGCGCAAGCCGAGACGGCCGTTGCCACCGCTGACGTCGTGCTGTTCGTGGTCGACGCCCGGGTCGGCTCGACCGACGTCGACGAGGCCGCGGTGCGGATGCTGCGGCGCAGCGCCAAGCCGGTGCTGCTGGTCGCGAACAAGGTCGACAACGCGGCCCAGGAGATCGAGTCCAACAGCCTGTGGGGGCTGGGCCTCGGCCAGCCGTGGCCGGTCTCCGCGCTGCACGGGCGCGGCTCCGGCGACCTGCTCGACGCCGTGCTGTCCGCGATGCCCGCGCCGGCGCCCGCCGACGCGCCCCGCCCAGCCGGCCCCCGCCGGGTCGCCCTGGTCGGCCGGCCGAACGTGGGCAAGTCAAGCCTGCTCAACCGGCTGGCGCAGGAGGAGCGTGCGGTGGTCGACTCGGTCGCCGGTACCACGGTGGACCCGGTCGACAGCCTGGTGGTGATCGGCGGCGAGACCTGGCACCTGGTCGACACCGCGGGCCTGCGCAAGCGGGTCGGGCAGGCCAGCGGCACGGAGTACTACGCGTCGCTGCGCACGAACGCGGCCATCGAGGCGGCCGAGGTGGCAATCGTCCTGCTGGACGCGAGCGAACCGATCAGCGAACAGGACCAGCGGATCCTGTCGACGGTCACGGAGGCGGGCCGGGCGCTGGTGATCGCCTTCAACAAGTGGGACCTGGTGGACTCCGACCGCCGGTACCAGCTCGACCGGGAGATCGAGCGGGAACTGCGCCGCATCCCGTGGGCGATCCGGGTCAACGTGTCGGCTAAGTCCGGCCGGTCGGTGGACAAGCTGGCCCCGGCGATGCGCACGGCGCTGTCGAACTGGTCCAAGCGGGTACCGACGGGGCAGCTGAACCAGTGGCTGACGGCGCTGGTACAGGCGACTCCGCACCCGGTACGGGGAGGCCGGGCGCCGCGGGTGCTGTTCGCGACCCAAGCGGGTACGAGCCCGCCGCGGTTCGTGCTGTTCACGACGGGCCAACTGGACCCCGGGTACGTGCGGTTCGTGGAGCGGCGGCTGCGGGAGGAGTTCGACTTCGCCGGGTCGCCGGTGGAGGTGACGGTACGGCCGCGGCGGGGGCGGAACGGTACGCGGGGCTGAGGTTCGGATGGGGTACGCTGTACCGGCCGCCGGGGATCCGGAGATCGGGTTTCGGGCTCGGGTACGGCAACGGGACGTGGCGCAGCTTGGTAGCGCACTTGACTGGGGGTCAAGGGGTCGTGGGTTCAAATCCCGCCGTCCCGACAGGATATCTGCTCGGACCTGCGGAAACGTAGGCCGAGTATTGAACGTGGCGAATGGCCAAGCCGGCCGCCCCCCGAAAACCCCCCGCTTTCACACCGCTGGGCGGCGGCAGCCGGGAAGAGGCGCAATCAGCTGATCGCGCCCCTCTTGCTTTAGAGCGTCGGGCCGCACGGTCTAAGCCTGTTGCGGCGGCAGGACGAGTCCGGTAGCGGCTAGCGG
>CAZYCD010000288.1:0-5170 GCA_964645345.1 uncultured Micromonosporaceae bacterium
TGCGCCGGATCCTGGGCGCGTTCCTGTTCTCCGGCGACGACGTGGACAAGCCGGCTGGGGTGCTCTCCGGTGGTGAGAAGACCCGGCTGGCGCTGTCGGTACTGGTCTGTTCGGGTGCGAACGTGCTGCTGCTGGACGAGCCGACGAACAACCTCGACCCGGTGAGCCGGGAGCAGGTACTCGACGCCATCGCCCGGTACCCGGGAGCCATCGTGCTGGTGACCCACGATCCCGGCGCGGTACAGGCGCTGAAGCCGGACCGGGCCATCCTGCTGCCGGACGGCGTCGAGGACGCCTGGAGCGACGACCTCCTGGAACTCGTCGAACTCGCGTAGTCACCACGGGGTGGCCAGGGTCGCCTCGACGACGATGGCGGTGAGCGCACCGAAGGCGGCCAGCAGCGCGGGCGCCGGCACGTCCGGGCCGGCCTGGCGGTTCGGGGCCACTGCCGCGATCGTCAGCCAGGGGAAGAAGGCCAGCCAGGCGTGCTCCACGCCGCCCCGGGCCAGGCCGGCCAGTACGGAGAAGACGACCGCGCAGGCCGCGCCGACCAGAAACGGCCAGCCGGGCGTGTTGCGCAGCTTCCGGGCGCTGGCCAGCAGGGCAGGACCGGTCGCGAGCAGCAGGGCGACCACGCTGATCGCACTCCACCACCAGACCGACCGGTACGGCTCGATGCGGACCAGGTAGTCGTGGTGGGCGGTACCCAGTCCCTCCAGCCACCGGAAGCCCAGCCGGTCGGCAAGCACGATCGGCAGCAGGGCGCCCAGGCCGGTCGCGATGTTGAGGAACGGGCGGCGGCGGGCGAAGTAGAGGCAGACGACGGACAGCCCCAGCCAGGGCGCGGCGTACGAGAACAGCGCGGCCAGCCCGAGCAGCGCGCCCGAGGCGAGCGCCCAGAGGCCGGCCCGGGGACCGCTGCGCCGCCGGTCGCTCGCGCGGACGCCGGCCACCACCATGGCGGCACCGAGTACCGCCGTGAACACGTCCAGACTGACCGCGACCCAGATCGCGTACGGCGCGAGGATCAGCACCGTCGCGTACCGGCGCGCCGGCGTCTCGCCGCAGACGCCACGTACCGCCGCCAGTACCAGCGGGATCGTCAGCGTGCCCGCCGCGGTGATGAGCAGGGCCAGCCCGAGCCCGCCCAGCCCCAGCCGCTCCAGCGCCCACAGCAGCAGCGCCGGGCCCGGCGGGTGGCCCCGCGCGGCGACCGAGTGGGCCGCGGCGTCCCGCGTGAAGTGGCGCAGGTAGTCCAGCGGGGCGTCGCCGATCGCGCCGAGGTCGGACAGGTAGTTGTCGGGGTCGCGCAGCGACCGGGTGAGCCCGGCTGCGCCGTCCGCCAGGGCGAGCGCCAGCGCCCAGCCGAGCCCGGCGAGGTAGCCGGTGGCCAGCACCAGGCCCCACCGTGCGCGCTCGAACCAGCCGGCGGCCGCCGCGGCCAGCACCGCCACGGCCACCGCGGGCGCGAGCAGGCTCAGCGGGGTCAGTTGCAGCCGGTACCGGCCGAGGAACGGCGCGCTGGCCGTGCCCAGCCGCGCGCCGCTGTGCACCGCCCAGGCGGTGAGGCCGAGCCCGGCCACGATCAGCACCAGCCACCACACCAGATCGCGCCACTGGTCGGGGGTCGGCGCAACAACGCGCGTCAATTCGACGCGCGCAATTCGTCGAGGTCTACTTGGCGGTTCCGTCATCTCCGTGCATCACGCTATCGGGTACCCGACACAGCGCTGCGTGTCGGTTGGCGTCGTGATGATATCTAGCGCATGATCGTCGAAGGCGGTCTAATAGGTGGGACCGCCAACTCCGCTCAATAGGGACGTGAGGGAATCAAGATGGCAGCCACCGGCACCACCACCAGCGCCGAGAAGGGTCGCCGGATCGTCGGGGCTGAGCGCCAGACGCTCGCCAAGGACCTGGTCAAGCGGTACACCTCGGGCGAGAGCATCCGCGCCCTCGCGTCCTCCACCGGCCGTTCCTACGGCTTCGTGCACCGGGTGCTCACCGAGTCCGGGGTGCAGCTGCGTCAGCGGGGCGGAGCACGCCGCCGCAAGAAGGCGTGACCTGCGGGTCTGACCGCGTCGCCGGTCGGTGCCAGGCATGACCGGTCCGGTGGACGGGTTGCGGACCGAGCTGGACGGGCCGGTCGCGACGGTCACGCTGTGCCGGCCCGAGGTGCTCAACGCGCAGACACCCGCGCTGTGGAACGGGTTGCGCGAATTCAGCCGCAGCCTGCCCGGCGATGTCCGCGTCGTGGTGGTGCGGGGGGAGGGCCGGTCGTTCTCATCCGGTCTCGATCTGACGGCGGCGCAGCAAGCATTTTCCGAAATCGCGTCACTTCCTTCCGATGTCGCCGACGCGCGAATCGCCGAGTTCCAGGCTGCCTTCTCCTGGTTTCGGCGGCCGGAACTTCTGACGATTGCGGCGGTACAGGGGCACGCGATCGGGGCCGGCTTCCAATTGGCGCTCGCGTGCGATCTGCGGGTGGTCGCCGAGGGAGCCTCGTTCAGCATGGCCGAGGTGACCCTCGGGCTGGTGCCGGACCTGACCGGTACCAAGCGACTGGTGGACCTCGTGGGTTACGGGCGGGCGCTGGAGATCTGCGTGACCGGCCGGCGGGTGGACGCGGCCGAGGCGCTGCGGATCGGCCTGGCCAACCTGGTGGTACCGGCGGCGGACCTCGACGGCGCGGTCGGCGACCTGGTGTCGGCGGTACTCGCCGGGAACCGGGACGCGGTCGTGGAGATCAAGGCGTTGCTCGCCGGGGCCCCGGGGCGCGACTATCCGGCCCAGGAGGCGGCCGAGCGGGCCGCGCAGGTGCGCCGCATCCGCGACCTGGCCGGCCTGGGCGAATAGCCACGACGCCCGCGGAGCGGCGACAACGGCCTCCGGCGAGTTCGCGCTGGGCGAACAGCCGGAGTGGTAAGGACCGCCCCGGAATAGCTCTCTTACCCCCGAAGTTGTCAGAGTCGTGCCGGACACTGGTCAGCGGGAGGTGATCGGGTGAGCCATCCGATGAGCGGCTGGAGCATGCTGCGGGCGATGCGCCGCGAGGACGAGGTGCGCAACCGCAAGATCGGGCGGGACACCGCCAGGCGGGTGCTGGCCTTCGCCGCTCCGTACCGGCGTGACATCGCCGTGTTCCTCGTCGCGGTGGTACTCGACGCGATCATCGGCGTGGCGACCCCGGTCCTGGCCGGCGGCGTGGTCAACACGATCACCAAGGGCGGCCCGGGCGCGGCCGGCGCGGTGGTGCGCATCGCGGTGTTCATCGCCAGCCTTGCGGTCGCCGACGCCCTGCTGTCGCTGGTCAACCGGTGGTATTCGGCGCGCATCGGCGAGGGCATCATCCTGGCGCTGCGTACCCGGGTCTACGACCACATCCAGCGGATGCCGCTGCAGTTCTTCACCCGTACCCAGACCGGCGCGCTGGTGAGCCGGCTCAACAACGACGTGATGGGCGCCCAACAGGCGTTCACCTCGACGCTGTCCGGTGTGGTGAGCAACGTGATCCAGCTCGTGCTGACCGCCGGCGTGATGTTCTCGCTGTCCTGGCAGGTCACCGCGCTGTCGCTGGTACTGCTGCCGATCTTCATCCTGCCCGCCAGGCGGATCGGCCGGAAGCTGGCCGAGATCACCCGCGAGTCGTACCAGCTCGACGCGAAGATGAACGCCACCATGACCGAGCGCTTCGGAGTCGCCGGGGCGCTGCTGGTCAAGCTGTTCGGCCAGCCCGAGGTCGAGTCGCAGCGCTTCGCCGAGCGCGCCAAGCGGGTCCGCGACATCGGCATCGAACAGGCCATGTACGGGCGCATCTTCTTCGTCGCGATGCTCCTGGTCGCCGCGCTCGCGCAGGCGCTGACCTACGGGCTCGGCGGGTGGCTGGCGGTCAGCGGCCAGATCTCCGCCGGTACCGTGGTGACGCTGGCGCTGCTGCTGACCCGGCTGTACGGCCCGCTGACCTCGCTGTCCAACGTGCGCATCGACGTGATGAGCGCCCTGGTCTCGTTCGAGCGGGTCTTCGAGGTGCTCGACCTCGCGCCCGGCATCGACGAGCGGCCGGACGCCCGCCCGCTGCCGGCCGGCTCGGCGCGGGTGGAGTTCAAGGACGTCTGGTTCCGGTACCCGAGCGCGTCGGAGGTGTCGCTGGCGTCCCTGGAGGACGTCGCCGCGCTCGACCGCACGGTCACCGAACCGGTGCTGCGGGGCGTGTCGTTCACCGTCGAGCCCGGGCAGATGGTGGCCCTGGTCGGCCCGTCCGGCGCCGGCAAGTCCACCACCGCCATGCTGGTACCCCGGGTCTACGACGTGACCGGCGGCGAGGTGCGGGTCGGCGGCGTCGACGTGCGGGACGCGACCCTGCAGTCCCTGCGTGACACGATCGGCGTGGTGACCCAGGACGCCCACCTGTTCCACGAGACGATCGCGGAGAACCTGCGCTACGCCAAGCCGGACGCGACCGACGAGGAGCTGTGGGCCGCCCTGGAGGGCGCCCAGGTGGCCGACCTCGTACGCGGGCTGCCCGACCAACTGTCCACAGTGGTCGGTGAGCGCGGGTACCGGTTCTCCGGCGGTGAGAAGCAGCGCATCGCGATCGCCCGGCTGCTGCTGAAGGCGCCGAGCATCGTCATCCTCGACGAGGCGACCGCGCACCTGGACTCGGAGTCCGAGGCGGCCGTGCAGCGCGCGCTGTCGGTGGCGCTGACCGGGCGCACCGCGCTGGTCATCGCGCACCGGCTGTCCACCGTCCGGGACGCCGACCAGATCCTGGTCCTGGACGACGGCCGGGTGGTCGAGCGCGGTACCCACGAGCAACTGGTCGAGGCGAACGGGCTCTACGCCGAGCTGTACCACACGCAGTTCGCGGTGGCCGATTCGCCGAAGCCGTTCACGGCGGACATCGACCCGGAGCCGGTGATCCTCGCAGTACGCGAGGAAGTCTCCTAAAAGCCACCGCCGATCCACAGGCCACCTCCAGTCGCCTCACAGATAACCGCGCTCAACTGGGTAAGGAACCTCATCGACCCAGCCAGGAGGAACGCGATGAGCGCGTGGCAGTCCCCGCCGGAACAACCGCCGGGCTCGGAGCCGAACGCCGAGCCGACCCAGCCGATCTGGACCGGCGGTGGGTACCACGGGTATCCGCCGGGCCAGGGATACCAGGGGTACC
>CAZYCD010000289.1:0-5163 GCA_964645345.1 uncultured Micromonosporaceae bacterium
CGCGTTGTCCAGCACGCCCTGCTGCACCTCTACGGCCCCGAGTCGGCCACCTTCTCCTGCCCGGTCGCGATGACCGACGGCGCGGCGAGCCTGCTGTCGCGCCCCGACGTCGACCCGGACCTGCGCGCGGCCTGGCTGCCCTTGCTGACCGCCACCGACCCGGACACCGCGATCACCAGCGGCCAGTGGATGACCGAGGCCGAGGGCGGCTCGGACATCTCCCGGTCCAGCAGCACCGCCAGCCGCGATACCGCCGGCGGGTGGCGGATCACCGGCGAGAAGTGGTTCTGCTCGGCGGCCGACTCGGCCATCGCCATCGCCCTGGCCCGCCCGGAGGGTGCCGGCCCGGGCAGCCGGGTGCTCGCCCCGTTCCTCGTCCCGCGCTACGCCCCCGACGGCGGCCCGGCCGCCGGGGTCACCGTGCACCGGCTCAAGGACAAGCTGGGCACCCGGGCGCTGCCCACCGCCGAGATCGGGCTGTCCGGCGCGGCCGCGCTGCCGGTGGGCGACCCGCACGCCCCCGGCCTGCACCGGATGATGACCCTCGTCGTGGTCACCCGGTTGCACAACGCGGCCGCGGCCGCCGCCGGGATGCGCCGCGGCCTGGACTACGCGCGGGCCTTCGCCGGGGTCCGGCAGGTGGCCGGCGGCCGGCTGGACGGCAACCCGCTGCACCGGGCCACCCTCGGTACCCTCGCCGTGTCGGCGCGGGCCGCGTTCGCCCTCGCGGTACACGCCTTCGGGCTGCTCGGCCGGGTCGAGGTGGACGGCGACGAGACGGCCGACGCGGAACTGCGCCCGGTCGCCCCGCTGGCCAAGTTGCTGACCGGCCGGCTGGCCGTCGCTTCGGCCAGCGAGTACGTCGAGTGTTTCGGCGGCGCCGGCTACGTCGAGGACACCGGGGTACCCCGGCTGCTGCGCGACGCCCAGGTGCTGCCCATCTGGGAGGGCACCACGAACGTGCTGTCGCTGGACGTGCTGCGCGCGCTGTCCCGGGGCGAGGGCGTCGAGCCGCTGCTGGGCCGCCTCACGGCCGCCGCGGAGCTGGCCGACGGCGCCTTCGGCGGGACCGGCGAGGCCGGGTTGCTCGCCGGGTACCTCGCCGACCTGCGGGAGCAGGTAGCCCTCGCGGCCAAGGACCCGGGCGGGGACCGGGCGCAGGCGGGGGCGCGCGGGCTGGCCCTGCGGCTGGGCAACGCGCTGGGCGCGGCGTTGCTGGTAGAGCACGCGGCCTGGGCCGAGGCGACCGGTACCGACCCGGGCGCGGTGGCAGCCGCGCGGCTGTGGATCAGGGAACGGCTGGCCGGGCAGGACATCGCCGACGCGGCGCACCGGTACGCCGAGATCCTCTGACTGGGCCGGGGCGGCGGACAGGGGATACTCTCGAAAGTCAGACGGTACGGGAATCGTCAGACCGACCGTCTCGTTGGATCATTGGAAGCCGAATCACCAGACCGCGGAGGGAAAGCCGATCATGGGCGAGCGCATGCTGCGCGGAAGCCGCCTCGGAGCCGTCAGCTACGAGTCCGACCGCAACACCGAGCTGGCTCCGCGACAGACCCGCGAGTACCTGTGCGCTCGGGGCCACCAGTTCGAGGTTCCTTTCGCCGTCGACGCCGAGGTGCCGACCACCTGGGAGTGCAAGTTCGACGGCACGGTAGCCCGGCTGGTCGACGGCAGCGAGCCCGAGCAGAAGAAGGCCAAGCCGCCCCGCACCCACTGGGACATGCTGCTGGAGCGGCGCTCCATCGCCGAGCTGGAGGACATCCTCGCCGAACGGCTGGAAGAGGTCCGTACCCGGCGCGGCCGGGCCTGACCGCACACGGAGCACAACGCGCGAAGCCGCCCCGGACGATGTCCGGGGCGGCTTTCGTCACACCGACCTCGACGTGGCCGGCCTCGGGGTGGCCGCTCAGCCGTCGACGATCTCTCCCTCGATCGGGGCGCCGCCGGGCGGCGGCGGCCCCTCGGGAGTCGGCCGGTACGCCTCACCACGGCGTACCCGCACCCGGCGCGGCCCGAACAGGTTGCCGGCAGCGGAGGACGAGATGCGTCGCTCGGCGAACCGCTGCACCCCACGCCCGGCCACCCGCTGTACCGGCGGCGCCAGCAGCGCCAGCCCGACCGCGTCGGTCAGGAACCCGGGCAGCACCAGCAGCAGGCCGCTGAGCAGGCCGAGCAGGCCACGGCTGACCTCCGGCCCGGGCGGCCGGCCGGCCTGCGCGGCGGCGCGCAGGCGACGCCACGCCCGCAGCCCGGCGCTGCGCACGAGCCACGCGCCCAGCAGCGACGTGGCCAGCACCAGCAGGACCGTGAGTCCGACGCCCAACCAGTGCGCGACCAGGACAAACAGGACGATCTCCACGATCACCGTCAGGAGCAGGCCCAGACCCACCAGACTCAGCCGTGGCATGACCGACCTCCCCTGACCGGCTCAGCGGGGGCCGCCGCCGAGCACCCTTCTCAAGGTTGCCAGCCGCGCCATGGTTCCCCAAACGGTCACCCGCCAGAACGCCTCGCGCACGATCGACTGGCTCATCTTGCTCGCCCCGCGCTCCCGGTCGGCGAAGGTGATCGGTACCTCCACCACGCGGAAGCCGTTGCGGAACGCCCGCCAGGCCAGGTCCACCTGGAAGCAGTAGCCCTGCGAGGACACCGAGTCCAGTTCGATCTTCTCCAGCACCGGCAGCCGGTAGGCCCGGTACCCGCCGGTGGCGTCGCGGAACGGCATGCCCAGCGCGAGCCGGGTGTACACGTTGCCGGCTTTGGAGATGAGCAGCCGGCTGGTGGGCCAGTTGACCACGGTGCCGCCCGCCACGTACCGGGAGCCCAGCACCGCGTCGGCCTCGGTCAGCGCGTCCAGCAGCCGGGACAGCTCCTCCGGCGCGTGCGAGCCGTCCGCGTCCATCTCCACCACGGCGTCGTACCCGTGCTCCCGGGCCCACGCGAAGCCGGCGATGTACGCCGCGCCCAGGCCCTGCTTGCCGGGCCGGTGCAGCACGCGCACGTGCTCGTCGGCGGCGGCCAGTTCGTCGGCGATCCGGCCGGTACCGTCCGGGCTGTTGTCGTCGGCCACCAGGATGTCCACGAGCGGCACCGCCTGGCGCACCCGCTCAACGATGAGCCGGACGTTGTCGGCCTCGTTGTAGGTCGGGATCACGACGAGCACCCGCCCGATGCCCGGGTAGCCCTCCGGCGTCTGCGTCGCGTCGGCGCTATCGCTCACTGTTCCTCCTGTCTGTCCGGATGCTCCGGCGCCTGAACGCCGCGGCGGCCAGGACCGCCACCGCGAAACCGGAGAGGACGAACTCCGGTAGCGGACCGATCGTCGTGGCCAGGGTGCGGCCCCGACCGAGGTCCAACTGGCGCAGCAGCACCGCCTGGGTGTTCAGCCGCGTGGCATCCAGTACCCGGCCGTCCGCCGTCACGAACGCGGAGACCCCCACGGTCGAGGCCATCAGCGCGTCCCGGCCGTGCTCGATGGCCCGCAGTTGGACCATGGCGAGCTGCTGGCGGGCCTCGGCGGTGTTGAAGTCGGCGTTGTTGGTCTGCACGGTGATCAACTGACCGCCGCCGGTGACCGCCGAGCGCACCAGGTCGTCGTAGGCGACCTCGAAGCAGATCGCGTCGGCGACCGTGGCCGGCCCGACGCTCAGCACCCCGGTGCGGTCGCCCGGCACGAAGTCGGACCGGACCAGGTCGACCTTGTCGGTGACCATCCGGGCCAGCGAGCGCAGCGGGATGTACTCGGCGAACGGCACCGGGTGCTGCTTGACGTACATGGGGCTCTGCGGGCCGCTGCCGGGGTTCCATACGATCGCCACGTTGCGCACGTGGTCGCCGGGGCCCTCCAGGAGGGTACCCACCAGGATCGGCGCCTTGATCGCGTCGGCGGCCCGGTTGATCTGGTCGCGGGCGTCCGCGTCGTCGGCGATGAGCGGGTCGATGTCGCTGGAGTTCTCCGGCCACACCACCAGGTCCGGTCGGGGCGCCTGGCCCGAGGCCACCCGCCTGGCCAGGTCGAGCGTCGCGCTGACGTGGTTGTCCAGTACCGCGCGACGCTGCGCGTTGAACTCCAGTCCCATCCGCGGCACGTTGCCCTGGATCACCGCGACGGTGACCGCCGGCCCGTCCGGGCGGCCGGATGGCACCGTGAAACCGACCAGCCCGACGAGGACGGCGGCGGCCGCCGGTACCGCGACGGACACCGCCCGCCCGGGCCAGCCGATGGAGGCTGACTCAGGCTGAACCCGCCGGCCGTCGAACGCTTGCTGAGGCCGGCTCCGCGGGCGTCGCCGGCCGCCGGCGCTCCACAGGGCCAGGGCGAGCAGTCCACCGGCCAGGGCGACCGCGAAGGTGACCAGCGGCGCCCCGCCAAGGGCGGCCAGCCGCAACGTCGGCGCGTCCGGCTGGCTGAACGCAAGTCGCCCCCACGGGAAGCCGCCGAACGGAAGCCGGTCCCGCAGGGCCTCCTGCCCGACCCACAACACCCCGGTCGCCAGCGGCCACGCCCAGCGGTACCGGTCGACCACCGGGCTGGTCCACGCGGCGGCCGCGCCGAGCAGGCCGATGAACACCGACTCGGTCACGGCCAGGATCAGCCAGGGCGCCACGCCGCCGACGATCTCTGTCCAGCTCAGCAACGCGACGAACAACGCCAGACCGGACAGCAGCCCCAACCCGAAGCCGGTGCGCGGGCGACGGCGGTGTACCGCGACGGCCAGCAGCGCGACCCCGACCGGCGCCGCCCACCACAGCCCGACCGGTGGGAAGGCGAGCAGCAGCGCCCCGCCGCTGGCCAGCGCGCACAGCACGCCCAGCCAGCCGGGTGCCGGTACGGGCGGGGACGGCGCGACGATCGTCGCCGCCGAGCCGGCGGACGGCGGACCCTCCCCCGCCTGCTCGGCGGCGGCTGCCTCGACCGTCGTCATGTGTTCACCACTCATCTACTGTGCCGCATCCGTCGTGCGACCCGAAGGCCGGTACCGGAGGCTCACAGTAGCGAGGGTGGCTGTGGGGGTGATCGGAGGTGGCTGTGCGGATGCGGGATGCGCGAAAACGCGGCACGGAAAACGGGGCGCGAAAAGGAATTGGGGCGCGGCCGGAAAGGCCGCGCCCCGTGCTCCCAGGCCCTCCCGGGCCGGTGCGGCAGCTACGATCCCC